>JAHJDE010000097.1 GCA_018812525.1 Gammaproteobacteria bacterium
CAAAATGGCCATCCTGGCCATCTTGCAAGGCGAAAACGAAAAATGCGATTTTTCGTTTTCTTCATTTTCAATGGCTTAGGCCATTGAAAATGGCGGTTCATCCCTGAACCGCAAGAGGTTCTTGCAGTTTTGCAAGAACCTATCTTGCTTGTCTTTTCGCCCCCCTGCGGCGTTGCCCCAGGCGTTACATAGTTCGACTATGCGCCGCCTGTGGTGCCTTGCAGGGGAACGAAAATCCTGCGCAATCTGGGATATTAATTTCCGGCAATCGCCTAATTAACGGGCTCGATCTTGGTAATGGTGATGACCTCACCCATCTGTTCCGCGTGGAATTTCACCTTGGCGCCGACGCTGAGTCCTTCGAGCATGGCCTTGTCCTGCACCGGGAAGCTCATGGTCATGCCGGGCATGCCCAGATTCTCCATGGGTCCGTGGGCCAGGGTGACCGTGCCGGCACCGCTGTCCAGCTTCTTGACCGTTCCATCGGACATCAGATCACTCATGCCCTGGCTCGAAGCGGGCATCATCGCACCATGGCTCATGCCCATCTCCTGGGCAAAGGCAAAGGGGGCGGAAAGAATCAGGGCGCCGGCGACGGCAATGGCGGAAAGGATTTTCATATGTCCTCCTGGGACCTTGGGTGGTTGGAGGTTTCAGTATCCATGCCGCCCTCTGACAGGAAGCTGACGTCAAGATTACAAAACCGTAATGTAACTATTCAGGTCGACCGGCTTTTTGGGCGATCTGATTGAGCAAAACCGCCTATTTTCGCGGCAGAGCCGCTCCCACCGCCGTGGGAGCGGCTCTGCCGCGAAAATTGATCGATTGAAGATCGGCCAAATCTGACCTAAATCCGAGCGCAATATTGCTCAAGTTATTCTTGCTCGACGCCTTACACCGTAATCTTCCTTGCTCGCCAATTCGACTCGGGTTCTTTGAGCACCAGGACAACGTCATCTAACGTCCCAGAACGGGGTCGGACTGCGCCCGGCATCGGGACGCGCAGAGGCCTCGACTGGCGGGCACAGCCCGCCCCTACGACAGGGTCAACTGCAGCGTCCCCGCCGGACGAACATGGCATCACCGTAGCTGAAGAAGCGATAGCGCTCTGCCACGGCGTGGCGGTAGGCCGCCATGGTTTCCTCGTAGCCGGCGAAGGCGCAGACCAGCATCAGCAGGGTCGATTCCGGCAAGTGGAAGTTGGTGATCAGGGCATCGACCACCCGGAATTCGAAGCCCGGCGTAATGAAGAGACGGGTCTCGCCACAATAGGGTTGCAGTTCCCCGGCCGCCGCCGCTGTCTCCAGACTGCGAACCGATGTGGTGCCGACCGCGACCACCCGGCCGCCGCGCGCCCGCGCAGCAGTAACCTGATCGCAAACTGCGGGGCTTACCTCCAGCCATTCGCTGTGCATTTGATGCTCGTGGATATTCTCTACCCGCACCGGCTGGAAGGTGCCCGCCCCCACATGAAGGGTTACCTCGGCCAGTTCGACGCCCTTCGCTTGCAGCCGATCCAGCAACGCCTTTTCGAAATGGAGCCCGGCGGTCGGGGCTGCCACTGCCCCATCGCGACGGGCAAAGACGGTCTGGTAACGGGCCTCGTCGAAGTCGCTGTCCTCGCGGCGAATGTAGGGTGGCAACGGTAAATGGCCGGCCTCGGACATCAATTCTGTCCAGTCGCCCCGCTCAGGACGCAGGCGGAAGAACCCCTCCTCGCGCCGCTCCATGAGCACCGGGGTCTCGCCGAGAAGGAGCCGGGAACCGGGCTTGGGGGATTTGCTCGCCCGCACCTGGGCCAGGGCCGTGCCATTCGGCAGCAGACGCTCCAGCAGCACCTCCACCGCGCCACCGGTCTCCTTGCGTCCATGAAACCGCGCCCGCATTACGCGGGTGTTGTTCAGCACCAGCAGGTCGCCCGGCAGGAGCATTTCCTCGATGTCCCTGAACAGCCGATCCTCAATCCGGCCCCGGTCCAGGCACAAAAGCCGGCTCTCCCCCCGCCGATCGGTGGGGAACTGGGCGATCAGCTCATCGGGAAGGTCGTAGTGAAAGTCGGAGAGTCGCATGGGGCCAGGATTCTACCACCTTCGATCTGGGCCGCATCTCCCGAGCAAAGCCGAAGAGATCACCATGAACGGAAAATCGAAGTTTCGATCAGCAGGGCGTTGCCCCTACTGCCGCTGGCGAGGGAGACGAAGCGCAGGCCTCGTCTCCCCGGAAGGATCTCCCCAGAGCCAAGGCGCTTATTTGATTTGCTCGTGCAGCAGGGTCAGGATGCGGGCCGCCGTATCAGTATTGACGCGCTCGCCCTTGTCGCTGTGGACCGCGACCAGGGTATGGTCGGACTCGGAAGTCAGGCGCACCTGGTACTGGTTGACCTTGTCGATTCCCTTGTCGCCGTCGCCCCAGAAGGCCAGCTTGGAAAGGAAACTCTTGCTCTTTTCCTGATCGGCGTAGGGGTCGTTGTAACGGACGTAGTAGATGCCATCGGAATGGTTGCGGTCCTCCACGGCGAAACCAACCCGGTCGAGGGCTGTGCCGGTCAGGCGCCAGGAACGCTCCAGGCTTTCGTTGATGCGCAGGGCCACCAGGTCCTTGTTGTGTTGCAGCTCGGAACGGGCCTGCCGCTGCTGTTGCCCGCCCTCCTTGCCGGTAAGCAGGGTATTGGCGCGCTTCTCGGTGACGCCGAGACTGATCATGATCCGGCGCAGCATCACGGCCTCCAGGCCGTGGTCGGTCTCCCTGGGCACCCAGACCGCCTGCTCGCCCTCGTTGGTGGAGCCGGTCATGACCTTCTCCTGCATACCACGATGGGTCAGGTAGAGCTCCGAGGTCCCCTCCTTCTCGCCCTGCTCCAGACGTACCCGGAACTGGTCGCGGGTACCGGCGCTGTAGAGGCCGCTAAATGCCTTGCGGATAGTGTCGGTGATGAAGTCGGACTTGATGTCGGCGCGGTTTTCAAGCCAGGCCGTGCGCATCACGCCCGCCTCCGGATCCTGCTCCAGCAGCAGAATGCCGTTCTCCTGCCAGAAGGAGATCAGCGAGGGCCAGACCTCCCCCGGCGGCGAATTGATGATCAGCCAGCGCGTCTCCCCGTCGCGCTTCAGTTCCACGTCCTTGACGGTGGGCAGGACGTTGCCGGCCGTGTCTGTGGTCGTGGCCGTGGGGGATGCCGGCTCGCCCTCGGGCTTGCGCTCGCCGGCGTACTCGGAATAGGTTGCCGTGCCGCTCGGGGTGATGTCGGGCACCGCCATGCTGTCGTCCATGCTCTCCTTGGTGAGATCGGGCGGGACCTCCAGGTTCTGCTCCGCCGCCCGCGACTTCTTGTATTCGACCTTGCGGTCCGCCACCACCCCTTCCAGGTTGGGGGCGGAGAGACAGGCGGTCAGGGAAAGGGCCGTGACCAGGAGGATTGCTCGCTTCAAATGGCTCATTACAAAATCCGATGAACAGAGTGAACTAGATTAGACCGGCCAGAGCCATGGCGTTGTGAACCAGGGGGCGCGCCGATTCCGACAGGGGCGTCAGGGGTAGCCGGATACCGGCCGGAATCCGCCCCATCTGGGCCAGTGCCCATTTGACGGGGATCGGGTTGGACTCCACAAACAACTTTTCATGCAAGGACGCGATCCCGTTGTCGAACGCCTGAGCGGCATCCCTGTCCCCATCGAGGGCCGCCCGGCACATGCGATGCATGCGCGCGGGGACCAGATTGGCCGTCACCGAGATGACCCCGTTGCCGCCGAGCAGAATAAACTCCCGGGCGGTGGCATCGTCGCCGCTGTAGAGGGCGAACCCCTCGCCACAGAGACCGCGCAGGGCGGCGACCCGCTCCAGATCGCCGGTCGCCTCTTTGATGCCAACAATGTTCGTAAGTTCCGCAAGCCGGCCCGCCGTCTCCGGTTTCATGTCGCAGGCGGTCCGTCCGGGCACGTTATAAAGGATCTGGGGGATATCCACCGCCTCGGCCACGGCCTTGAAGTGGAGATACAACCCCTCCTGGGTCGGCTTGTTGTAATAGGGGGTCACCAACAGACAGGCATCGGCCCCCATCTCCTTGGCTTGACGGGTCAGATGAATCGCCTCGGCGGTGGAATTGGCGCCGGTGCCCGCAATCACGGGGATCCTGCCGGCCACATACTCGATGGTGCGACGAATGACCTCACAGTGCTCCTGTTCGTCCAGGGTAGAGGACTCCCCTGTGGTGCCGACCGAAACAATGGCGTCGGTCCCCTCTTGCACATGCCACTCCACCAGACGCCGCAGACACTCAAAGTCCACCGCGCCGTTCTCGGCCATTGGCGTCACCAGCGCGACCAGGCTGCCCTGAATCATTGACACATCCCCGGAAATGATAAAGGTGGGGATTTTATCCCGGTTTAGATGCTGGGTCATCCACCGGCAAAGGACAATACAGAACAACGTCATCTAACTTCCCAGAACGGGTCGGGCTGTGCCCGACATCGGGATGCGCCGAGGCTTCGACTAGCGAGCACAGCCCGCCCTTCTTCAGGACTATCGAAAAAAAAATGGGGTCAGACCCCATTTTTCGCCCAAGGCGTAACGGTCACGCCTTTTCTTCCACTTCCAGGCACTGGGACACCTCGTTCTTTGGCTTGCTTCAACCAATTGTACAAAGTCGGCTCCGATATCCCTTCCTCTTTGGCCCGCTCGCCAGGCCACACAGACGTGGCACAGATCGTGGAATAAGCGGGAGAGAGGGGTATGATTAGCCAATGCGATAGGCCCTCTCCCTCAAAGGAGAGGGAAAAATTCAAAGAATTCTGTATTTGTAGTGCCACTTGGCAAAGATGCTCTTCAATTGAGGTTCTTGAAAAACTGCAAGAACCTCTTGCGGTTCAGGGATGAACCACCATTTTCAATGGCCTAAGCCATTGAAAATGAAGAAAACGAAAAATCGCATTTTTCGTTTTCGTCTTGCAAAATGGTCAGGAAGGCCATTTTGCAAGTTCCTCAATTAATAGGCTGATTGCACAAGAGTTATTAGCCCGGATATTTCATAAATTGCCGTGATGATCGCGCCGGATTTTGATTCGCCAAGGATTTTTCTTCGCTCGACCGTATAGCCCGATACGGCGCTCACTCAGAAAATTCCTTGGCGGATCAAAGGCCAAGCGAGGGCACGGTGAATTTATGAAATATCCGGGTTAGATAGGGCGTTAAACTTGGGCTGGGGCTCAACGGGGGTATGTGACCTGATGAAGGAATCATTTACAGAGTCAGTCACTTGCGGTCACTGTGGAAATCAGGGGCCCATGCGGATTGTTGCGAGCTACAGCGAGGTCGTCACCCATTCCCATGTGGGCGCTCCGTTCGATTGGGACGAGGGGCCATTCTGGGAACTGGGCAGGTGCAGCGCCTGTGGCGGGATCGTCCTCCGCAAGGGCTACTGGCATGAGTATCTACCTGAGGACTCCGGCCCCGAATACAAATGGCTCTATCCGGCCAGACCCAGGAAACTGATCGGGCTTCCCAAGGCCATCGCCAACGCCTATTCGGCGGCCATCAAGGTCAAGCCCATCGATTCCATTGCCTTTGGCGTCCTCCTGGGCCGGGTGTTCGATCTGGTCTGCATCGACCAGCAGGCAGAGGGGGGCGGCTTTCTGGAACGGCTCCAGGATATCGCTGCGAAGGGGATCATCCCCCCCCGGCTTGTGGAGATGGTTGCCGGCGTCCGCATTCTCGGGGAGATGGGTCCCCAGGCCGATCTGGGCCGTCTGACCACCGCAGAGATCCCGATACTGGAAGGCCTCGTCAATGCCGTCCTCGAATATACCTACGCCGCCTCGGTGATGGTCGCCATCGTGCAGAAGCGGCTGGATGAGATCCGCCCCAAACAAGGGCAAGCCGCCCGGTGACCGAACAGCCCCCCCGCGCCTTCTCCATCCGGCTCGCCGACTGGCGGCTGGACCGGCTCGCCATCCAGTCCATCCGCGAGGAGGTCTTCGTCCGGGAGCAGGGCATCCCCGCCGATCTGGAGTGGGACGGGCGCGACCCCTCGGCGGTCCATCTCCTGGCGCAGGACGCCGAGGGCCAGCCGATCGGCACGGCGCGCATGCTGCCCGAGGGACATATCGGCCGCATGGCGATCCTGCCGGACTGGCGCCGCGCCGGCATCGGATCGGCCCTGATGGAGGCCCTGCTCGAAGTCGCCGCCCAGCGCCATCTTGAGTCCGTCTTTCTCCAGGCCCAGGAGCGGGTGGTCCCCTATTATCAAAAGATGGGGTTCGAGCCCCAGGGGCCGGTCTTCATGGAGGCGGGTATCCCCCATCGGCTCATGAGCCGGCCCCTGGATTCGGAGCCCCTCTCCGAGTTCGCCTACCGGGAACCCCATTACCGGGTTGATGAGTCGCTGGAGATGATCGACCGGGGCGTCCTGGGCGAGACCCGGGACGCCATCGCCCTGCACAGCCGCGAGGCCTTCCGTGCCGCCTGTCTCAGCCTGGCGCGGCAGGCGCGCCGCAGCATCCGTATCTTCAGTCACGACCTGGACGGCAGCATCTACGACAACAGGTCCTTGATCAACGAACTGAAGCGCCTGGCGACCCGCAACCCCGATCCCTCGATCTTCATCCTGCTGCAAAGCAACGAGAAGGTGCAGCGGGAGGGACACGGCGTCGTGGCCCTGGCCGGGCGCCTGCCGAGCAAGATCCGGATCTTCCGGCCGCTGGAAGAGGCCCGCCGGGAGCCGGCGGAGAACTTCATGCTGGCGGACGACACCGCCTTCGTCTACCGCAAATGGCAGACCCGGCTGGATGGCCGGGTCGAGTTCCACAACCCCAGCCGCGCCCGCGACCTCGCCAACAGTTTTCAGGAGATGTGGAACGAGAGCGAGGAGGACATCGCCCTGCGGCGGCTGAGTATCTGAATTCTCAGCGCGGGGCGCGCCGACGCACTACCTCAATAATCCCCCGCCCGCAGCCGCTCCCGGTTCAGGGCCAGCCACTGGAGGGCGATGAGGATGCTGGTGGAATTGGCGCGGCCCACATAGAGTTCGGCCAGCGCCTCTTCGGCAGACACCACCCTGACGCGGATGTCCTCGCCCTCCTCCTCCAGGCCATGGATACCGCCGATACCGCTGAGATCGGCGATGCCGCAATAGAGGCTGATGCGCTCGTCGGAGATTCCCGGACTGACCCAGAACCGGCAGATGGGGATCAGGGCGCGCAATTCGCAGCCCGCTTCCTCCACCGATTCGCGCCGCGCCACCTGTTCGGCATCCTCGCCGACACCGATATGGCCGCCCACCGTCTCCAAGAGCCAGGCCCCCTCCCCGTCCTCCAGGGCGCCGATCCGGAACTGCTCCAACAGCGCCACCCGGTCCCCATCGGGGTCGTAAAGGAGTACGGACGCCGCTCCCAGACCCTCCAGCCGCTCCCGCACAAGCTCCCGGCCCCAGCCACCCGCGAACAGGGTATGGCGCAAGCGGTAGCTCCCCAATTTCAGGAAGCCCCTGTAGACCTGGCTTGAATCAATGATCTCGACCTGATGTGACATCGCTGCCTCCCCCTGAAGTCGCGCCCATTTTGGCCTATTCTGAGCAATATGGAAGCCCACTCCTTTTTCCTGCAACTGCTCATTATCCTGCTCACGGCACGCTTGTTTGCCGAAATCGCCACGCGACTCAAGGCGCCCTCGGTCATCGGCGAACTATTGGCGGGGGTGGTCCTCGGCCCGAGCCTGCTTGGCTTCCTCGCGCCATCAGAGGTCTTTCAACTCCTGGCCGAAGTAGGAATCATCCTGCTGTTGTTCGATGTGGGCCTGGACACCGATGTGCGGCGCCTCGCCCACGCGGGATCGCGGGCGGCGGTCGTGGCCGTGGTCGGGTTCCTGCTCCCCTTCCTGCTGGGATTCGGTGTCAGCCATGGTCTGTTCGGCTTTCCGCTCCTGCCGGCCCTGTTCATCGGTGGAACCCTGACCGCCACCAGCATCGGCATCACCCTGCGCGTCCTCACCGATCTCCACCGCCGCGACACCCCCGAGGCCCAGGTAGTGCTCGGTGCCGCCGTGATTGACGATATCCTGGGCGTCGTCCTGCTCGCCCTGCTCTATGACTTCTCCACCTCCGGCGGCATCAGCCTGATCAACGCCGGCCAGGTATTGTTCTTCATCGGGATCTTCTTTGCCCTGGCCCCCTTCGCGGCCCGTATCATCTCCCTGGTCATTCGCCACTTCGACACCCTCAGCGAAACACCGGGGCTGATCCCCACCAGCGTGGTCTCCCTGGTGCTCTTCTTCGCCTGGCTGGCCCATGCCGTGGGTGCGCCCGAGTTGCTGGGGGGCTTTGCCGCCGGACTTGCCCTCTCCCGTCGCTTCTTCCTGCCCTTCGGCGTCGCCCTGCACCAGGACCCCGATTTCGCCCACCGCATCGAAAACCAGTTGCGTCCAATCGCCCAGTTGTTCACCCCGATCTTCTTCGTCATGGTCGGCCTTTCCCTCGACCTGCGCGCCATCGACTGGGGAGAGATCCTCATCTGGGGCCTCTCCCTCTCCTTGCTGCTGGCGGCGGCCCTCGGCAAGCTGAGCGCCGCCCTGGTCGTCTCCGGCACCCTCCATGAACGCCTGGCCATCGGACTCGCCATGCTGCCGCGGGGAGAGGTCGGCCTGATCTTTGCCGAACTGGGGCAGAAATCGGGCATCCTCAACCCCAACGTCTACGCCGCTCTGGTCATCGTCATCGCCATGACGACACTGGCCGCACCCCTGCTGCTAAAGAGACACTACGCCAGAATCCCCCGTATCCGTGAACAATTACGGCTGGCCGCCGTAGGCGTAGGGGGTGCCAGAATGATCAGGGGCGAGGCGGCCTTTCCATCCTTTGGAACTGTCCGGAAATAACTTGTACATCTCGCATCTCATCTTCAGGCCATCTTTGGCCGATCTTCAATCGATCTGTTTCGCGGCAGAGCCGCTCCCACGGCGGTGGGAGCGGCTCTGCCGCGGAAATAGGCGGTTTTGCTC
>JAHJDE010000098.1 GCA_018812525.1 Gammaproteobacteria bacterium
GCCCCAGCCCGGCCTCGGCCACGAGACCTTGCTGGCGGCGCTCAAGGGACTGGAGGCGGAATATCCCGGCCTCGCCATCACCGGCAACTACCTCGCCGGCGTCTCCACCACCGCCTGCATCGACGCGGCCCTGGCCCTCGCCGACCGGATCGCCGACAGAGGGAGAGCGGCCATTGATCGTTCCCAGGCTCCAGCGTGGGAATGCATCCCTGGACGCTCCAGCGTCCCGGAATCCGCCCGTGCCACCGGTATCCGGCAACTCGTGACGCTGGAGCGTCACTAGCGGCATTCCCACGCCGGAGCGTAATGGAATGGTCGCCCCTCCCCAAACCGGCATCTGAAGTGCCAAAGTGTGGCGAATAGAAATTCCCACTGACCGAAGAGAGGCGACCGAGATGAAGATTACGACGATAGGCATTGATCTGGCAAAGACCCAGTTTCAGGTCCATGGCGTGGATGAGCGTGGCAAGGCCGTTTTGAAGAAGCCCCTGAAGCGGGGCCAGATGGTGACGTTCTTCGCCAACCTGCCGCCTTGTCTGATCGGCATGGAGGCCTGTGGCAGTGCCCATTATTGGGCCAACAAGCTGCAAGGGATGGGGCATACCGTCAAACTGATCGCACCGCAGTTTGTGAAGCCCTACGTCAAGACCAACAAGAACGATGCCGCTGATGCGGAAGCGATCTGTGAGGCGGTCAGCCGGCCGAACATGCGCTTCGTGCCGATCAAGAGTCCCGAACAGCAGGCGGTGCTGGCGCTGCACCGTGCCCGGCAAGGCTTCGTCAAGGCACGGACGGCACAAGCCAATCAAATCCGTGGCCTCTTGGCCGAACACGGCATCATCATTCCGCGGGGAATTGCGTACATCGGCAGGCAGTTGCCCGAGATATTGGAAGACGGCGAAAACGGGCTGCCCGACATCTTTCGTCAACTGATTGCGCGCCTTGGCGACCACCTCAAGGAACTCGACCGCCAAGTCAGGGAACTGGAAGAGCAGATCCAATCCTGGCACCGAGAGAGCGCGGCAAGCCGGAAACTGGCCGGGATTCCCGGTATCGGCCCGCTCACGGCGAGTGCCCTGGTGGCCTCCATCGGCGATGCCGGGCAATTCGAGAATGGCCGGCAACTGGCGGCCTGGCTGGGACTGGTGCCGCGACAGCACTCCAGCGGCGGCAAACAGACGCTGCTGGGTATCAGCAAGCGAGGCGACAGCTACCTGCGCACCCTGTTGATCCATGGGGCACGGGCAGTTATCCGGGTGGCCGAGCGTAAAGCGCAGCATGCCGGCAGTTGGCTGGCCGGGGTCATGGATCGACGCCACAAGAACGTGGCCGCCGTGGCAGTGGCCAACAAGAATGCCCGCATTGTCTGGGCGCTGCTGGTGCATGACCGCGAGTACCAAGCCGGTTACCGGGCGGCGGCATGACAAGGGTTTCCCACCGCGCCGATCGCCTCGGGTTATAAAAGGACCGCCGGCGATCGGCGCCGTGGAAAACCCGGCGCACGGGTAGAACGACGACAACAACCTCAAGGAGAAGCACCGATTGCACAGGCAATCATGACGTGATGGCGAGACAGGTCAGACCGGGGTCGATTCAACCTGGCGTTCCCACTGCGCTTCGAGCGCGATAGCGTGATCAGGCATCGACCAGCAGATTCCATCAGGGACAGAGGCAAAACGCCTCAGCAAAGTCCGGATCTATGGCTGCAATCTCCACCTTCCTCACCGTCATCGATTGAGGGCTTGGCAAAACCGGGGCGACCATCTATGGGAACGATCAATTCACCAAGCCGACAACGGGTACGCTGGAATGGGTGCGCGTCGAAGCGTTGTGGATGCCCGCGCCTTCCTCGAAGTGATCGGAGTCACGCCATGAACACCATGACCTACAAGGGCTACACGGCCCGCATCGAATTCCCATCCTTGGATTCACGTTCACGAACACCTTTTCCATCGCCACCTGATCCGATTGGTGCAGGGCCAGGAGTTCGCTGAGGCCGGCAAAGATGGTGCCCAGGCGCGCCGGCAGGTCGGAGGCCGCGTTGCTCTTGATGCAACCGCTGGAAACGTAGGAGAGCTTGTTTCCGACCTTCTCGATGACACCGAAGCCGGTGATGCGCAGACCAGCGTCTATGCCCAGGATACGGGTTGTTTCAGTGCTCACGGAGTCATCCAGGCGGTAGGCGAACTACCGACCGACGGGTGCAGCCGTGCGAGCTACCTCCCGGAAGGAGTCGACGTATTCGCGGATTTCAGTGGGCACCCGGTTCCGATTGCGCAACTTGTTGGCTAATTCCAGTCGCCTATCATTCCCGCCGAGCTTGCCGTGCATTAGGCGCAGGCGGCGCAACAAACGCTTGCCATCAATCAAGCGGCAAACTCCATCCCAATGGCCGACAGAAGGGGCAGGATAGTTGGTCCCAAATGCTCTAATTCTGGCCTCGGCATCAGGCAATTCGTCTACCAGGTCCGGGATTTTTTTTGCGATCTGGGTGTACAGATGTTCGGCATCGCATTTGTCCAACTTGGCGTCAAAGCGCTTGCCATGTTGACCGGATACGATGTCGGCCGCTGAGAGCTTTATTGCTGCATCAAGGTGGCCGTAAACGGCGAGCAAGGCCTGGCTACCGCGCCGAACGCTACGGGCCTCCATGTCTGCCAGCGTTTCTTCGATGATTTCCGGGTCCAGCAAGTAGTTCTCGATTTCCCAGCGGCTGAGCACCCGCACACTCTCAAAGGGCTGCTTAGCCATAAAGATCGTGTCGTCCGTTTCCCACCACAATTCAGGATGGCTAGTCCGGATGGCGTCACGATCCACAATGCCGTAAGAACTAACTCTTCCGGCACGCAAGGCGTTTACTTTGCTGCATACCTTGTTCGCGCCCCCTCCTTCCCCTTCATCGGCATGGGCAAAGGTGATGTCGTCACCGACATCGAAGAACCAGCGATCACCTACGATCTGGTAGTCCTCTTCTGATTCCAGAATGACATGCACCCGCTCGAAGTAGCGTTGCTCGATTCTTTCCGTGCTGCCTTTTTGCTTGAACGATCCCATGCCTTACTCCATCTCGCTTTCGATCACTTCGCCGCCTTTACGCAAACCTTGTTCAGGGACTTCAAACCCGAAGGCGTGGAACATATCCAGGGAATGGGTCGCAATAATCAGGGTGACACCGGGGGTATCCCGCACGAATTCACGAAGATGGCGCATCAGCCGGTGCTGCCAGCGGGGATGAAGGTGCACTTCCGGCTCATCAATCAGGATGAGGGTCTGCGCAGTCATGTGTGCACCGATGCGCAGGAAAAGGTTCACTAAGTTCTTCTCGCCGCTGCTCAAACGATCTAGGCGGTGAACACTCTCGCCGTTCTTGACCACGGCTTCCAACGTTGCCGTTCGAATTCCGTCCAGATACTTGTCCGGCGAGTCACCGAACACGTGCTTGTTGATCAGCTTGCGTGCCCGACCAAAGCGCCCCTCAGAGTCGTGAGCTGGCTTGTCCTGATCCAGCCACTTTAGCCAGACTAACAGGTTGTCCAGCGAATCTCGCCAGCGAGCGCCATGGGCATCAAAAATGTGGGCCGGACGATAAGCCCAATGCTCAGGTTGTGCGATAAATCGCCCCTCTGTTACTCTGGGAATATCCCGATACGCGCTGAAAGACAGCAAAGTGGGTAACGCAAAGTCGTTCCCAGCGAAGCCTCGGCTACTGGTTGCCACATCTCCATTCCATTCCAGAAGTGTTTCACGCATGGCTTGCACCAGACCGTCCCCTCGGCCGATCACCTCCAGAACACCACGGGCTTTGCGTCGGAAACCGGTGCTGTGCCAGGATTTCGCCCCAAGGATGGCCAGATCACCTTCACCCCAGGGCTTCAAGACAAAATTCTCCCCCAAGGCCCCGCCAAAAATGGATAGCACAACGCTGAAATGTTCACCCCGCCAACTCAGGCGCACCCGCACATCCCACTGCACCCGCAGTTCCCCGGCATCCAGTTCCTCAATTCCATATTCCTTGGGCTGGTGTTCTCCCAAAGTCGACATCAGGGCAGCCATCAAAGCCAGGATCGTGGTTTTCCCCCGACCGTTTTCGGACATCAGCAGAAATAAATTGCAGGGCTCGCCGTTGCTGTCGGTGAAATCAACGTGATAAGGATTTGCCGGGAACGGACCATCTCCGGTTATGGTGAGCCAAAGCGGCTGAAACTCATGGATACGAACCTCGTTGTCAATCATGTTCGGTCTCCTTTGCAAGCTCGAACGCAGGCGGCAATGTCATCGCGTCGAATATGCGGGCCATGCACCCGTACAGGGGGGTTGCCTGCGTTGGCTTTGACTAGCATATCTCCCCTGCCCAGCAGTTTCTCCGCACCCGTGTCGTCCAGGATGATTTTGGACTCACTGCTTTTTTGGACGGTCAACGCGATACGAGCCGGCACATTGCTGCGCAGCAAACCGCTGAAGGTTTCGGCATCGGGGCGCTGCGTTGCCAGAACCAAGTGAATACCGGCGGACCGGGCTTTTGCTGCCAGACGCACTAAAGGTTCTTCCACTAGGGCTCCGGAGCGAAGGACTAGGTCTGCAAGTTCTTCCACAAAAACCACGATATATGGGGCCGTGTCGCCCTTGGTGTGCGCCTCAGCTAGGTTGGCAACCCCCAAAGACTGAAAGCGGTGGTGGCGTTCGTCCATTTCTTTGCACAAATCCCGCAGGCAAGCCGCCGCATCGGTACTTTCGCTGATGGGAACACCTCCATGGAGATGGGGTAAGCCACGGTAAGTGGCAAACTCCACTTCCTTTGGATCGATCAGCACCAACTTCAGTCGGGATGCGGGTTGCCGCCATAAGAGTGACAAAATCAGGCTGTGCAAGCACAGACTCTTGCCGCTGCCAGTTGTGCCGCCGACCAGTAGATGGGGTGCGAAGGCCAGGTCGAACACGAAAGGGGTGCCGAGGGCGTCCACCCCAGGCCAGACCGGCAAAACCGCATCTCCGTTGAAATCCCGTGCCCACTCCCGTAGGCGTTCCCCAGGCAAGGCTTGCCAGGTTTCCTCCGGACGGGGCAGATCCAGACACACCGTGCGCGCCTCATTGCCTGGCATGAGGAATACGCCGGACTGCTGAAGGTTTAAGCCAAGGGCCAGCTTGTCCAGGCCTCGCTGCAGACGATCCAGGTGGTTAACGTCCGACAGCAGTACCCGGTAACGGGATAAACGCGGGCCGTGAACAACTTCGCTGACTTCCGCTGTAACGCCGATTTCCGCCAGTGCCTTGGTCAGGGCCTGGCCCTGCTCTTCGGGTACCGGCGGCGGCGTCAGCCCGGCAAACATATCCTGGAACAAATAGGCATGGAAATCGTGACCGACGCGCCAGCTTCCACGAAACTCCCGTAGTCCTCGTCGAATATGACGTTGCAACAGACGAACATAGCGATCCTCGTCCCCGAACAAATCTTCGTCGTGATAAGCCGCTAGCAAGGCCATGATGGGCAGATTGAAGTCGCGTGGCCCATCATCGTCAGCCAGATCCTTGCCAGTCACTTGTTCTAGGTCGTAGCGATGCCCCCCATCACTCAATTCGTCCAGCAATTCTTCCGGGGGCGTGGATATTTGCAGGGAGCGAGCCAAGGCTAGGCGCAGCACGGTCCATTTGTGGGCCTTGGGTTGTAGTAAACCCTGGCGCAGGATGTCGTCCAGAAAAGTCTTGTCCTGGAGACTGATGGCGACATCAGGCATTGGCTATTTCCTCCGGGTACATAGTTTCAGGCAAAACGCGGGTGTCGTCGCCATGGGAATTGGCCAATTTGTATTCCCGATAAACGAAAGGTTTGAGTAGCCTATATTTCTCTAGGTCCAGCTCCGAATCCGTTGGCAGAATAATGACTTGCTGGCTAGCGACCGGGTAGTAGTTGCGTAGGAGATTGTCCTGGTTGCCCCGGTCGATACGCGCCAGAGGTGTGTCCACAACGATGGGAAGGGGCTTGCCGGAGCAGTCCTTCAAAGCCCAGAGTAGGGCCGTGGCGGCCAACTGTTTCATGCCGGCGGACAGATTGCCCATGCCGACCGGGCGGCCCTCCTCATCCTGGTAATGTAGGCCGAAATCCTCATCCACCGTAATCTTGGCCACAAGGCCATGGGAGGTCATGAGGCAGCGGAAATGCTGGTTGATGGCTTCCTGCAATTCCTCGCGGCGCGTTTCCTTCAGCTTCTGCTTGTAGGCCATGAAGAAGTCCCGCAGTTTTTTTGCAATATCGGTACGGCTGCGAGCCTTTTTGGACAGGGAAACCTCGTCGCGCTTGTTTTCAATGGCGACGACAAGGTGAGCCAGGTCTTGCCGCAAGCGGTTGATGTCTCTTTCGCCAGTTTCACAGGCCACTTTCAGGGCGAGTATTTCGTTCTGAAGCCGTTCCCACTCGGCCTGATCCTGTAAATAGGCTTCCCTTTCCTTCTCGCCGAGCGCGCTAACATTGAGCAGTTCTTCCCGTTTTCGCCGAATATCCGCCCTGATTTGAAACAAACGGGCCAAATCGGCGGCGAAGCGCTGGCGCAAATCCTCATTGTCCCCATACCGTATGAGCAGGCGTCGCGCTCGATCCGCCTTGGATATGTCCAGGACCGCGGAGCCTGCTGACGGCGTATTCGGTAAGTGGGCTTCCAGCAACTTGGCTAGGCGGTTGCGGTAATACATTTCCTGATCGCGACTGAGCGCGCTGATCGGCGGTGGTGGCGGACCGACGAACAACTGGGGCGGCAAGCTGGCGGCCAGGTGGCGCAAAAATGCGGCACTTTGCCCGCCGCCATCGCTTTGTTGTTCCAGGAGGTGGCTAGCTTTGGCGGCTAGCGATGGTACGAGGAGCAAGGGCGCAATACGCGGCAGTTCCGCTACCAGGGCGGAAGATTTCGAGACCTGCTCTTCTTCCAGATTGGCCAGTTCCACTTTCAAAGTGGACTCGTTGGCCTGATTGACAAAGGCCCGTCTATTTTCTAATCGGCGTTGGATTCGCCGGACTTCCGCCTCGAAATCAGTTAAACGCTCTTTGCGATCAAGCATTTCTTGGTTGGCTGCGCCCAGATCTGCATCTCGGGCAATTCTTTTGCCTTCCAACTCAAGAAGTTCTGCGTGGCGGCGCTGATCCATGGACGCATCTACCCATGACTTACATGCGTCTTTTAATGTGTTTGAAAGAAGTTCTATACGACTGATGTCGAGCAGGCGCTCGATTTGCTTGATCTGGTAGGCCCGATTGGCTTCGGCCAGCTCTTGGATTTGTTCGCCGTTGAAAATAAAAAAGGGCACAAAGTCTGGCGGTAAGCGCAGGCTGATAAATTCTTGGGCCTCCTTGCCGATCAGGGGGCTGTCCAGAAAATTCGCTTGGAGGCTCAACGTTTCAATAAAATCTGCGCCTTCTATATCCCATTGTCGTTCCGCCGTGACCTGCCCCCGCTCCTCCAGCCATTTCACCTGGACTGAACAATGGTCGGCACCTTCAAATTTGGCGCGACGATTGAGGATGCCCCACCAATCATCCCCAGCGCCTTGTACATACTGTTTAGCTGTCGGCTTGCGTTGGCGTTGTACTGCTTCACGCAGTGACTCCGTTACGCCACCGAAGAGTAATCTAAGGCTGTTTAGAAAACTTGTTTTGCCAAAACCATTACGGCCAGTGATGAGCACAATATTGCGTTTTGGCTGACCCCCCGACAGGTCAAAATAGCACTGCCCATAGTAGGAGAAAAGATTCTCCAGTCGAATGGATTCAAATATCATGGGGCGGCCATTTCACCCTGCTGCGAGGCGGTTTCGATCACGTTCTTGACATCCTTTAGCAGGGAGGATTGGTCGATCTGGTCCATGAACGGATATTTCTTATCTACCAAATAGAGCAAGTCTTCAACCCATTGCTCCGGGATTTCATATTCCTGTGCCAGATCAAGCAGCAAGTCCTTGTCGGTATTCGGCATGGCAGTACCTTCCTCGAGAGGGGCGGGCTGGCGGCCAAAACGTTCGGCTAGACGGATTGCGCTATCCGTGGCATCGCCATCCCGATGCCAATGATACTGTATTAGCCGGATTTCCTCGTCGGTTATCAGTGCTCGTTCAACTTGTCGCTCGGTTGCCAACAACTCTCCGAGGATCATTTGTCGAGCGGCAAGGTGGAATGGTCCTGCTCCGGCCTCCCCATTGCGGCGCATCCGCTCCCGCAAGTCGTCCCGCTCCCGCCAGGTTTTCAGGTTGTTGCGAAATTCAGCTAAGGGCTTCATCCAAAGCTCCCCGGAATCGAGGAAGCCTTGCATGGATTTGTCCTGTTTCACGACCGTGCAGGTCCAGCAGCCAAAGCGGCTTCCTCCGCAAGATGGAGTGTTCAGGTCCAGGACCACGGGGCATTCACCACCGTTTGCCTGGCGGTACAAGTCCAGCATGAAATCGTGACGCATACCCCAGGGTGGCGGATTGTGATGGAATAGGTAATCCCATACATCGTCATTACTCCAGTGGCCTATGGGGGCCATTACCAGGGCGTTAGGAATTTCGTGGTGAGGATTGAGGCCCCGTTCATTCTGCTGGCGAGCTTCCATTCGCTGTGCCCGCCCGCTGCTTTCGGCACTGCGGGTTCCGAGCAGCAGAATGACCGCTCCAGCATCGGAAATTACGTCTTCAATGACTTTGCGCGCCGGGCGAATCTTCATCTTGGTCGTACACCACCGGAAGGTCCGCGTGGGGGAAGGGTAGCCTTTGCCGATAAGATTAACCCAGAAGGTTTGATCCGGTGCCGGGCGGACATGGTGCACCTGCACCGGCAGGCCGTTGGCCGAACTGTGCACTTTTATTGCCGATAGGACCTTGCCGAGAAATTCCTCCACATTGGGCGCCTCCACCCGAGTATCGGAGACGACGATGTGTATCGGCTTGGTGGCCCGAGGCCCGAGTTCCAGAATCATGTCGTAGACAAGCTGGAGTACGGTCGTGGAATCCTTGCCACCGGAAAAAGCCACCACCCAGGGGCGACCATCGCTGAAATACATCTCCCGTAACGCGGCGTGGGTGCTCACAATCAAATTGGTGTTGGCAGGAGTCATGGGTTTCCAAGGGGCACACAAACAACAACGGCGGGTATATCACCCGCCGTTGCAATGAACCTAGATAGTGCACTTGATTCACCGCAGAGGTGCTTAAGGCGACTAGAAAACAAGAGCTTGGAGGGGTTTCTTACGTCACCTATTGGGCAAAAGGATAGTAATTCCAACTCCCTATGCCGAAGTATCCTGCCCTTCCTCGGGTCCGTCAATCGCTCGCGCTTGTAGTCAAGTCGCCCTTGCGGGCGGTCGCCCGGCCGCTTTGACGTCGAATGGGCCAGGAAAGGCCGGAGTTAGGTCGTCTAGGAGGGGAATTTTCAGAGGAAAGGCAGCAGTAGAAAAGGGGGCGGCCCCTTTTTCTTTTGCTACACGGGCGATCCGGCGCAACTCAGCGTCAGCGCCCTGCTCCCCCGGCTGAAGCAGTTGGAGACCCGCTACGGCTCGGTGATCCTGGGGGCGGCAGCCAAGGTCCTGGCCGGCGGCCGCTAGGCCCGCTTCGACCCCCGCCGACGCATGCCCTTTTCCTTCCGCGAAGGCATGGCCAGTCTGCCGCACCGGCTGGCCGCCGTGCTGGGGCCGCGTTTGCGGACCGGGATCAGGGTCGAGGGATTGAAACCCCTGCCGGGCGGGGGATTCCGGCTGGCGTTGAAGGAAGGCGAAAGGGCGTCGAGCCTGGACGCCGCCTCCCTGGTGGTCGCCCTGCCGGCCTACGCGGCGGCGCGGCTGTTGGACGGACTCTCCCCAACGGTGGCCCAGGGGCTCGCCGGTA
>JAHJDE010000099.1 GCA_018812525.1 Gammaproteobacteria bacterium
TCAATCGATCTGTTTCGCGGCAGAGCCGCTCCCACGGCGGTGGGAGCGGCTCTGCCGCGAAAATAGGCGGTTTTGCTCAATCAGATCGACCAAATCTGACCTGAATCTGAGCGCGATATTGTCCAACTTATTTCCGGACAGGCCCTTCGACTTTGCTCAGGAGAGCCTTGTCGAAGGGTGAATGGGCTTATGCTTCGGGGCCGTTATCCTGTCCCGTGTCTAATTGGCGGCGCCTTTGATAGACTTGCGCGTTTCCCAGAAATATCACGAATGAATCCATATGGCATTGCACTCCATCGAAGAAATCATTGAGGATCTGCGTCAGGGCAAGATGGTCGTCATCATGGACGACGAGGACCGCGAGAACGAGGGCGACCTGCTGATGGCGGCCGAGGCGGTCACGCCGGCGGCGATCAACTTCATGGCGACCCACGGCCGCGGCCTGATCTGTCTCACCCTGGAGAGGGAGCGCTGCCGCCAGTTGCGCCTGCCCCTGATGGTCGAGACCGACGACGCCCTGGCCTCTACCAACTTCACTGTCTCCATCGAGGCGGCGGAGGGGGTGACCACGGGGATCTCGGCCGCAGACCGGGCGACTACGGTGCTGGCTGCCGTTGGGAAGGATGCCCGGCCGGAGGATCTGATCCAGCCGGGCCATATCTTTCCGCTGATGGCCCAACCCGGCGGGGTGCTGGTGCGCGCCGGGCATACGGAGGCGGGTTGCGACCTGGCCCGTCTGGCCGGCAAGATCCCGGCTTCGGTGATCGTCGAGATCCTCAACGAGGACGGCACCATGGCGCGGCGCCCCGATCTGGAGGTATTTGCCGCGAAGCATGACCTCAAGATCGGTACCATCGCTGACCTGATTCACTACCGGGTGAGCAACGAACAGACCATCGAGCGGCTTAATGAGTGCGTCCTGCCGACCGAGCACGGTGACTTCCGGCTGGTGGCCTTTCAGGACATCGTCGATCAGGAGCTGCATCTGGCCCTGGTGATGGGTGAGCCCAGCCCCGACAAGCCCACCCTGGTCAGGGTCCACATGCAGAATACTATCTGCGACCTGTTCGCCAGCACCCACAAGGAACGCGGCTGGCCCCTGGGCCGTGCCATGGCACAGGTGGCGAGGGAGGGCGAGGGGGTCATCGTGGTGCTGCGCAATCATGACTCCGCGCGCGAGATCGTGCAGCGCATCGGCGAGCTGGGGCTTGAGGGGACGGAGCAGAAGGCCGGCCTGCAACCGGAGGAGCAGAACAGGGTATTGCGCACCTATGGCGTCGGGGCGCAGATCCTCGCGGATCTGGGCGTTCGCAAGCTGCGCGTGCTGAGCTCCCCAAAGAGCCTGCAAGGGATATCCGGCTTCGACATGGAAGTGGTGGAATATGTGGAACCGGAGTAGTTTCTTGGGCTTGAGGCTTGAGGCTTTAGGCTTGAGGCTTGAGACCTAAAGCCTAAAGTCTCGTAACCGTTCAGCCCCCTCCCCCTCTGGGGGAGGGTTGGGGAGGGGGTGGCCTAATAAATTCGGAGCGTTATCCACAACCGCCCTCCCCCCAACCCCCTCCCAGAGGGAGGGGGGGTGAACGGAAACAAAGTCTCAGAGGCTGTGAGAAAATACCCCCTCTCCCTAAGTAGGGGAGAGGGTTGGGGAGAGGGGTATGATAAATCAGCGACTTACACCCTCCCCCTGCCCCCTCGCCCAAGGAAGGGGGGGAAATTCACAACCTCTCAGGCCTCAGATCTAAAGAACACAAGTAACTATTCAGCTCAACTCGGAAATTGCCCCCTCCCCCTTTGCAGGGGGAGGGTTGGGGAGGGGGTAAGAGGTCGATTCGGGCATAGGCGCTTAGTTTACGCCCGGCCCTCCCCCCAACCCCCTCCCGGAGGGAGGGGGGGCTGAATAGTTACGAACACAATTCATCAACAGGGGTTCACCAATGAGCATAACTACCATCGAGGGCGATCTGCGGGTCGAGAAGGCCAAGTTCTGTCTGGTCGTGGCGCGTTTCAACAGCTTCATCGTCGACAGTCTGACCGCCGGCGCCATCGATACCCTGGTGCGGCACGGCGCCAGGCCCGAGGACATCACCAGGGTCTTTGTTCCGGGCGCCTATGAGATGCCCCTGGCGCTGGAAAAAATTGCAGCCAAGGGCGGCTATGACGCCATCATCGCCCTGGGCGCGGTGATCCGGGGGGGGACGCCCCACTTCGATTTCGTGGCTGGCGAATGCGTCAAGGGCATGGCCCAGGTGATGCTGAAATATCAGGTGCCCGTCTCCTTCGGGGTGCTGACCGTCGATACCATCGAGCAGGCCATTGAGCGGGCCGGGACCAAGGCCGGCAACAAGGGCGGCGAAGCGGCCCTGGCCGCCATCGAGATGGTCAATCTGCTGCGGCGGATCTGACCCCATGAGCCAACGTCGCCACAAGGCGCGCACCCTCGCGATGCAGGCCATCTATCAATGGCAGTTGACCGGCGACAACCTGGGCGATATCTGCAATCAGTTCCTCGAACGGGAGGACTCCAAGACCTACACCAGCAGTTTCTTCCGGGAGCTGATGCACGGGGTGCCCATGAACCTGAAAGAGGTGGATGCCGGGCTGGGTCCTGTGCTGGACCGCTCAGTGGAGAGCCTCGATCCGGTCGAGCGGGCCATCGTCCGGCTCGGTGCCTATGAATTGATGCGCCACCCAGAGATCCCCTACCGGGTCGTGATCAACGAATGGGTCGAGCTGGATAAAGAGTACGGTTCGGAACAGGGCCACAGGTTCGTCAACGGCGTGCTCGACAAGCTGGCCAAGCAGGTTAGGACACTGGAGATTCGGTGAGGCCTTAGGCGTCGAGCAAGAATAACTTGAGCAATATTGCGCTCAGATTCAGGTCAGATTTGGTCGAACCGATTGAGCAAAACCGCCTATTTTCGCGGCAGAGCCGCTCCCACCGCCGTGGGAGCGGCTCTGCCGCGAAACAGATCGATTTACTCAACTACCGGCGTAGGTGCGAATTTATTCATGATCATTCCCACGCTCCGCGTGGGAATGCCGCCAGCGACGCTCCAGCGTCGCGGGTTGGCGGATACCGGAGGCAGACGCGGGTCTCGGGACGCCGGAGCGTGGGAACAGTCAAACGGTAAAATAGAGTGCCCCATTATTTTGCACAGAGCAGCCATTCGATTGACCCTGGAAATCGCAGTTGACCCCATCGTAGGGGCGGGTTTAAAACCCGCCCCTACCCTGCTATTTCATTGCCTCAAGCCAAAACCCCATGTCCCTCTCCGAGTTCGATCTGATCCGTGCCTATTTCGCCGATATCGGCGCCTCCCGGCCCGATGTCCTGCTTGGGGTCGGCGATGACTGCGCCCTCCTGCGGGTGCCGCCGGGAAGGGATCTGGCGGTCAGCATCGATACCCTGGTCTGCGGCAGCCATTTCCTGCCGGGGGATGATCCCAAGACCCTGGGCCACAAGTCCCTGGCGGTCAATCTCAGCGATCTGGCGGCCATGGGGGCGGAACCGGCCTGGGCGACCCTGTCCCTGACCCTGCCCGAGGTCGATGCCGAATGGCTGGCGGCCTTTTCACAGGGCTTTTCCACCCTGGCACGCCGGACCGGGATCGCCTTGGTGGGGGGAGACACCACGCGCGGCCCCCTCTCCATCAGTATCCAGGTCCAGGGCTTTGTCGAACCGGGGAAGGCGATGCGCCGGAGTGGCGCGCGGCCCGGTGATCTGATCTATGTCTCAGGCCATTTGGGCGATGCCGCCCTGGCTCTGCTCGCAAAACGGGGTGTTCCGGTTGCCCCTGAGAACCTGCCGGGCATCATGGACCGGCTGCATTGCCCCGAGCCCCGGCTCGATCTCTCGGCCAGGATTCGCGGCATCGCCACCGCCTGTATCGATATATCCGACGGCCTGGGCGCAGACC
This sequence comes from Gammaproteobacteria bacterium, assembly GCA_018812525.1. GTDB lineage: Bacteria > Pseudomonadota > Gammaproteobacteria > Chromatiales > Chromatiaceae > YD12-FULL-61-37. The sequence goes on from JAHJDE010000099.1 coordinate 3,918, forward strand.
TGGGCCATATTTGCGAGAGTTCGGGGGTCGCCGCCCTGATACTGGCGGCGTCATTGCCGCTATCCCCGGCGGTACGGGACCGTATCGCCGCGACCGGGGACTGGGGCATCGCCCTGGCGGGCGGAGACGATTACGAACTCTGCCTGACCCTTCCCCCAGAACGCCGGGCCGAATTGGAATCGGCCATAGCGGGACTTGCTATCGGCCTGACGCCGATAGGGACCGTCGAAGCAGGTGCGGGCGTGCGTTGCATGATGCCGGATGGCAGTGTTTCTCCTGTGACAGGGAGGGGGTATGACCACTTTCGCTGAGGGCAGGGACTCATGACCAAGCAGGGGAATCAAAGACCGAACTTGCGCAACCCGATCCATCTGCTGGCCTTTGGCTTCGGCAGCGGGACCGCGCCCGTCGCGCCCGGCACCTTCGGAACCCTGGCGGCCGTGCCTCTCTACCTGTTCATGGCCCCCCTCCCCCTGCCCCTCTATCTGGGGATCACCCTGGCGGCCTTTCTCCTGGGCATCTATCTCTGCGGGAGGACCTCGCGCGATCTCGGTATCCATGACCACTCGGGCATCGTCTGGGACGAGTTCGTCGGTTTCTGGGTGACCATGACGGCGGTGCCCCTGGGATGGGAGGAGGTGCTGGCCGGTTTCGTCCTCTTTCGCCTGTTCGATATCCTCAAGCCCTGGCCCATCGGCTGGCTTGATCGGCGTATGGAGGGGGGGCTCGGGATCATGCTGGATGATCTGCTGGCGGGGGTCTATGCTTGGGTCATCCTCTATGTGTCGGGCATGGTGATGCTATGAGACTGGCCCCGCATCTGCTGATTCCGCTGTTTCTGTCCATTGCCCCGGTCCAGGCCGCGCCGGAGATGCGGGTCCTGGCCCTGTTCAAGGACAAAGCGATGCTGGAGATCGACGGCAATCGCCGCCTTCTGGTCAAGGATACCCCCAGCCCGGAGGGGGTGCTGCTGATCTCCTCCAATGGGCTCAAGGCGGTGGTCGCGGTGGGGGGCGAGCAATTCACCCTGACGCCCCAGATGCGGATCGGCAGCGGATACAAGGCCGCCCGTTCCAGGGAAATCCGTATCGTCAGGGACAATTCAGGGCACTTCCGCACCCAGGGGACCATCAACGGTCAACCGGTGGCCTTTCTGGTCGATACCGGGGCGACCGGGGTCGCCATGAGTGAGCCGCAGGCGCGCCGGCTGGGCATTCCGTTCGAGCTGGAGGGCAAACCGATGTTGACCCAGACGGCCTCCGGCGTCGCCGAGGCCTACTCCATCACCCTGGACAGCGTCTCGGTGGGGGAGATCCGGCAGCGAAACGTCAGGGGGGTGGTAGTGAGGGGGAGCAGCCCCACACAGGTACTGCTGGGGATGAGCTTCCTCAATAACCTGGAGATGCGGAACCAGGGCAATTTGATGGTCCTTATCGAGAAAAAATGACCAAAGTAGCTGCGTTCCTCTCTAGCTTGTCCTACCGGATCGCCTCGTCTTTTCCGTTCCTTGGTCCCTAAAGGGTACATCCCTGTACCACGCTTGGAATCCTCCTGATCTGCCAATGGCCGATGGCCCAGGTCCACCAGTCTTCGAGATTGTCCAGCGCCAGTGGCGGCTGTTCCTGGTTAAGAAAGCCCAGCACCCTGCCGAGGGCGGGGAGGGGATCGGTCGGATCGACGGGATAGGCCAGGTCCTGCTTGCTCAGCTTTTTCCCCGTATCGTCCAGGACCACCGGGATATGGGCGTAGCCGGGGGTTGTGTAGCCGAGCAGCCTTTGCAGGTGGATCTGGCGGGGGGTGGAGTGGAGCAGGTCGCAGCCGCGCACGACCTGGGTGATGCCCTGGTCCTGATCGTCCACTACCACGGCCAGTTGATAGGCGAAGAAGCCGTCCGCCCGCAGGATGACGAAATCACCGGTCTCTGATTCGACGGACTGGGTCAGGTGACCCTGAATCCGGTCATCGAAGCCGATGGGCCTGTCGTGGGTGAGCAGGCGTAACGCCAATCCCTCCCGTCCCGGTGGCAGGCCGTCACGGCAGGTGCCGGGGTAGATGGGACCCTCAGGGCCGAGCCGGGCATGGGCGCCGATCTCTTTGCGCGAGCAGGCGCAGGGGTAGGCCAGGCCCTCCCGGCGCAACTCGTCGACGACCGCACGGTAGCGATCCAAACGGTCCGATTGGTACAGAACCCCGCCATCCCACTCGAAGCCGAACACCTCCAGGCTGGCCAGGATGGCGTCCGCCGAGCCCGGGACCTCCCTGGGCGGATCGATGTTCTCGATGCGTAGCAGCCACTCGCCCCCCGCAGTCCGTGCGTCCAGATAGCTGGCAACGGCGGCCACGAGGGAACCGAAATGGAGTTTGCCCGTGGGAGAGGGGGCGAAGCGTCCCCGGTAGCCGAGGCTGTTCATCGAGTGGGTGATGGTGGGCCGGCGGCTGTTACTGTGAAAGTCGCGAAGCGTGCGCCTGCCCCCTCCCCCTTTTGGGGGGAGGGTTGGGGAGGGGGAAAGATTAGGCCAGTCCTGAGCGGAGTCGAAGGAAGCGCAGTCGAAGGAAGCGCAGTCGAAGGAAGCGGAGTCGAAGGGGGCGAGGCGGCATTCATCATCCGGGATGGCTCGACTCGCCCCATAATCGTTAGGCCCGCTGTTTTTCCCGGATCTCGTCCAGGGTCTTGCAGTCGATACAGAGCGTGGCGGTCGGCCGCGCCTCAAGCCGGCGCAGACCGATCTCGATGCCGCAGGATTCGCAGAATCCGTATTCGTGCTCGTCCAGCCTCTTGAGGATCTCGTCGATCTTCTTCAGCAGCTTGCGCTCACGGTCGCGGGCACGCAGTTCCAGGCTGAACTCGGACTCCTGGGTGGCCCGGTCGTTGGGATCGGGGAAGTTGGCGGCGTCGTCCTTCATGTGGTCCACCGTCCTGTCCACTTCTTCCATCAGCTCCTGTTTCCAGGCCAGCAGGATGGTGCGGAAGTGCTCTTCCTGGGCGGGATTCATGTACTCTTCCCCCGTCTTTTCCTGGTAGGGCTCGAAGTTGAACGGGCCGTTTGCCTGTTTGTCGGTCATTGCGTCTCCCTCGGGGGTGAAAAAAACGCAGTATCTATACCAGAAGGCTGGGGGAGGGGCAAGGAATTACGGTGACACTTTACTAAATACACCTCATCCTTATCAGGTGTATTTAGTAAAGTGTCACCGTAATTCTACGCTGCATCAAGCCCCTATGAATCAAACAACACAGGGGAATTCGAGAGCATCCCCGGCCTCAAGCTGGAAAACTGGGTCAGCCGTGGAACAGGGGCGTAAACCCTGCGGACCGGAATTGGCATCAGAGATGCTCATTGGCCTGCCAGGGTAATTTGAAACAACAGGAGGTACTGAAATGGGCTCCGCGTCATATAACCAGGATCTTTACACCTGGGCACAGGAACAGGCGGCCCTGCTGCGTGAGCGCAGGTTTGACCAAATAGACCTGGAACACATCATCGAGGAGATCGAGGACATGGGGAAATCCGAAAAACGGGCATTGGAATCGTTTTTTGAGACCCTGCTGATGCTCCTGCTGAAATGGCAATACCAGCCCGCCTATCAGGGATGGAGCTGGAAATACACCATCATCGAGCAACGCAAGCGTATCGAGCGGCATCTCAAGGAAAATCCCGGCCTGAAAAGCCAGTTGCCAGAGATTCTCGAATCGGCCTATGAATATGCGGTAACGGGAGCTATCCGGGAAACCGGCCTGGCACCGGAAACATTCCCCCCTACCTGCCCCTGGACCTATGAACAATGCATGGACAAGGACTTTTGGCCAGAAACCGGTCTCTAAAGGGTCCGTAGGTCGGCCTTCAGGCCGATGCGCCGGGCTGAAGCCCGACCTTCTATGAGGCGTCCTCTGTCAACGTTCAACATGAACAGATGCTTCCCCCCTGCATACGGCCCCTCGAAACCGAGCAACCGCAACCTCCTGATGAGGTCCCGGTGCGCAATAGGGTTCAGTCTTGGCATCAGGCCGCCATTTCCTCCACTTCCCTGACTTCATACTTACCCAATTTTGGAATTGGAATTCCTTTCTTGATACTGACCAAGATCCACCCCTCGACGGTGTCCTTCAGGCTCTCGCGGCACTCCTCAAGGGTCTTCCCAGCCGCCCAAACGCCTTTAAGTTCAGTTATTTCACCGTAATAGGGCTCGTCATCGTCGATGATTTCATACCTGGCCCTGCGCAAGGCCTCTTCGATATATTCTGTCAGCATACTCATAGCCTCCTGGTATTTCCCACCGCTGTTGATGGAGCGACTGGGAAATACTACCACCCCTCTCAGCCCGGTAGGGTGCGGTGACGGAGGAACCGCACCAATCGCGGGTGATACGGACACGAACGATGCGGTTCGCTACCGCTCACCGACATCCTACGAGCTCAAGAAATCCTGGCCCTGCGCAGGGGCTGCCATTGATGCCGAATCAGCCCAAAGAAGTGTCTGTATGCGTCGCCCGGCGCAACACCGCCTCTGCCCATTTGTTCAGGCTCTGGCCAGCAGCCGTGGCGGATTTCAATGCGGCGGCATGGATCTCAGGTGCGATTCGAAGCATCAACCTCCCCGAAGCCGGTTTATCGGGTAACTGACCAAGTTGCTCGCAAGCAGCGATGTAATCGTCCACAGACTCATGAAAGGACCGCTCAAAATCGGCAACCGATTCGCCATGAAAGCTGACGATGTCATCGATATCCAGCAGATGTCCAAACAAAATATGATCCTCGGGGTCGAATTCAATGCCGGCCCTATAGCCCTTGTATTCCAGCGTATTTTTCATGGCGAAATTTCCAGCTTGCTCAAAAATTCCCGCACGGCCTTGACTCGATACCGGAGTGATTCAGGTTGTGGATGCGGACGATGGAAATGGGCCCGCCTGCCATCCTTCTCGAAGGTTACGGACGAACCGCTTCCTTCCACAACCTGGCATCCCAATGCGATCAGCAAGGCCTCGATACGGTCCCATGGCAGATTGCCGTTGACTGGATCGGAAAAAACGGCTTCGAGCGTTTTATAGTGCTTGCTGTTCACGGCTCATATGATATCACTCCCCTTCCCCTGCAACCCTTTCGCAAAATCCATTGCCCCAGCCCTGTGACAATTTACGTCACCTAACGACGCCATACGTCAAATCATTGACCAGAAGCGATTCCCGTCACAACCAGGCACACCGCCTTCAATCAACTGAATCAACAGGTATTTACAGCCAGGGAATGGCCAAATCTGGCCGAATACCGATATTGGCACGGCATCTGCTACAGTAAAGTCAGCCCGAGATTGAATCCAACGCAGTTCGGGCATGACTTCCAATCCCTCACTGGAGAAATGAAATGAAAAGACAAGCATCCGGCTTCACCCTGATCGAACTCATGATCGTGGTCGCCATCATCGGCATCCTGGCAGCCATCGCTCTGCCGGCTTATCAGGATTACACCACCCGCGCCAAGGTTTCCGAGGTTGTTCTGGCCGCTTCAAGCGGGAGAACCAGCATTGCGGAAGCCTTCCAGACCCTGGGCCACATGCCTGAAGTCACATCCGCAGGTATCAGTAGTCAAGTCTCCACCTACGTGTCAGGCGTGGCATACACCAAGACTAGCGGCACGGTTGGCTTGGTCACTGCCACCGCCAAGGGCACTGGCGTTGCTGCCGTTGACACCAAAACCATCACCATGACCGGTACGGGCGATACCGCTGGCATCGTGACCTGGGTCTGCGGTGGCACGATCGACCAAAAGTACAAGCCAGCCAACTGCCGCTAAATACTTAGCCCACTGGTTGTTCTGATAAAATTACCCCGCCTAGCGGGGTAATTTTTTGTCTGTTGGACTTATACGGACCTCTGCCCTTCACCCTGAAATCAGCTTTGTTTTGGACTAATAATGAATCGGTTCATGCACTGGATTCCAATGCCGCTTCGCACAGCCATCGCGGGTCTTTTCGTTGTAGCGGTAGTGGCCGGTCTCTTTTGGAACGGCCTTCAAGGCGGTTTCTTTTTCGACGATGAAGTCAATATCCTGAAGGTCGAAGGCATAAAGATGACGGAGTTGTCATCGACTTCTGTCAGAGATGCGCTAACGAGCGGCATTGCGGGTCCATCTGGCCGGCCCATTGCCCAATTGAGCTTCGCCCTCAACCATTACCTCAGCGGCTTCGATCCTTTCGCCTATAAGCTGACCAACCTCCTTATTCACCTGGCGAACGGACTCCTGATCTATCTCATTGTTAGGCGCCTGCTTGAAGGCCGAATGATTGCGGGCTTCGTTGCCACGATCTGGCTGCTGCATCCCATACAGATCACCACGGTACTCTATGTGGTGCAACGCATGACGAGCCTCTCTACCCTATTCCTTTTGGCAGGGTTTCACCTTCACATCTCAGGCCGTGAACGTGGCGGGCGCCTGTGCGTGGCATGGCTGGCGCTTGCCTGGCTAATCTGCTGGCCCCTGTCGCTGATGACCAAAGAGATTGGGGCGCTATTTCCCGTATTGGTACTGGCCTGGGAAATGACCCTCAGACACCGCAAAACCGGCCATTTGGATCGTTTAGCACAAATTCTCGCCACTGCCGTCGGTTTGGTATCTGCTGCCATTCTCGCCTACACACTAGCGACAGACGCCCAATGGCTCCTTGGGGGCTATTTAGCGCGTAATTTCTCGTTTACCGAGCGGTTGCTCACCGAAGGCAGGGTGCTCTGGCTCTATTTGTCCCTTATCGCCATCCCCAAGCTCAGTGCCTTTGGCCTGCACCACGATGACATCGTTTTATCCACAGGCCCCCTTTCCCCATGGACAACCTTGCCCGCTTGGCTCGGTCTGATGGCTATGGCATGGATCGCCTGGCGGGCACGGCTAAAGGCCCCCCTTCTCTCCTTCGGGCTCGCGTGGTTCTTGATTGGCCACAGTCTCGAATCCACCGTTCTGCCCCTGGAGATCGCCCACGAACACCGGAATTACCTGCCCTTTTTCGGCATGGCCGTCATTGCGGGATGGGCACTTTCCCGCCAAATGGAAAATTCGGAATGGCAACGGACGTTGGGTATAGTTGCTGCCATCGGCATGATGGTCTATTTTTCTTTCATTACCGCACTGCGTGCCCATGAGTACGGTGATGAACTCAGGCGAACCCAACTTGAAGCGGAGTTTCATCCAGGGTCCGCGCGCACCCAGTATGAAGCGGGAAGAGCTCTGGTCGATCATATTGACATCACTCATAGTAAGATGCCTGCCTATTATTTCGCCCGTAGGCATTATGAGCGTGCCGGAGAGCTCGATCCCAATTTTACACTGCATTGGCTTGGACTCATTCAATTGAACTGTTCTGTGAAAAAGCCTGCCAATGACGATTGGATCGACAAATTGGCCGAGCGTCTTCAAAAGATTCCTTTGGGACCCAGCGACAGAAATATTTTGTTTCATGCGAAGGAAATGGGTATCGCAGGGACACTTTGCCTGTCTCGCACTGAGGTCGAGCGACTGTTCTCTTCCACTATCGCCAATAAACAAACATCGCCTTCTTTAGAGGCCATCTTGTATTCCTGGCTGGCGGATTATCTTGCCCTGGCAGCAAAGGACTTGCCAGCAGCACAATCCCAACTCGATAAGTCGCTTTCCATCATGCCAGACAACCAAAGCAACCTAGTCAAACTGGCTCAATTAGCCTTTCTACAAGGCAACAAATCCCAGGCACGAGACATATTACAACGACTTAATAATAAAAGGCTAACAGGACAAGAAATCGCGACAATGGAGTTGTTATTACGCTGTCTCAACAAAGATGTCTCGGATAATTGCGTATTAAAATAAGGCCCATGCAGGTACGACATGCCATCTATTTCCGTCATAATTCCAGCGCGCAATGAGGCCAATGCATTAGCCAGACTGCTTCCTCTTATCAAGCAACAGATACCGGATGCAGAAATCATAGTCATCAATGATGGCTCATCGGATGATACCGCGCATGTTGCTATTGAGCATGACTGTATTTGCATTTCACACCCCTATTCCATGGGTAACGGCGCCGCAATAAAAACAGGTGCACGTGCAGCCAATGGCGACATATTGATTTGCATGGATGCCGATGGCCAGCATGATCCTCGTTACATTCCCGCGTTGGTGGAAACCCTTGCCCAGGGCTACGATATGGTTGTTGGCGCCAGGGACAGCAACTCACAAGCTTCGCTAGGCCGCTTGACAGCTAATACAGTTTATAACCTATTGGCCAGCTTCATAACGGGACATAAAGTTCGGGATCTGACCTCGGGATTCCGTGCAGTACGTGCCAGTAAATTTCGCCAGTTCCTCTCTCTGTTGCCCAATGGATTTTCCTACCCAACCACTATCACCATGGCCTTTTTTCGCTCCGGATTTCCTGTCGCCTACATCCCAATCCAGGCACCACCCCGAGAGGGAAAGAGCCATATTCATCCGCTTATAGATGGTGTTCGATTTCTGATGGTGATTTTCAAAGTTGGCACACTCTACTCCCCACTTAAGATCTTTTTTCCGATCAGCCTCACATTTTTTTCAACCGGGCTAATCTATTATCTTTACACCTTCATTATCTCAGGGCGTTTCACCAATATGAGCGCCCTGCTATTTTCCACATCTGTGATCATATTTCTTATCGGCCTAGTTTCTGAACAGATTACCCAACTGATGTACGCGGATTCAGGCAGGACTGATGGACAATAGTTCTCAGGAGAAGGAAGTGGGTAGAAGAGAGCATTACCTAGCATTAACATTGACCAGCCTGGCCTTGGCCCTGCTCATTACGAAACAGGTGGACGGCACCGATCTCTGGTGGAATCTGAACAGTGGCCTCTGGATGCTGGAACATCACCAGATACTTCTCAAGGATTACTGGTCCTTTACAGCGTTCGGCAGCGACTGGCTCAACGCCTCTTGGCTGTTTCAGGTTTGGATGGCGATTGCGTACAGGGTTGGTGACGCCTGGGGGCTACTGGCACTTAAGTACCTCTTTACCTGGCTTGCCCTCCTCTTTCTGGTGGCCGCTTCGGCGGGAAAGGGGCGTTTCGGCGCCTTCCTGCTCGCTTTCTTACTCCTCCTCCCTTTGATCTATGGAAATCTCTACATCCGCCCCCTGATCTTTGAGTTTGCGGCTATCAGCTTTATGGTCTGGGTCAGCCAGAGACCCTTCGACAAACTAATTGCCCTGGCAACTCTATTGGTGCTGATCGGCTGGGCCAATTGCCATGGTTCGGCCATCGTGGGGGCCGTTGCCATGGCAATTCAGGCAGCGCTTGCCCCTTGGCCAAGCGAGAAAGGGAGGCGGGTCCCCCTGCTATTTGCCACCCTTTTTCTAATCTCACCCTTCTTATCCCCCTTGGGTTTTCAGGTACTGGACCTGCTGCTTGCCCACGAGGGAAGTAACGCCAAGAACATTTATATCGTCGAATGGATACGACAAAAGACATTCCCCCCCCTCCTCTGGCTACCCTTCCTTGCTGTAACCACGGGCACACTTCTTAAAAGGTTGCGGCTGAGCCCAGCAGAGGTATTTCTTCTGCTGTTTTTCCTCTTTTTCTCGACCCGCTCGCAGCGGTTCGAGCTGGAATTCGCCGTCCTGCTGCTACGCCCCCTGACGGTCATAATCGGGGAGGCATTGGGATATCTCCAGGATCGAGGTACCGCCTATCCAAGACTGGTGACCGCACTATTGATTACCGGCCATCTTTTCATCTACCAGGAACAAATCGGCGGACTGGCCCTTTTCCAACCAACCGGGTGGCCGATATACGGACCCAGTTACCCCTCGGTTACTACTGACATGGCAAAGTCCATATCAGACTCCCTGGGACGCCCCCTGCGGGTCATCAACAAGTACGACTTTGGCGGCTACATACCGTTCCGGACGCAGGGAGCGGTTCAGGTCATGGTTGATGGGCGGACACCAACCGTATTTCCTGAGACATTTCTGGTGCTTTCCTACAGGGAAGACCCGCACTTGTTGGACCGATTGCGGGACAGGTATAACGCCGATGCGGTCATGCTGCATCTTCGTTCCGCAGGGTTACTGCACGGCTCCGGCCTCTGGACCCTGGTAGGCTACGATCCTGTCAGTGTCCTCTACCTAAGATCCGACCTCGCCCGCAATTTGAATCTGCCGCGTATCGAGTACAACCCTGCCAGCTACTCGAATCAGGCTAATGACAGGCTCATGACAAATATCGCCGCCACTGAGCAATTATTGCGGTTTAGCCGATCGAACAGTTTGGCCTTGAACCATTTGGCCCTGTTCAAATCGGCCTCGGCGAAGTCGGGAACCGAATGGGATGAAGTCCATGGACTATTACGGCTTGCGGATCAGGCCAACCCTCGCGATGGATTCGCCCGGGCAACTCTGGCCTTTTTTCTGGCGCAGGCCGCCTCGACCAAGGAACGCAACGCACTGGAGCGTTTTCTCACGGCACTGCCACCCCCCAAGGACCTCATTTACGACATCCCAACGAACAATGACCTGACCTACGCAGCGGTCTTGATCGATGCTGGCATGTCAGATATTGCTAAAGGTTACCTCTATCCAGCTCAGCCGGAAAGGCGGATGGCGTTGGATGCCTTAGCCGAGACTTGGCGCCAACGCACCCTTGTGGAACTTAATCTCGGCAGGCTGACTGCTGCGGCTCAGAGCCTCGAAATGGCCCGGCTGCTTTATCCGGCCGAGGATGAGCATCATCAGCAGTTGGATGGGTTGGCAAAGAGCCTCCGTAAGCGGTAGGGAATCGGGAACTCCAACACAACGAGAGACACATGAGTAATACCGGTCGGTGCCAAAGTATTTGCGTACCAGTTCCACACAATATTGGTTGACCGGCTTCGCACCATGCTTTATCTCGTTGGGTTGTATAGGTGTTTCTTTGTAAGACTTTAGCCAATTGAAAGCGCGTATGTTTATTGCTTGAAGATCAATGACTTATACTCTGATGCACAAAAAAACTATGCGCTCGCAACCCATTGATCCACAAAAAATCAGGCGCGAGGTTTTCAATTGGCTAAAGTCTTACGTTTCTTTGAGCCGTGAATCTCCATACAGGCTCCCTATGTCTAATTCTATGTGTTCAAACCGCCGAGTTATTGTTCACAACAGCTTCGCCTTGGCTGCTATGCAAGCCGCGAATCTCCTGCTGCCACTGGTGACCTTGCCTTATCTGCTGCGAGTGCTGGGGCCGGAGCATTTCGGCATTTACAGTTTCTCCCAAGCCGTTCTGGCCTATGGCGTAGTGTTTGCCGACTATGGGTTCAACCTCTCGGCGACGCAGCGTATCGCGCAGGCCCAAGGGCAGATTGAAATCATCAGCCGCCTGTTCTGGTCGATACAGGCCGCCAAATTATTGTTGATATTGGCGGCATCTTTGTTCATGGGTTTGCTGATATGGTCGGTACCCCAATTCAGCGCGGTATGGCCGGTCATGCTGGCCAGCGCACCAGTGATGCTTGGTTCCTTGCTGTTTCCGCAATGGCTTTTTCAGGGGTTGGAGCAAATGTGGCTGATTAGTTTCTGCACCATTATTGCAAGGGCCTCGGTGATCCCATTGATTTTCTGGATGGTGCAGGGCATCGAGGATACCTGGGTGGCGGCCCTGATACTGGCTTGCGGGCCGGTGATAGCTGGACTGATTGCCTGCGGCATCATCTGGCGAAGAAAGCTCGTTGGCTGGATGCGCCCTTGCTGGCGCGAGGTGCGGCAGGCATTGGCTGACGGTTGGCACCTCTTCATGTCCACCACCGCCATCAGCCTCTATACCAATGCCAATCCCATGTTATTAGGTTTGTTGAACGGTCATGTGGCGGTCGGTATTTTCAATGCGGCGGACAAGATCCGTGTTGCTTGTCAGAGCCTTAGCACACCGTTGAGCCTTGCTGTTTATCCCCGCGTCAATGCCCTGATGTCGAGGGACCCCCGTGCAGGTCTTGCTTTGGCGCGCAAGCTGCTGCTTATTCAGGGCGGGGCAATGCTATTGCTGTCATGTCTGTTGTGGCTCCTAGCGCCGTGGGCAGTACAGTTGATCATGGGGCCGCAATTCGACGCCGCTGTAAGCGTATTACGCATCCTGGCGCCGCTTCCGTTCATTATCGGCCTCAGCAACGTGTTTGGGGTTCAGATCATGCTGCCTCTGGGAATGAAAAAGAGCTTCAGCCGCATTGTCCTGGCCTCCGGTCTCATCAATATCACTTTGGTTATACTATTAGCGCCGCGCTGGGAGGCCGATGGAGTAGCAATGGCCGTGTTGGTCACGGAATGCATCGTGACCCTGCTAATGGCCTGGGCACTGTTCCGGGCCGATGTCAGTCTTTTTACCTGCCAATCACCAACCCTGTCTAGGCAACATGAAATATGATTTCCTGATCGTTGGCGCTGGATTTGCGGGCTGTGTCTGCGCCCGGCAATTGGCGGAAAATGACAAAACCGTACTGCTCATCGATAGGCGCGACCATATAGGGGGTAATGCCTATGATACGCACGATGCACAGGGTGTATTGATACATCCCTATGGACCGCACATTTTTCACACCAACGCCAAGCGCATATTCGTCTATCTGTCTCGCTTCACCAACTGGCGCTTTTACGAGCATCGGGTACTTGCAAAGGTTGGCGATCAATGGCTCCCGATCCCTATCAACCGCACAACGATCAATCGCCTGTACGGCTTGAGCCTGGATGAACAGGGTATAGCCGACTATCTTGAGGCTCACCGGGAACCGCACGACCCTATCAGGACCAGTGAGGATGTTGTGCTTAACAGTGTCGGGCGCGATCTGTGCGATAAATTTTTCCGAGGCTACACCCGCAAGCAGTGGGGCTTGGAACTGTCACAGCTCTCGGCGGGGGTAGCAGCCCGCATCCCGGTGCGCACCAATGACGACGACCGCTACTTCACCGATACCTATCAATTCATGCCAGCCGAGGGTTATAGCCGCATGTTTGAACGCATGCTGGACCACGGTAATATCGAGATCCGCCTCGGCCTAGATTTCGCCGATGCAAGGGAGCAGGAAACCTATGCCCATACGGTCTATACCGGACCGATCGATGCCTTCTACGGTTTTCGCTTCGGTCAATTGCCCTATCGCAGCCTCCATTTCGAGCACCAGCATCTGCCGGATGTCAGCCGCTACCAGCCAGTGGGTACGGTGAACTACCCCAACGATCATGACTACACCAGGATCACCGAATTCAGGCACCTCACCGGTGAATGTGGTGCGGGCACGTCCATCGTGCGCGAATATCCCCGCGCGGAGGGCGATCCCTACTATCCTGTACTCCGCCCGGAAAACAATGCCTTGTTCAAACGCTACGAAGCCCTGTCGCAAGCAGAGAGAACTGTGACCTTCGTCGGGCGTTTGGCGCAATATAAATATTACAATATGGATCAAGTTGTTGCGGCAGCACTAAATATGGTTGGAGGTCTCATTTCGCAATGAGGGTGAATGTTCTGGCGCCTGCGAATCATGCCACGGGCGGCGTGGAGGCCCTGCACCAACTTGTTGATGCCCTGCGCTTCCATGGACAGACGGCGGACATTATCTATATGCCCGAACAGGCGGGCTTGGACGTGCCCGAGCCTTATCGCAAATACGATATCGGTGTCAGTATGCTCCATGACAGTCCGGATACCCTGGTGATCGTGCCGGAAACGATGTTCGAGTACGCGCCGAGGTTGCGGTACGCCAAGGTGCTGATTTGGTGGCTGTCGATCGATTGTTATTATGGTCTTTATCACCGCTCCCTTTTCATCGACCTGATTGGTTGGCTCTATCGGATTGCCAGAGGAAAGGTCCGTCCGCTACGCTTTCTTCGACGTTACCGCCACGCCGTACAGAGTGAATATGCCGCCTGCTATCTTGCCCGGCATGGATTGGCGTCGACCATGTTGTCCGATTATTTGAACCAGGAGCTGCTAGCACCTATCGAACCCAGTACCCGCCAGTTTCGTGTTCTGTTCAACCCCAAGAAGGGAATGAAACAGACAGCACGGATTATTCGCGCCATGCCGGAAGTCGAATTCATGCCATTGCAGGGCCTGGATCGACAGCAATTGGCCGCATTATTCCGCGGCAGCGAGGTCTACATAGATTTCGGCCATCACCCCGGCAAAGACCGGATGCCACGCGAAGCGGCGGTCAACGGCTGTATCATCGTCAGCAACCGACGTGGTGGCGCGGCATCCTACAACGATTTACCGATCCCTGATGCATATAAGATCGACGACAAGGTTTCAGGCTTCGAGATGCGGGTTGCAGCGTTACTCGATCAGGTACGGCGCGATCCCGAGGCTGCCAGGCGCGAGTTCCTGCCCTTTGTCGACCACATCCACAGCCAGCGGGCGATCTTCTTCCATGAGGTCGGCCAGTTGGTCAAGTCATGTTAGGGGATTCTCTGATAGCTCAAGGTGTTGCGGCCATCGTATTGAATTACCGCAGGTCGGAATTGACGGCCGGTTGCATAGCCAGCCTTGAGGGCCAGGTTGGGCATGTGTGCGTGGTCGACAACTCCGCCGACGACGCCGAGAATCGGAGCCTTCGGAGCCATTTGGAAGTCCTGAGGACCTGTCCCAACGGGCCTTCGATCGAGATCCTGACTCCCGACGCTAATCTGGGATTTGGGGGCGGGGTACAGCTAGGGATGGACCGTCTGCAACGAGAAGGACGCTATCGTGCTCTGTTGGTGATCAACAACGATGCCATTGCTCAGGAAGGGATGGTTGGTGAGATGTTGCGTGTGTTCGACGAACAAGGCGGGAGGGCCTTGGTCACACCACGCCCGGCTAATGGCGCCATGCTGTCGATGCTGTGGTATCACCGCCTGTTTGCGCTGGTGCTGATGCGACCGCGGTTCGGGGCATTTCCCTACTTCAGCGGGGCTTGTCTGTTGGTGCCGACGGCATTGGGTCGCGACTATCTCTTCGATCCAGACTTCTTCATGTATGGCGAGGACGTGGAGTTGTCCTGGTGGGCCGGCAAAGCCGGGATGCCCTTGATTGTCGCGAAAATTGCCTGTGACCACCTCGGCAGCGCTTCATCCCGCCTCGGGAGTCTCTTCTATGAATACCATGTCGCCAGGGGGCATATTCTGCTGGGACGTAAGTTGGCGCGGGGGCCAATGGGGCGCCTGCTATTAATGGCCGGACGTATGCTGAGCCTGCCGTTGCGCGCCTCGCTGCGCTGCCTGAGGCATGGCAGCCTGGTGCCATGGCGCGCCCTGGTGCTGGCTTGGCGTTGCAAGCCTCCCGCTGCCCCGGCGACATAAGAGAAGTCTTGGTCTTCAAGGCAGAATCCCGCGGTAAAGTTCGAGATAAGCGTCGATCATCCTCTCGATAGCGAAGTGTCGTTCCGCATGCGCCCTGGCCACCCTGGACATGCGCAGCCACAAGGCCGGATCACTCGCCAACAGGCGGGCAGCCGCAACGAATTCGTCGATATCATCCCGTCGGCAAAGCAGGCCGGTCTCACCATCGACGACAGCCTCGGGCATGGATGAGCAGTGGCTGGCGATGACTGGCAAACCGCAGGCCTGGGCCTCGATGACAGCAAGCGGTAACCCTTCGAGCCGACTGGGAAACAGCAAGGCGTCGGCACTTTGGTAGAGGCGAGCCATGGCCTCTGGTGTGTTCTGTCGTTGCACAGAGTGGCAGTTGCCGGGCAAGGTATCGGATCGGTCCTGGTTGCTGCGATCTGGGGTATAGCAGAGTTCGAAATCCGGCCCAAGGGTCTCCATGATAGGGCTCAGAAGATCGGTGCCCTTCCTTGACGACCAGTTCCCAGCGTAAAGCAGCCTGAAAGGGCTGTGCAGCTCTGATCTGTCGGCTGCGGTAAAAGTATGGGCCAGATCTATCCCATTGTGGATCACGGCGGGAAGCGAGATATGGAAAGCGTCCCCAGTGCGTTGCGCCGTATAGTGGCTCACCGCCACGACGCTATCTGCCCTACTGATGACCTGTTGTTCCAGTTTTCGCACCCAATAACGATGGTATAGGGTTTGTACATGGCCTTTGTAGGAATGCAGTGCCGGATCGTGAACACAAAGGTGCATGGTGGCAACCAGCGGCAGATTCTCGGGGATAAAGCGCCTGTGCAGCCAAGTGTTGACATGAACCAGATTGGCCCAAGGTGGTGGGGATGGCACCTTGATCAGCCAAGGGAGGTACTCTGCGTGATGGGGCAGCCAGGTGATTTCGCAGTGAATCCCACGAAGCAACAAGCCCTTGGCCAGTTGTTCCGTGAAGCTGTCCGTGCCGCTGCCGGTGCGGATGGCGGGGAACCAGATAGCGGGTTCGGTATGGCGGTTCACGTCTTGTCGGCAGACTGAAGTACTTCTTGGAGCCTATCAGCAAAACCCGGCCAGGCGAAGCCGGATGCAAAGGTCCGGCAGCCGTTGCGGTATTCACTGGAGGGAGGTGAAAGCAGAAGGGAAACAACCTTTGCAGCGAAGCCATCCAAATCGCCCGGCGGGACCAAGTGGCCGGAAACTCCCTCGGCAATGGCATCGGTTACTCCACCTACAGCATAGGCCACGGTTGGCAGGCCGTGCGCCGCTGCCTCAATAGCCACCATGCCAAAGCCCTCGTTGTCATGATCACGACGTTGCACCGGAAAAATATGGACATCGGCGGCAAAGTAGGCTTCGCTCAGTTCCGGGTCGTCGAAGCCGCGTTCTCCCAGGAAATGGATATGCTGTGCCAGACCGGAATCCTTTAGCGCCGATTCGATTCGTCTCATCTGGCCGGTCGACCTATGCACCGCAAGCCTCGGTTCATCACCAATCACGCAGAGCTTGGCATTGGGCACACACCGGATGATATGCGGCATGACATGTTCTACAAACGATGCAAGGCCCTTGCGTTCCGTGATTCTGCCCACAAAGACCATCAGCGGTCCATCACCCAGGCTATGTCGTTGACGAAAGGCTGCTCGGATGGTGTCGGCCTGAGAGAAGTCCGGCAGCGCTACACCGGGATGAAGCATCGTAATGCGGTCGGGGCGCACACCAACCCCTTCAGCCAGAGAGCGGGTAAAGGCACTGTTAACCAATACCTTGTCGAAATAACGGAAGGTGCCAGCCCACAAGATTTGGTACACGGAATTGCTAGCCTCGACGTCCAAGCCATGGAGATAAACAACCGCCTTGGCCCCAATTAGTCTCGCACAGAGAAGGGCAAAAGGGGCGGTCAAACCAGACCCAGCAAAGATCCAGTCAGGTCGGAATCGAAACACCATACGCAGGGAGGCACTGGCCGCAGCCAAAATAAACCTAAGCAGGGGCCGTATGAGGATGGTTGTCGAAGAGACTCCGGCTGGGAGGTAAGCGCGGCAGCCCTCAGGCCCAATAACATGGACCTGGCTCCACTGCCGAAGGCTGTCTATACAGTGCCATATCAAACGTTCCATGCCGCCCACCAGGGGGGGCAGGTTGCGGGTGATGATGAGTATTTTTGAGTGGTGTCCTGTCATGCGCAATTTATAGACCATTCATGTTGCCAAGTCCCACGGCCTCGATGTCGGCCGCAATAGGAATTCTGCGTTCTCCAGGATACAGGATGGTCAGGTGGTCGAGTTGCAGGGTTTCTATCGCGGCACGCATGGATTTGGTCACCTTAGGGCTGGCGCTGTATTTGATCTCGTAGCCCATGCGCTTTGTCCCCCTGATAACCAGCAGGTCCAACTCCGCCCCGCCATGGGTTGCCCAAAACCAGGCCTCATCCTGCTCGAGTGCAACCCGTCGCCCGCCCCTGACACGTGTCGTCCGCCCCTTTGCGCAGCAGGGTTATTCGCCATGAAAGAACGCCAGTCAGGACAGAGGTGGTAACGAACAGCACTGGAAACAGCCTGACAGAAAGTGCTGGACAA
>JAHJDE010000100.1 GCA_018812525.1 Gammaproteobacteria bacterium
CGGCGTACCCAAGGCGCAAAAGCGTCCGCCTGCGCCACCGCTGGAACGATTTATGGCGGAGTATGCGAATCGTGATGAGGGAATTGCGGCGGCCTATGCAACGGGTGAATACAGCTACCAGCAAATTGCGGATCGCTGCGGCTTCATTTCACCACCGTTGGCAAGATTGTACGCAGGGCGAGGAGTGGGGATTGAGCTATTCGGTCGCTGTCTGAAAGTGGCTTTGTGGAATGCTTCGAATCTAGACCTGACCCCCATGATAGACCTGACCCCATGATAGACCTGACCCCCATGACCTCTTCTCGCCCTTGGTGCCGGAAGCGAGGGCGGAGCAGGGATGAAGATGCCGCCAGTGGAGCGCAGAAGCGGCCTGCATGGCCGTCGATGTAGCATCGAGCCGAATGCCTCTGACTCGACGCCTCGGAAAGTGGTTGAAAATAATGGGGTGGCTCAGTATCATGCAGCGCTCTTAGGGATGAGCGGTATTCGCAGGGGGCGGAAGGCTGTTAGATAATGTCCGAATCCAGCCCCCGCTACCAATCCGATAACCCCGATACGGGGTTTTTTAATGCCTCTTCCGATTTTTGTGAAAGGGGCTTTTTATTGGAATGGGCCGTATGGCCCATTTTTTGTTTTTGGATGGCATCGGCGCATGGGGACTGTCTCTAACAATCTGGATCGGATACTCAGGCCCGTTGTTGAGGGCATGGGCTACGAGTGCGTCGGCATCGAATACCTGGGCGGTGGCCACGGGCGCGGTACGCTGCGCATCTATATAGACGGTCCCGACGGGGTGACGGTGGACGACTGTGGCGCGGTCAGCCATCAGGTGAGCGGCGTGCTTGATGTGGAAGATCCGATTCAGGAGCATTACACCCTGGAGGTCTCCTCTCCGGGTCTTGACCGTCCGCTCTTTACCCCGGAACAGTACGAGCGTTACAGAGGGAGGGAGCTGACCCTGAGGTTCCACGGCAAGTGGGAGGGGCACCGGAAGCTGACGGGGATTCTGAGGCAGTGTGCCGAGGGTGTCGTTTTGTTGGAGTCCGAGGGGGAGGAGATTCGAGTGCCCTTTGATGTGATAAACGGCGCCCGTCTGGTGCCCGTTTTTTGATTGGATGAAACCCCCCCTGGTTTTCACCCCTTCGGGGCCGCTACGCGGTCCAAATCCGTTCCTGGCGGATTTGTGAGGCTTAACGATGAGTGAAGAGCGATGAGCAAAGAGATTTTGTTGGTTGTTGAGGCTGTTTCCAACGAGAAGGGTGTTGGCAAAGAGGTCATTTTTGACGCCATCGAGGCGGCCCTGGCCTCAGCCACCCGCAAGAAGTCGGAAACTGACATCGATGTCCGCGTGGCCATCAATCACGCCAACGGTGAATACGAGACCTTCCGGCGCTGGGAGGTGGTCGAGGATGCCGCTGTGGACGCGGAGACCGGCCTGGAGTTTCCCGAGCGCCAGATTCTTTTGAGTGAGGCGGGTGGCAGGAGGCCCGGCATTGCCGCCGGCGATTTCATCGAGGAGCCGATGGAGTCGGTGGCATTCGGTCGCATCGCCGCCCAGGCCGCCAAGCAAGTCATCGTGCAGAAGGTCCGCGAGGCCGAGCGCGCCAAGGTGGTCGAGGCCTATCAGGGACGCGTGGGCGAATTGATCACGGGCGTGGTGAAGCGGGTCGATAAGGGCAACGTATTCCTTGACCTGGGCGGCAACGCCGAGGCATTCATTGCACGCGAGCACCTGATCAACCGGGAGGCCGTGCGCGTAGGCGACCGTATCCGCGGCTATCTCTACGAGGTCCGTTCCGAGGTGCGCGGCCCGCAGCTCTTTGTCAGCCGCTCCATGCCGGAACTGATCATCGAACTCTTCCATCTGGAGGTGCCGGAGGTGGGTGAGGGTCTCATCCAGATCGTCGGCGCAGCCCGTGATCCCGGCTCCCGCGCCAAGATCGCGGTCAGGGCCATGGATGCCCGCCTCGATCCGGTCGGTGCCTGCGTCGGCATGCGCGGCTCCCGTGTTCAGGCGGTCTCCAACGAATTGAACGGCGAGCGCGTCGACATCATTCTCTGGAATGAAAATCCCGCGCAGTACGTCATCAACGCCATGTCGCCAGCCGATGTGGTCTCCATCGTGGTGGACGAAGAGGCCCACAGCATGGACGTGGCGGTCAAGGAGGAGAATCTCTCCCAGGCCATCGGCAAGGGGGGGCAGAATGTCCGCCTGGCCAGCCAGTTGACCGGCTGGAACCTCAATGTCATGAACGAGCAACAGGCGGACGAGAAGAGCCAGGGCGAGGTACAGTCACTGGTCGGCAACTTCATGGAGCAGCTTGGCGTGGACGAGGATATCGCCTCGATCCTGGTGGCCGAGGGCTTTTCCACTGTCGACGAGGTAGCCTATGTCCCCCTGAACGAATTCCTGGAGATCGAGGAGTTCGACGAAGATATCGTGCAGGAACTCCGTGACCGTGCCAAGGATGTGCTCCTGACCCAGGCGATCGCCAAGGAGGAGACCACCTCCGAGCCGGCCGAGGACCTGCTCGGCATGGATGGCATGGACCGCGAACTGGCCTTCCAACTGGCGGCCAAGGGCGTGGTGACCATGGAGGATCTGGCCGAACTCGCCATCGACGATTTGATGGAGTTCGACGGCATGGACGAAGAACGGGCCGGTCGTCTGATCATGACGGCACGCGCCCCCTGGTTTGAGTAAGGCGGTCGGGCCTATCCCCGGTCCCTTGGAGGCAGCGGAAATGAGCGAAGTTACTGTCAAACAACTAGCCGACGATGTCCACATCCCTGTCGACCGCCTGCTGACACAGTTGGCGGAGGCCGGCGTCAAAAAACGTGGCGAGCTCGATGTCATCAGCGAAGAGGAAAAGCTGCAACTGCTCACCTTCCTCCGCAAGAGTCACGGCAAGGAAGAGGGCGGTGAGGCTGGGCCGCATAAGATCACCCTGAAGCGGCGCACCCACAGCGAATTGAAGCAGCCGGGGGCGGCGACCGGTACCCGCACCCTGACCCGTGGACCCGCCACGCGCGGTGCCCCGGCCAAGACCGTCAGTGTCGAGGTTCGTCGCAAACGCACCTACGTCAAGCGCGACGAGCTCCCGGATGAGCAGGATTCCCACCTGAAAGAGGCCGAGGAGGCCAAGCAAG
Organism: Gammaproteobacteria bacterium; assembly: GCA_018812525.1. GTDB lineage: Bacteria > Pseudomonadota > Gammaproteobacteria > Chromatiales > Chromatiaceae > YD12-FULL-61-37. Next base: position 3,151 of record JAHJDE010000100.1, read on the forward strand.
CCCTCGCCGAACAGGCCGAGAAGCGGCGTCAGATGGAGGAGCAGGAGCGAGGCCGTCGCGAGGCCGTGGAGGAGCGTCGGGCTCAGACCGAGATGGAACGACAGCACAAGGAGGAGAAGGAGGCCAGGCGCCTCACCGAGGAAGCGGTCCTGAAAAGGGAGCAGGGGGCTGCCGTGGAGGTGGAGGTCGTGGCTGTAATCGAGCCGCAGCCCCAGCCCGAAGCGGAGGCTGAACCCCTCCATCGCAAGGAGAAGGCAGAACCGCGCAAGGAGCGTGAGGAATCGGAGCAGAAGCCCCCCATGTCTCTGGCCGACGACAAGAAACCGAAGAAGAAGGCCAAGAAGGGGCAGAAGAAGCACGGCGAAGTCATCGTCGAGTACGAGGAGGAGGTCACTCCTGTCGAAGTGCCCGAGGGCGATAAGCGCGGCTCTAAATCGAAAAGAAAGGGAAGTGAGGGCAAGGTCAAGCTCCGTCAGCAGCCCAAGCATCTCTTTACCAAACCTACCGGACCCATCGTGCGCGAAGTACCAGTTCCTGAAAGTATTACCGTTGGCGACCTGGCCCAGCGCATGTCCGTCAAGTCGAGTGAAGTCATCAAGAAGTTGATGCGGATGGGCGTCATGGCGACCATCAATCAGCCCATCGACCGCGACACGGCCATGCTGCTGGTCGAGGAGATGGGGCACAAGCCTGTCGTACAGCGGCAGGAAGACATCGAGACCGAGATCCTCGCCGGATTGGCGCAATTGAAAGAGGAAGGCGAGTTGTTGCCGCGCGCCCCCGTGGTGACCATCATGGGCCATGTCGACCACGGCAAGACATCCCTGCTGGACTATATCCGCAGTACCCGCGTTGCTTCGGGCGAGGCGGGCGGCATCACCCAGCACATCGGCGCCTACCATGTGGATACCGACCGCGGCATGATCACCTTCCTGGATACCCCGGGCCATGCTGCCTTCTCGGCCATGCGTGCCCGCGGTGCCAAGGTGACCGATATCGTGGTGTTGGTGGTGGCCGCTGACGACGGCGTCATGCCCCAGACCAAGGAGGCCATCCAGCACGCCAAGGCGGCGGGCGTTCCCCTGGTGGTGGCCGTCAACAAGATCGACAAGGAGGATGCCAATCCGGACCGCGTCATGCAGGAGCTGGTGGTCGAACAGGTGGTGCCGGACTCCTGGGGCGGCGATACCATGTTCACCCAGGTTTCCGCCAAGTCGGGCCAGGGCATCGACGAACTGCTGGACGCCATCTCCATCCAGGCCGAGGTGCTTGAACTCAAGGCCGTCAAGGATGGCCATGCCAAGGGCATCATCATCGAATCGAGTCTGGACAAGGGCCGTGGCCCGGTGGCCACGGTGCTGGTCCAGTCGGGCACCCTGAACCGCGGCGATATCCTGGTCAGCGGCGCCGAGTTCGGCCGTGTGCGTGCCATGTTCGACGAGAACGGTCAGGCCGTGAAGAGCGCGGGCCCCTCTCTGCCGGTACAGGTGTTGGGCCTTTCCGGCACCCCCAACGCCGGCGACGATGTGCTTGCCGTCGAGGACGAGCGCAAGGGGCGTGAGCTGGCCGATCTGCGCCGGGTGCGGCTGCGCGACAACAAGCTGGCCGAGCAGAAGTCGACCAAGCTAGATCAGCTCTTCACCCAGATGGCGGAAGGGCAGCTCGACTCCGTCAACCTCATTGTCAAGGCGGATGTGCAGGGCAGCGTGGAGGCCCTCAAGGAATCGCTGATCAAGCTCTCCACCGCCGAGGTGCAGGTCAAGGTCATAGGTTCGGGCGTGGGTGGTATTAACGAGTCGGACGTGAACCTGGCGATCACCTCCAACGCCTCCATCATCGGCTTCAACGTCCGCGCCGATGCCAGCGCCCGCCGCCTGGTGGAAGAGAAGGACGTGGATCTCCGCTACTACAGCATCATCTACGAGATCATCGACGATGTGAAAAAGGCCATTTCCGGCAAGCTGTCGCCGGAGATCAAGGAACACATCATCGGCCTGGCCCAGGTGCGCGAGGTCTTCCGTTCCTCCAAGCTGGGCGCCATTGCCGGCTGCATGGTCATCGAAGGTGTGGTCAAACGCAACAATCCGATCCGCGTGCTGCGCGACAACGTGGTGGTCTACGAAGGCGCCCTGGAATCCCTGCGCCGCTTCAAGGACGACATGTCCGAGGTCAAGTCCGGCACCGAGTGCGGCATCGGCGTGAAGAACTACAACGATGTCAAGGTCGGCGACCAGATCGAAGTCTTCGAACGCATCGAGATTGCCCGTGAGGTCTAGTGACGACTCGCGCAAAGGCGCAAAGACGCCAAGAAGACTGAAAATGACCGTGATCTCGATGTCTGACGGAACAC
>JAHJDE010000101.1 GCA_018812525.1 Gammaproteobacteria bacterium
AACATCTTGCATCTCGCCTTCAGGCCACATTTGGCCGATCTTCAATCGATCTGCTTCGCGGCAGAGCCGCTCCCACGGCGGTGGGAGCGGCTCTGCCGCGAAAATAGGCGGTTTTGCTCAATCAGATCGACCAAATCTGACCTAAATCTGAGCGCGATATTGTCCAGCTTATTTCCGGACAGCTCCTAAAGAAAACAGTTGAGGTTCTTGCAAAACTGCAAGAACCTCTTGCGGTTCAGGGATGAACCGCCATTTTTAATGACCTAAGCCATTGAAAATGAAGAAAACGAAAAATCACATTTTTCGTTTTCGTCTTGCAAAATGGTCAGGAAGGCCATTTTGCAAGTGCCTCAGATAATTAACTATTCAGCTCGCCCAAAAAGCCGGTCGACCTGCATAGTTACACAGATAATTGGATTTGTTTGTCGCTACGTCTCCGGTCTGGACGACTGTAAGCAAGTCATGGAATTCCCTTGCGTTCCATTGCGATCTTTGCGGGTTACTACTTTTTCCAGGTTTATTCAGTTTCGAGATTCCGGGAGGCTGGGGTGGTTGAGAAGGCAGAGGAATTCTCCGTTGGCGGCATTCGGCTGTCTGCTTGTGCGGCGGGGATTCGATACAGGGGGCGTGATGATCTGGTGCTGATGGAGATCGCCGAGGGCGGCACCTGCGCGGGGGTATTCACCACCAACGCCTTTTGCGCAGCCCCCGTGATCGTGGCCCGGGAACATCTGGTCTCGGGCAGCCCGCGCTATCTCCTGATCAACTCGGGCAATGCCAACGCCGGCACCGGTGAGCCGGGCCTGCGCGCCTGTCGGGAGAGCTGCCGCTTTCTGGCGGCGGCGGCCGGTTGTGCCCTGAATCAGGTGCTGCCCTTCTCCACCGGCGTGATCGGTCAGGATCTCCCCGTCGAGCGCATCGCCAGCGCCGTGCCCGAACTCATCGCGGGGCTTTCCGTCGATGGCTGGGAGCGCGCCTCCCGCGCCATCATGACGACGGATACGGTCCCCAAGCTGGCCAGCCGCCGGCTCGATCTGGGCGGCAGAACGGTCAGGGTCACCGGCATGGCCAAGGGATCGGGCATGATCCGCCCCGATATGGCCACCATGCTGGCCTATCTCGCCACAGACGCCCAAGTGCCGAAGGCACTGCTGCAAGCCTGCCTTGAGCAGGCGGTCGCCCCTTCCTTCAACGCCATCACCGTGGATGGCGATACCTCCACCAACGATGCCTGCATCCTGGTGGCCTCGGGCCAGTCGGGGGTCGGGATCGCGGATCTGGAGTCCGGAGAGGGCCGCCGGTTCGCCGCCGCCGTGGCGGATGTCTGCATGGAGCTGGCGCGGGCCATCATCCGCGATGGGGAAGGGGCCACCAAACTGGTGGAGGTCGCCGTACGCGAGGCTACCAGTGTCGAAGAGGCGAGGGCGGTTGCCTATACGGTCGCCCATTCGCCCCTGGTGAAGACGGCCCTGTTTGCCTCCGACCCCAACTGGGGCCGCATCCTGGCGGCGGTGGGCCGTGCCCCGCTGGCCAATCTCGATGTCAACGGGGTCAGGATCTGGCTGGACGATGTCTGCATCGTCAGCAAGGGTGGCCGTGATCCTGCTTACGAAGAGGCGGCGGGGCAGGGCGTGATGGGCCGGCCCGAGTTCCAGATCCGGATCGCCCTGGGCCGGGGAGCGGCCGCCGCCAAGGTATTGACCTGCGATTTCTCCTTCGACTATGTCAAGATCAACGCTGAATACCGTAGTTAGTATTATCCTAAGCCTCCTTTCAACCGCGTAGGGGCGGGTTTCAAACCCGCCCCTACGATATTCTTTGTGTTCCTTTCCATTCTTTGCGGCAAAACGAGGAATTTAGGATGATGGTTCCCGTGGCGGTTGCTGTCATTGAAGATGATGCCGGCCGCGTGCTCCTGAGCCGGCGTCCGGACTCTGTCCATCAGGGAGGGCTCTGGGAATTTCCCGGTGGCAAATTGAACCCTGGCGAGAGCCTGGAGCAGGCCCTGCACCGGGAGGTTGACGAGGAGCTGGGTATCCGGCTCCTGACGCACCGGCCGCTGATCCAGGTGCGCCACGATTATGGCGACAAGCTGGTCATGTTGGACGTGCATCTCGTTACCCGCTGGCAGGGGATGCCCCATGGGCGGGAGGGACAGCCCCTGCGCTGGATCGAAAAGGGGGAGCTTGGCCGCTATCCCATGCCGGATGCCGACCGACCCATCATCAGGGCACTGAGCCTGCCGGACCGCTATCTCATCGCCAGCGGCGAGGCCCTGAACGATCCAGAGCGATTCCGGCACCGGCTGGAAGGGGCCCTGGACTCGGGTGTGCGCCTGGTGCAACTCAGGCCGGCCGGCGTGGCCGAGGTGCTGTGGCAGCCCCTGCTGGAGATCGCCCAGGGGCTCTGCGGCCAATACCAGGCCCGGCTCCTGCTTAACAGCCGCATGTATCCCCGCTTCCCCCTGTCCGGGGATATGGGTCTCCACCTGACCAGCCTGGATCTGATGGGGCTCCGGTCGGCCCCAAAGGTCTCCGGCCTGTTGGCGGCCTCCTGCCATAACGAAAGGGAACTGGAACAGGCTGAAGGGATCGGGGCCAATTTCGCCGTCCTGTCACCGGTCCTGCCCACCAGCAGCCATCCGGGTGCCCTGACACTGGGCTGGGAAGGCTTTGAAGAAAGGGTCAGGGAGGCGGCTATCCCCGTCTATGCCCTCGGCGGCGTGGGCAGCGTACCCCCGGAAGTATCATGGCACCATGGCGCCCAGGGTGTGGCGGGGATTCGGGGGCTATGGTGAAAGGGCGACTGTGTCCGGGACTCGATACCCAAGTCCTATAACCCATTTGCACCACGAAGAGTAGGGGCGGGTTTGAAACCCGCCCGTACAAACCCGCCCGTACAAAACAGCGCATGGCCATTTACCCGGAGGGTGAATGCATCGGCGGAGATAAGGCGATTTCTGTCAATTAATATCCCATCTTGCTTGTCTTTTCGCCCCCCTGCGGCGTTGCCCCAGGCGTTACATAGTTCGACTATGCGCCGCCTGTGGCGCCTTGCAGGGGAACGAAAATCCTGCGCAATCTGGGATATTAATCTCCGGCAATCGCCTAAGGAACTGTCCGGGAATAACTTGTACATCTCGCATCTCATCTTCAGGCCATCTTTGGCCGATCTTCAATCGATCTGTTTCGCGGCAGAGCCGCTCCCACGGCGGTGGGAGCGGCTCTGCCGCGAAAATAGGCGGTT
>JAHJDE010000102.1 GCA_018812525.1 Gammaproteobacteria bacterium
CTCGTCTTCAGACCACATTTGGCCGAACCTCAATCGCAAACTCCTCGACGTAGCACTGCTACGCCTGCGGTTTTGCTCAATCGGTTCGACCAAATCTGACCTAAATCCGAGCGCAATATTGCCCAAGTTATTCTTGCTCGAAGCCTTATTCGATGCCCCGGCCGATGCGACGCCAGTCGATCACGCCCGGGCGCTGCCAGTCCCAATTCATCCAGATGGCGATGGCGCGGCCCCGCAGGTTCGCCTCCGGGACCATGCCCCAGCAGCGGCTATCGTTGCTGTTGTCCCGGTTATCGCCCATGACGAAATACCAGCCCTCGGGGACCGTGACCGGCCCATCCATCAGGATACGGCAACCCGGCACCAGGTCCGGCGCCAGGGGATGGATCATCACGTCATGCTCCGTGCCGCCCAGGTTTTCCGAACCCCTGAGATAACCGCTGAACCTGTCCCCGGAGCCCTCGCCCTCGTAAACGCCTTGCGGGGTTTGGGGCAAGGCCGCCCCATTAACATAGACGGTTTTGTTCCGATAATCGATGCGATCGCCCGGCAGCCCGATCACCCGCTTGATGTAGTCGATGCGGGGGTTCTCCGGGAAGCGGAAGACCACCACGTCTCCGCGCTCGGGCTCTCCCACCGCCAGGACCTTCTTCTCCAGCACCGGCAGACGCAGACCGTAGGCGTATTTGTTCACCAGGATGAAGTCGCCGATCAGGAGGGTCGGCATCATGGAGCCCGAGGGGATGCGGAAGGGTTCGACCAGGAAGGAGCGCAGCAGCAGCACGATCAGAAAGACCGGGAAGAACCCCCGCGAGACCTCGAACACGAAGGGCTCCTTCGCCCCCTCGCCCCGCTTGCGGCGGTAGATCAGCAGGTCCAGCAGCCAGAGGAGGCCGGTAGCGAAGGTCAGGAGGACCAGGATGGTCGGAAAATCGAAGTTCATGTTCTGGGTCCCGTTTTTTGTTGGGTTATCCTAAATTCATCGGTATTGACCGCAAAGAACGCAAAGCCAGTAGGGGCGGGTTTGCGTTCTTTGCGGTCAAAAAGGTGATCAATTATCCTGCCCCACCTTCAACACCGCCAGGAAGGCCTCCTGGGGGATGTCCACCCTGCCGACGGACTTCATGCGTTTCTTGCCGGCCTTCTGCTTCTCCAGCAGCTTGCGCTTGCGGCTCACATCGCCGCCGTAGCACTTGGCCAGCACGTTCTTGCGCAGGGCCTTGACGGTGGAACGGGCGATGACCTTGCTGCCGATGGCGGCCTGGATGGCCACCTCGAACATCTGGCGCGGGATCAGGTCCTTCATCTTCTCGGTCAGGTCGCGGCCCCGCGACTCGGAGACCGATTTATGGACGATCAGCGACAGGGCATCCACCCGCTCGCCATTGATCAGGATGTCGAGCTTGACCAGGGGGGAGGGCTCGAAGCGCTTGAATTCATATTCGAAGGAGGCGAAGCCCCGGCTGACCGACTTCAGGCGGTCGAAGAAGTCGAGCACCACCTCGTTCATGGGCAGTTCGTAATGCAGCTGGATCTGGCCGCCCGCGTACTGCATGTTCTTCTGTACCCCGCGCTTCTCCACGCAGAGGGTGATGACGTTACCCAAATAATCTTGAGGAACCAGGATGTGGGCGTCGATGATCGGCTCCCGCACCTCCTCGATGGCGCTGGGATCGGGCAGGTCGGCGGGGTTGTCGATGCGGATGGTCTCGCCGTCCTTCTTCAGCACCTCGTAGACCACGGTCGGCGCCGTAGTGATCAGGTCCAGGTCGTACTCGCGCTCCAGCCGCTCCTGCACGATCTCCATGTGCAGCATGCCCAGGAAACCGCAGCGGAAACCGAAGCCCAGGGCCTGGGAGACCTCCGGCTCGAAGTGCAGGGCCGCGTCGTTCAGCTTCAGCTTGCGCAGGGCCTCGCGCAGGTCCTCGTAATCGTCGGTTTCAACAGGATAGAGCCCGGCGAAGACCCGCGGGCGGGTCTCGGCGAAACCCGGCAGGGGTTCGGTCGCTGGCTTGTCGGCCCCGGTCAGGGTATCGCCCACGGGGGCGCCGTCGATCTCCTTGATACCGGCGATGATATAACCCACCTCGCCCGGCCGCAGCTCGGCGCGCGCGGTGCGCTTGGGGGTGAAGACGCCGACCTCGTCCACCTGATGGGCACGGCCCGTGGACATCACCAGGGCCTTGTCGCGCTTCTTCAGGGTCCCGTTCATCACCCGCACCAGCGAAATCACGCCCACGTAGGAATCGAACCAGGAGTCGATGATCAGGGCCTGCAAGGGGGCATCCGGGTCGCCCTTGGGCGGCGGGATGCGGGCCACCAGGATCTCCAGCAGATCGGGAATGCCGACGCCGGTCTTGGCGCTGCAACGGACCGCGTCCTCCGCCTCGATGCCGATGATCTCTTCGATCTCGGTGATGACCCTCTCGGGATCGGCCGCCGGCAGGTCGATCTTGTTCAGGACCGGCACCACCTCCAGCCCCTGCTCGATGGCGGTGTAGCAGTTGGCCACGCTCTGGGCCTCGACCCCCTGGGCCGCGTCCACCACCAGCAGCGCCCCCTCGCAGGCCGCCAGGGAACGGGAGACCTCGTAGGAGAAATCCACATGGCCGGGGGTATCGATGAAATTGAGCTGATAGGTCTCGCCGTTGCGCGCCACGTAATCGAGGGTCACGCTCTGGGCCTTGATGGTAATGCCCCGCTCCCGCTCCAGGTCCATGGAGTCCAGCACCTGAGCCCCCATCTCCCGCTCGCTCAGGCCGCCGCAGATCTGGATGAACCGATCGGCGATGGTCGATTTACCGTGATCGATATGGGCGATGATGGAGAAATTGCGGATGTGATCTAGGTCTACCATGGATGCCAAATGCTTGAATCCAAAAGGAAGCCGCCTCCGAAGAGGCGGCCGTGAACCGGTGCATCATACCCGAGGGGGTAGGTCAAGGCTACTTAGGCGTCGAGCAAGAATAACTTGAGCATCTTGCATCTCGTCTTCAGGCCATATTTGGCCGAACCTCAATCGCAAAATCCTCGACGTAGCGCTGCTACGCCTGCGGTTTTGCTCAATCGGTTCGACCAAATCTGACCTAA
>JAHJDE010000103.1 GCA_018812525.1 Gammaproteobacteria bacterium
CCCCGCTGTTCTCCGGTCCATTGTCGGCGTTAATCACCAAGGTATGTGGAGAATGACCGTTTTTTTTAATCCCGGCCAGATCTCTTGCAGCCGGTCGACCATGAAGTCCGCTGTCACCGGGCCACTGCTAAAATACAGCCAGGTCTCGCGGGTATCGGGGCGAAACAGGCCAAAGGGCGTCAGCTTGCACTCGGGCGCAAAGTCGTGGTCCAGCGCTTGTTCCCTCTGACGACTTTTGCCGCCACGGCTCAAGTCGCCAATCGCCACCACCGCCTTGGTGTCAAGAGAGAGGCGGACGGTTCCCGGGTCGGCATCCGCCTCCCGGTTGATCTGATGAACCTGATCAAAAATGTCATCCGTTTCCTTGAGTTTGCGCAGGGGCTTGTTCTTGACGACCTTGCACGGATGGAAACCCAGCCGGTTCAGAAGGTCACTCATACTGCGCTCGCAAGGCACTTGGTCCGGGGCGTACCCTTTCTCTTCCAGGAGCTGACGGCGCACTTCGTTGGCGCTAAGGCGCCCGTGAATTCAAGTAATAAGTGGGTCACTCCAGATTAGCGTCAAGGAAGTTGGCGCCGGCAAATAGCAAATAGGCGGGGTTGGCCGTTTCCTCGGTATAGGGATACCCCATCTTTTCCAGCAGACCCTGGAACTTCGCCTTATCGGTTTTAGGGACCTGGATGCCCATCAATACCCTGCCATAGGCGGAGCCATGGTTGCGGTAATGGAAGAGGCTGATGTTCCATCTTCTTCCCAGGCGGGTAAGGAAATCGAACAGAGAGCCAGGGCGTTCCGGAAACTCGAAGCGATAGAGCAATTCATTATTTAGCCCATGCGCGTGGCCACCGACCATATAGCGGATATGCAGCTTTGCCACCTCGTTGTCGGTCATATCCGTCACAGGGTAGTTATGGTCTTTGAGCCTGGCGATAAGGTCTTTGCGCTCCTCTTCGCCTGCTATCTCCACGCCGGCGAAAACCAGGGCGTTGTGGCTATCGGCGTATCGGTAATTGAATTCGGTGATGCTACGGCGGCCGAGCAATTTACAGAACTGGTGGAAACTGCCAGGACGCTCGGGGATCTCGACGGCCAGCAGCGCTTCCCGCTTTTCGCCCAGTTCCGCCCGTTCAGCCACGTGTCGTAGGCGGTCGAAATTGATGTTGGCTCCGCTTTCGATGGCAATCAGGCTTTTGCCCGAGCAGTTAAGGCGCTGGACATATTTTTTCAGGCCGGCTACCGCAAGGGCGCCGGCGGGTTCTGCTACGGTGCGGGTATCCTCGAATATGTCCTTGATGGCTGCGCAAATCTCGTCGGTGGTAACCAGGATTATCTCGTCCACAAATTGCCTTGCCAGCTTGAAGGTCTCGGCACCAACCTGGCGCACGGCAACACCGTCGGCAAAAATTCCGACCTCCCGTAGGGATACACGCTTGCCAGCCTGGAGGGCTGCCTGCATGCATGCGGCGTCCTCCGGTTCCACACCGATGATCTTTGTCTCCGGGCGGACGTATTTGACATAGGCTGCGATGCCTCCTATCAAGCCACCGCCGCCGACGGGAATGAAAATGGCCTCGATTTCAGCCGGGTGCTGTCTGAGTATCTCCATGGCGATAGTGCCCTGACCGGCTATGACCTCCGGATCGTCGAAGGGATGAATGAAGGTCTGGCCCTGTTCCTCGGCCAATATCAGGGCATGCTTATAGGCATCGTCGTAGGAATCCCCGTGTAATATTGGTTTTCCTCCTAGACGGCGCACGGAACGCACCTTGATGGGGGCTGTGGTCTTCGGCATGACGATGGTGGCCTTAATGCCGAGCATGTGCGCGGAGAGGGCAACGCCCTGGGCGTGGTTGCCGGCCGAGGCAGTGATCACTCCACGTCCCCTACTCCCTGCGGGGATCTGAGCGATGCGGTTGTAGGCACCTCGTAGTTTGAAAGAAAAGACGGGTTGCAGGTCTTCACGTTTCAGATAGACCAGATTTCCTGTCCTCTCGGAGAGTTGTCTGGCCTGGTCCAGCGGTGTTTCCTTGGCCACGTCGTAGACGCGGGCGCGAAGGATTCGTTCGATATAGTGGCTGACCATAATCCTCGGGTTGGTTCTCTGCATTGTTTTGGTTAGCGGGGTTGCCAATGGTGGCAGTATCCTGGCCATCGATTTTAGGGTAATCCGACGATCAGATGACAGATTTCAGTATCGTCGGTAAGATTAGGTTGCTACCCAGAAATCTCATCTTGACCGCCAAGGACGCAAAGAACGCGAAGGTAAACATTGATTGCATCTACCTGTTGATTCACTGATTGGGCTTAAGGGGAATTGCAAATAAGTCATTGTATTCTTTGCGCTCTTTGCGGTTAATCCGAGAAATTTTGGTGCTATTGTAAACCCCCTGTCAAATATTCATTCGACCACTCCTGATGACATGAGACTGGTAGTGGCGGGTCAATGAATCTTTAAGTCACGAGAATCTGTCATGACCCCTATCGTTCTCGTGCAAAACGGAGCTGTTGCATGAATCAAGATGAACTGAAAAAACAGGCGGCTGCTGCTGCCCTGGCCTTTGTTGAGGACGGCATCATCGGTGTGGGAACCGGTTCCACGGTGAATCACTTCATCGACCTTCTGGTAGGCGTCAAGGGCCGCTTCGACGGGGCTGTTTCCAGCTCCGAGGCTTCCACCAAGCGGCTGCGCGCCCATGGCATCGATGTAATCGACCTCAACAGTGCGGGGCAGCTCTCCCTCTATGTCGATGGTGCCGACGAATCCAATCACCAGCTTGAATTGATCAAGGGCGGCGGCGGCGCTCTGACCCGCGAGAAGGTTGTCGCAGCGGCCAGTGAGACCTTCGTCTGCATCGCCGATGAGTCGAAATTGGTCCGGATGCTCGGGAAATTCCCCCTGCCTGTCGAGGTCATCCCCATGGCGCGCAGCTATGTGGCACGCGAGCTAGTTAAGCTAGGCGGAACCCCGGTATGGCGTGAGAACCTGATTACCGATAACGGCAATGTCATCCTGGATGTCCATTACCTGGACATCATGGAACCGATCAAACTTGAAAACCGCATCAACCAGATTGCGGGGGTGGTTACGGTAGGCCTCTTCGCAAATCGTCCGGCCGACGTGCTGATTCTGGGGTCTGCGCAAGGCCCCCGGATAATCAAGTTCTGAAAGCGGGCAGTTCTTTCAACCGGCGTCAATCGCCGGCGATGGTCATACTCTCGATGAACCAGGAGCCGGTGCGGACGCTACCGGGAATATCTGTATCGTTGCCGACAGCGACCAGTCCCAGGAAGATGTCGCGCAGATTGCCAGCGATTGTGATCTCCTCTACCGGGTAGGCAATCTCACCCCCCTCAACCCAAAATCCGGTCGCACCACGGGAGAAATCGCCTGTTACCCGGTTTACCCCCTGCCCCATCATCTCGGTGACGACCAGGCCGCGGTCCATCTCTCGCATCAGGTCTGCTAGGTTAAGGCCGCTTGTTTGAATGGAAAGATTGTGGACCCCACCGGCATTGGCAGTGGTTTGCGTACCCAGCTTGCGCGCCGAATAGCTGTCCAGGACATAGCTTTGCAGAATACCGTCCTTGACTAGGTCTTTGGCCGACGTGGCCACGCCTTCATTGTCGAAGGGGGCGCTGGAGAGTCCGCAGGGGATCAGCGGATTCTCATGGATACGCACGAAGGAAGGGAAGATCGGCTGACCGAGCTTGTCCAACAGAAAACTGGCCCGGCGGTAGAGTGCCCCACCGCGAATAGCGGCTACAAAGCTTCGTAGCAAGCTGGGGGCTACGTCTGCACAAAAGATGACCGGTGCTGTCCCAGTGCTGAGACGGCGCGCCCCCAGGCGGGCCAGGGTTCGTTGGGCGCACTTGATGCCGATCTCCTCCGCTTGCGCAAGGCGTTCCGCGTCCCGTTCCGTGCTGTACCAATAATCCCGTTGCATGCCCGATTCGTCTCGGCCGATGACGGCGCAACTAAGGGAATGCCTGGATGAGGGATAACCGCCAATGAAGCCATGGCTGTTGCCATAGACATGGATGCCCCTGAGAGTATTTAGTGAGGCGCCCTCCGAGTTGATGATACGAGCATCGTGGGCGCGGGCGGCGTCCTCGCAGCGGCGGGCTAAAGCGGTGGCTTCCGTCGGTTCGATCTGCCAGGGGTGATAGAGATCCAGATCCGGAGGGTTGATGGCCATGAGATCGGCATCCGCCAGACCGGAGCAGGTATCGTCAGCAGTATAGCGGGCAATGTCACATGCGGCGCGAACGGTTTCCCGGATCGCCTGGGCGCTGAGGTCAGAAGTGTTGGCGCTGCCCTTGCGTTTACCGAAATAAACGGTAATGCCAAGATTGTTGTCACGGGTGTATTCCAGGGTCTCCAGTTCCCCCATGCGCACATTGACAGAGAGCCCGGAGTCCTGGGAGGCCGCAGCCTCGGCCGAGTCGGCACCTAGACGCTTGGCCTCTTTTAAGAGGTCCTCGACGACATGTTGAATGAATGCCTGATGTTCCAGCATATTAGGTGTCCGCTGTTAAGTTTCGGGTGGATATTAAGGGTGCTTGGCCACCGTTTAAGGACGCTTCAGGCGTTGGTCCCGCCCACGGTCAGTTGCTCGACCCTCAGGGTCGGCTGGCCGACACCAACCGGGACGCTTTGTCCTTCCTTGCCACATACGCCGATACCCTGGTCAAGCTGGAGATCATTGCCCACCATGGTGACGCGAGTAAGGACCTCTGGGCCATTGCCGATCAGGGTGGCGCCCTTGACCGGGCGACCGATTTTGCCCTTTTCGATCAAATAGGCCTCGCTGGCGGAGAAGACGAACTTGCCAGAGGTGATGTCAACCTGTCCTCCACCGAAATTGACCGCATAGATTCCATTTCCCACCGAGGCGATGATATCCGCCGGATCGCTCTGGCCGGCAAGCATGTAGGTGTTGGTCATGCGCGGCATGGGAAGGTGGGCATAGGATTCGCGTCGGCCATTACCTGTTGGGGCAACCCCCATCAGCCGGGCGTTATGGCGATCCTGCATGTATCCCTTCAGTAAGCCATTCTCGATCAGAACGGTCCTTTGGGTTGGCGTCCCCTCATCATCGATGCGGAGGGAGCCACGCCGGCCTGGCATGGCGCCGTCGTCCACCACGGTGCAGAGAGATGATGCCACCTGTTCGCCCAATCTTCCGGCAAAGGCGGATGATCCCTTGCGGTTGAAGTCGCCCTCCAGACCGTGCCCCACCGCTTCATGCAGCAGGACGCCCGGCCAGCCAGGCCCGAGAACGACCGTCATGGTGCCTGCTGGGGCTGCGACAGCTTCCAGGTTGATCAGGGCCTGGCGGGAGGCGTCACGGGCATAGTCCAGGCAACGCTCCTCATCGAGCAGAAAATGCAGCAGCTCCCTGGCCCCCCCGCCGGAACCACCCTGTTCACGACGACCGTCCTGTTCGGCGATGACGCTGACATTCATGCGTACCAGCGGTCGGATATCTGCGCTCAGGCCGCCGTGGTCTGCTGCTATCAGGACTACTTCATGGGCGGCTACAAGGCTGACGATGACCTGGTTAATGCGTGGATCCTGATTCCGTGCCTCCTCATCCACCCGTCGCAGCAAGCCGATCTTGGCCTCCCTATCCAGGGAGAGCAGGGGGTCTTCGCCCGTATAGAGCGGTCGGCTGGACTTTGCGGCCCGGATGGCTATGCGCCTCCCCTGGCCGGAGTGGACGATGCTGCTGGCGGCCCTGGCTGCCTCCACCAAGTGCAAGCTGTCTATATCGTCAGAATAGGCGAAGCCCGTCTTTTCTCCGCTGACCGCACGTAGACCGACCCCCTTCTCGATGCTGAAGGCCCCCTCTTTGACGATCCCATCTTCCAGAACCCAGGATTCGAGCCGGCTGTGCTGAAAATAGATGTCCGCAAGATCCACATCCGGCATACAAAGCAGGCCCAGGGCCTGCTCAATATGGTCATCCAGGATACCATTGGGGGAAAGAATGATGTTGCGGGCGATATCCAGGTTATCGGTCATCGGCATGCCTTACTGTTAAATGGATCCATTGGGGGTAAGTGGGGCTGGTGTAAGGAAGGTCATATGTACAAACATGATGACTGAGAAATACTCAACCAAGGGGGCTATTCCAGCAAACTGCTGGGTTAACCTTCTGGTCCCGATCATAGAGTCTAATGGCTGGCTCCGCATTCCAGGTAACGGTGATCCAGGGTCGGGAAGGTGCGTCGGGTAGTCGCCAGGAAATCCGGGTCGATCTCGGCAATAACAAAGCCCGCACCGGTCGGGGCTCTAGCCAACACGGCGCCCCAGGGATCGATGATCATGCTGTTTCCATAGGTTTCACGGCCACTTATATGAAAACCTCCCTGAGCCGCCGCGACCACATAGGAGAGATTCTCGATGGCGCGTGCCCGTAGCAGGATCTCCCAATGGGCCTTGCCGGTAAGTGCCGTAAAGGCAGCCGGCAGACAAAAGATCTCTACCCCCTGATCAACCAGGTTTCTAAAGAGTTCGGGGAAACGAAGGTCGTAGCAGATGGCTAGGCCAAGGCGGCCAAAAGGGGTGTTCAGACTGACAACCTGATTGCCGGGCTCGATGGCGGATGACTCTTCGTATTTCTCCCCACTCTCGGGTAGGGAGACATCGAACAGGTGAATCTTGTCGTAGCGGCCGGTACGACGCCCCTGGTCGTCAAAGACGAGGCATGCGGAACGAACCCTTTTCGCATCGTCGGCTAGCAGGGGAATAGTGCCGCCGACCAGCCAGATCCCATAACGCCTCGCCATTTGGCTGAGAAAATGCTGCAAGGGTCCCTCTCCATCCGCCTCGGCAATACCCCCTAACTCATTGTCCGATTTGCCCATGAAGGCAAAATTCTCGGGTAACAGGGCAAGGCGCACCCCCTTCCCGGCGGCCTCCGCAAGCAGCTTTTCCGCCTCCAGCAGGTTGGCGTTGACATTAGGGCTGCTTGCCATCTGGATGGCTGCGATTTTGATCTTTGATGGGTTCATCTATGGGCCTGTTTTTCTTGTGCTCTGAAATTTACGTGATTCGAGATGGTCGATCGATCACCGGTCGTGAACATTGAACCCCTTTGGCTTCGCTGTTTCGCCGGCGTTCGGGCTCTTGGTCTGCCGCGTGGATGCCTCGACCCTGGGATTGTCCCAGGGGCCCGATACCTCGTAGTGGGTGGTGCTCACTTTGTTCAGCTCCCGACCAATGATCTTGTTGGTAACGAATAGGGCCGCACCAATGACAGGCCCTCCGGCGATGGCGCCCGCAGTGGCCAGGGTCCCCGTCAGATCAGGGGTGACCGTGACCTGCTGGTCGAAATCCTTCGAGACCAGGCCGGTCCTGCCAGAGATATTGATAACGCTGGTGGGTCCCTCGATTACCAGGTTATGGGTATAGGCATCGCCGTCCTCCAGGGCGAACCGACCATCGATGTGATCGAAGCCCAATCCCCTGCCGAAGAAGTCACTGAAGTCGAGGGTCAGTCGTCGCTGTAGGGCGCCCAAATTCAGCAGCCCGAAGACACGGCCGACACCGGGTTCGAGTTCGGTAAAGCGACCCTTTCTAAGGCGTAGATCCAATTCCCCATTCAGATTCAGGTTTTTTAGATCCGTGGGATCGCCAGGCCAAGTCAGGTTGCCTTCGATGCGTCCTGGGGCATCCTTGATGTTGGCGGTGAAGGCGAAGGCCTCCAGTAGCCTCCCCAGATTCTTTGTCTCCATCCTGAAGCGGCTGGCGCAGCCCGGGAAGAGTTTGCCGTAGAGCCAGTTTCCCGAGCCATCCAGGTTAAACCAGTCTGAGGCAACCTTAATCTGGTCGAAGTAAAGACCGTCTTTTTGCTTGTTGGCCCGTAAGGAAAGTCTTCCCAGGTCATGGCCATTGAAGATGAGGTGCTTGCTGTCGACGTGGAAGGAGGGGAGGCTGCGCGGATCGAACTTGTTGGGTGATCTTTTCAGGTCGGCCTCCCCTTTATCAGTATGAACGGCATACTTTTCCAGGTCGAGACGGATGATGCCGTTTTGGAGATCCCTGGGGAGTTCGATCAAGCCCTTAATCTGGGGGCTGTCGACCATTCCCCGCCAGCCGTCGGGCGTTGGGCCGCCATTGAGGCGTATCTGGTCGAGGGCCAGATCCTTGTATTCGAAACGTCCGAAATTTACGTCGACCTCCCGCAGCCTGAAATTTGTGGGTCCGCTTTCCTGCGAAGGTGGCAGCATCTCAAGCCAGGGGTCCAGCTTGAAACGCGAGAGTTGACCTTTGATGTAAAGCCCCTCCTGCTCGGGCTGGCGCGCTGGTTCACCACCAAAACTTATCCCGACCCGGTCGATGTCCCTTTTGCCATGGACCGACTTGGTCATGACCAACAGGGCATCCGCGACCCCTTCGAGCCGGATATTGACCGGCATGGACTTGTTAGGGGCGGTGGGTGAAAGCTCGATGAGCAGGGGTTGATGACTGTTATTTTCCTTGCCGATCGGTGGCGGCAGATCGATGGAAACGCCTTCCAGGTTGCTCGTCAAGCTCAATGCCGTGGCGGAATCCTTGCCCCGGCTAGAGTGAGGCAGGTCAACCGTCAGATGCCAATTGGTGGTGCCCTTGATGTGCGGTAAAGGGAGGCCGGTGTAACGGTCCATCAGGGTCTTGATGTCAAATCTGCCATGGGCATGGATCAGCGTGCGGCGCGGTCCTTCCTTCGGCGATTCCACATCCAACCTCAGATCGGTTCCAAGTCCCCTGGCCTTAATGTTATCCGCCCAGACCTTATTCTCATCGAAGTGAAGTTCTCCGCTGGCTTTGGTGAGATCAACCTCCCACTTGGGCATGCGGAGGCTGTTGTCATGAAACCGAAGTGCACCGATAAGCGTGGGATCGCTGTCGTCGTCGAGGGCCAGAGCTTGAACGAGATGGAGCGACAGCCGGGCACTACCCTCGACCTCCATGGCAGAGACAATGGGACCGAACCTCTCGGAAAGGGGGCTGTCGGAGAGTACCCGCAGGTCATCGGACAGGGGGCCGGAAATTACACCATCGAGCACCAGGGGCGAGACCGGCTCCAGGCTTTCGATCCGGACCGCGGCCTTTTCCACCCTGCTTGCATAGATATCGGCCCCGAATATCTTGGCGTCGAAGCTGTTGTTGAGGAAGTGGAACTCCGCATCCATCCCCTCCAGTCGGGGCCATCCCTCCTGGTAATCGAAGATGGCGTCCTCGACACCAAAAACGCCCTCAAAACGTCCTGAGGGTGTCTTGTCAAAGGGGAAGTCCTCGACCGGACCATGGAAGAGTATCCTGCCCGTGCGGATGTTGCCCGCGACCAGGCCCCGATCCAGTCGTTTGACAAGGTTGGGATTCATGATCCCGGCAGGCAGGTATTGATGGAGATAGGCGATATCGCCATTGCTCAGCTCGGTTTGCAGGTCAAGCTGAGGTGAGCCAAACGTCGGGATATGGAGAGAGAAGCGCGAACGGGTCTGAAAGTCGGGGGTGTCGATTCCAAGGGCTTCGGAGTGGACCGCTGTGCCATTCGCCCCTCTGGTCCATTGGAGGGGTCCCACCAGCCTTTTCAAGCGAACGGGGTGGCGCAGAAGCCCGTCTGGAAAATCGAGAAGCAAGTCGTTGCTGTCCAGATTCAGGCTGCCTCCATTTCGGTTGGCCCGAAATTTGACGGAAAGATTGTTTATTCCGGGAAGACCCTCCCAGCCCATGAGGCGAAGACGTTCGGCCCGGCCCGACAGTTCCCAGTGGGGGGCACTGCCGGTGTCGTTGAAGGTGAAGCGGAGATCGTGCAAATCGCCGGAGGGTTGCAGTTGCTGCAATGCCTCAAGCGCCCCCTCTTCGGCCGGTGGGAACAGCTTCACGGCTGAAAGGAAGTCCTGAAGTCGCAGAAAACTGGAACTGGTTTCCAGCCGCGTCAGACGTGCCGCATCCTGCCAAACCTGTACGGTGACGGCAGCCGTGGGCCAGAGGGTATTGTTCCGCTTGAGCTGGACGTTGACCAGCTCCAGACGCCAGCCACCGTTTCCGAGCCGCCAGCGAAACTGGCCCTGAAGCTGGTTGAGGACGTAGCCGTTGTCACCCTCACGCAGTTCCCGGGCGATGGTGACACCCTGCAAGGCGATATCGCCTTCCAGCCTTTGCAGGCGGCCCTTCTCGACCCGGCCCCAGACCTGGAATTCAGCCAGACCGGAGAGCTGTTTGAAATCTTGTGGGACGAAGTGCTTGAGGAGTGCCTCCAGGGCCAATGCCTCCCCGGCCAGATAGAAATCGCTGTCCCAGTCACCCGGCCGGGCCGGATCCCCGCGCAGCCTCGCGGCCGCCTTGACGTGATTGGCAGTGTGGCCCCCCACCTGCAACCCGACCTCCATCTTGTAAAAGCCGCCCGCTTGCCGGAGCTTGAGATTGAGGTTGTAAAGACGAAGTGGTTCGTTCGACCGAGGGGTTTCCAGTGTGATTTCGGAGTCGATCAGGCCAACCCCGAGGGGCAATTCCTTAAGGTCGAGCCCATCCCCATCCCCACCCTGTCCGCCCAGTTCAAGGTCATTGATCCCCAGCAATCGGATCTCCCCATCTTCCTGCTGCCGCAGGCGCAGATGGGCATTGGCCAGGGAGAGCATGGTAGGGACCGGCGTGCCCGATCGGAGGGAGTCCATGAGACTGAAATCGACACGAATCTCGGAGAAATGCAGCGGCGTGGCCTTGCCCTGCTCCATGGAGAGTTTGACTTCCTGCAGGATTAATTGGGGGCCGAAGCCATGCCAGCGGCCCTTGATGGAGCCGACCGCGACCTGTCGGCCGATGGCCTCTTCCAGCGCCCCCTCAATCTCGGCGCGAAAGTCAGCGGCCAGGGGCAGCAGCAGGCGCGCCAGCCCTACCCCTATCCCCATCACAACTAGCGTGATGACAACGACACGGTTGGTGATTGAGGCCAGGGAGCGAAGCATGGTTGTTCAGACCAGCACGATGTCGAATTGTTCTTGGGTGTAGAGAGGTTCCGCCTGGAGCTTGATGGGTTTGGCGATAAACTCCTCAAGCTCCGCAAGGTGCTCGGACTCCTCGTCAAGCAGGCGATCCACGACCTCCTGGGCGGCGAGGACGAGCAATTGCTCGATGTCGAACTGGCGGGATTCCCGCAGTAGTTCCCGGAAGATTTCGTAGCAGGTCGTCTGCGGTGATTTCACGGAACCCCGTCCGCCACA
Organism: Gammaproteobacteria bacterium; assembly: GCA_018812525.1. GTDB lineage: Bacteria > Pseudomonadota > Gammaproteobacteria > Chromatiales > Chromatiaceae > YD12-FULL-61-37. The sequence continues at coordinate 11,215 of JAHJDE010000103.1, forward strand.
GCAAGGACAGGGCACACAGAGTATATGCTCCAGCGACTCCCTTGTCCGCTTGCGCGTCATCTGCACCAGCCCGAGGGAGGAGACTTCCGAAATATGGGTCTTGGCATGGTCCTCGGCGAGACACTTCTCCATGGCCCTTAGCACTTGACGCTTGTGGTCCTCATCGGTCATGTCGATGAAATCGATGATGATGATGCCGCCCAGGTTGCGCAGGCGAAGCTGGCGGCAGATGGTCTGGGCCGCTTCCAGATTGGTCTTGAAGATGGTCTCTTCCAGGTTTCGATGGCCGACGAAGGCGCCGGTATTGACATCGATGGTGGTCATAGCTTCCGTCTGATCGATCACCAGGTGACCGCCTGACTTGAGATCTACCTTGCGCTCCAATGACTTCTGGATCTCATCCTCCACCGAATAGAGGTCGAAGATCGGCCGCTCCCCCGGATAGTATTCGATCTTTGCCGTCATATCGGGCATGAAGCGCTGAGAAAAGTCGACCGCCTTTTGCCAGGTTGCGCGCGAGTCGATGCGAATCTTTTCAACCTCGGGGCTCACCAGGTCGCGGATGGCCCGAATCGCCAGGGGGAGGTCCGCGTGGATCAGGGCGCGGGGCCGCGTCTCGCCGATACGCTCCCTGATCGACTGCCAGAGACGCAAAAGGAACTTGATATCGGCCCTCAGCGAATCCTCGCTTGCCCCTTCGGCCGCTGTACGGGCGATAAAACCGCCGCCCTCCGTCGCGTGGAGATTCAATAAATCCCGCAGGCGCTGTCGCTCCTGGTCGTCCTCGATCTTTTGCGAGACACCCGCGCTCTTCAAAAAGGGCATGAAGACCAGAAAGCGCGAAGGGATGGATAGGTTGGTGGTCAGGCGAGCCCCCTTGGTGCCCAGGGGGTCCTTAACCACTTGGACGATCAGGCTGTCACCTTCGTTGATCAGCTCATGAATGTTATCCGAGCGGTTCTCTCCCGATTCGGTCAGGATGTCGGAGGCGTGGAGGAATGCCGCCTTGTCCAGTCCGACATCGATAAAGGCGGCCTGCATGCCGGGGAGGACACGGGAGACCACGCCTTTGTATATATTGCCCACCAAGCCACAACGGCGGGTGCGCTCCACCAGAATCTCTTGTACGGAGCCGTTCTCGATCAGCGCGACGCGCGTTTCGGGCGGGGTGACGTTGACCAGTATCTCTTCGCTCATGGGCTTGCCGTAATCATTCGCTGATCGATAAGTTAAAACTAACTTCGAGTTCTATTCCTTCAAAGGGAAATCTCTATTTATGCTGGAGCAGCGGCAGGCCGGCCTCCCGCAGCAGTTCAGCAGTTTCAAACAGCGGAAGACCCATCACACCGGAATAACTGCCTTCCAGATGTTCGATGAAGGCTGCGGCCATTCCTTGAATACCATATGCCCCCGCCTTGTCGGCCGGTTCCCCCGTGCGCCAGTAAGCCTGTATCTCAGCTTCATCCAAGGGGCGGAACCTGACCCGACTCTCGCTGATCCGTACCCGCTCCCCTTTCCAGATCAGCGCCACGGCGCTCAACACCCGGTGGCTGCGCCCCCCAAGGCGTCTCAACATCTGCAGGGCATCCGCCTCATCAGCGGGCTTGCCAAGAATCTGGCCCTCCAGCACCACATCAGTGTCGGCTGCCAGTACCGGCAAATCGCGGTGAGGCAGTTTATCTGCTGCGGCCCTGGCCTTTTCCAGGGCCATGCGGATCACGAATCCTTCGGCGGACTCGCTGGGCAAGGGGGTCTCGTCGATGAGGACATCGACCAAGGCGTGGGGGATGCGAATCTGGTTGAGAAGCGCGCGCCGACGGGGAGAGCCAGATGCAAGATAGATAAGGGGTGCAGTCACAATAGGGTAAGAATCAATTGGGTTTCCGGACTATACCAGTAGGCTCGGTCAAGAGGCAGTACGCAGCGAAAAATGGCAATGCTGCGGATCAGGCCCGGTGATAGGGATGGTTCCGCAACAGGGTCCAGGCGCGGTAGAGCTGCTCGGCCAGGATCACCCGTACCAGGGGATGGGGGAAGGTCAAGGCGGAAAGCGACCAGCGCAGATCGGCCATGGCAAGGCAGTTCTCACAAAGTCCCTCAGGGCCGCCCACAAGCAAAGCGACATCCCGGCCCTGGTGCATCCAATCGCCCAACTGTTCTGCAAGGAGTTCGGTGCTCCAGGGTTTGCCAAGGACATCCAGGGCCACCACTAGGGCGCCCTTTGGGATGGCGGCAAGCATCCGCTCACCCTCTTCCCGGATAGCCCGATGGATGTCTGCCCCTTTGCAGCGGTGGCCCGCGGCTATCTCGACCAGGATCAGGGCGCATTCGCCTGGCAGGCGCTTGGCGTATTCCCTGTAGCCCTCGCCTATCCACTGGGGCATCTTGTTGCCGATGGAGATGAGATGGATGCGCATGCTGGCCTGGAGTCTGTCCGTGAGAGGTCAGTACCCAATCACCACCAGTATTCGGGGTAGTGGCGGACCTTGGAAAAGAGGTTCTGACTCGCCAGGGCGCTGATGAAGAGGACCGCTGCGCCTATGAGAATGGGAACGACATAGGCGAATCCCAATTGATGGACGCTCGTGCCGCCGATGACGGCAATTAGTGCAGTGGCCCCGCCGGGGGGGTGGAGGGTGCTTGATGCCTGCATGGCGGCGATGGCGGTGGCGACCGCTATAGCAGGAGCCAGGATCGGGTGGTTGTGCATTAACAGATAAACGGCGGAGCCTATCATGGCCGACAGGGCGTGCCCGCCAAAAAGATTGCGCGGCTGTGCGAAGGGGCTGCTCGGCGCGGCGAATAGCAGCACAGAGGAGGCACCGAAGGAACCGACGAGAAGCAGGTAGTCACTGCCAGCGAATTTCAGGGATGCTAGCCAGGCGATGGTACCTATGCCCAGGAGGGAGCCAAGCCAGGCACGCAGTATCGACTCGAACGAGGATGCCTTGGTGGGGGGGCGATATTTTACAGGTTGTGAAGGCATTGCATCATGTTAGCGCATGACCGGGTGCAATCCAAAGTGAAGATAAGAGGGCGCTAATATAGCTGGACATTAGAAACGGTGTTGTGTAAAACAGCGTGGGACAAAGCACTCATTCCAGCAGGAACCGACCATGCCCACAAAGACCAACACCCTCGAAGA
>JAHJDE010000104.1 GCA_018812525.1 Gammaproteobacteria bacterium
CTGCGCCTCGCTGTTCATGATCGCGATGGATCAATGTCTCGATTTTGCAGCAGCACCACCTAATTCCAGCGAAAAATAAGTGCCGTAGCGTTTCCGGTTCAGACCGCAAAATCCCGGTAGGGATCAGGAAATCTGAACTTAACGGCATTGCCCTACGGCCTATCAAACAACACCGAGAGAAAGTTATGCATTGGCATGATCGCATTACATCGGACCCGGACACCCTTTTCGGTAAGCCGAGGATCAAAGGGACCCGGATGGGTGTCGAGTTTATTCTCGATCTGTTTGCCTCTGGCTGGTCGGAGCAACAGGTTCTGGAGAGTTATCCACACCTGAAGCTGGAGGACCTTCAGTCGGTATTTGCATTTGCTCGGGATTGCATGAAGGATGAAACCTACATCATGCATGCCAAGCTCAAGGACGATGTCGCGGCTTGAGTATGGAAGTCCATTTTCTTCTTGCCGCTGAGAATATCCCCGGTGTTGTTATCGAGGGTTTGCGGCGGGCCATCCACGGACGATAACCGGAGGGAGTATGTATTCAGAAGACGACCTCCTCCCCCTCTCCGGCCTGCAACACCTGGCCTATTGTCCGCGCCAGTTCGCGCTGATCCACATCGAACAGGTCTGGGCCGAAAACCGCTTCACCGCCGAGGGGCAACTGATGCACCGCCGGGTGAACGAGGAGACCCACGAGTCGCGCGGAGACCTTCACATCGCCCATGCCGTGCGAGTGAGGTCCCTGCAATACGGGCTCTCCGGCATCGCCGATGTGGTGGAGTTTCACCGAGCCGCCGAGGGCATCACCCTGGCCGGGAAAGCGGGGCGCTGGCTACCCTTCCCGGTGGAATACAAACGGGGCAAACCGAAGCAGGGCAACATGGACGAGGTCCAGCTCTGCGCCCAGGCCCTTTGCCTGGAGGAGATGCTGGGCACCGGGATTCCCGCCGGGGCGCTGTTCTACGGCAAGACCCGGCGGCGTAAGGAGATTGCCTTCACCGATGGGCTGCGAACCCAAACCATCCAACTGGCCGAACGCATGCATGCCCTATGGAGCGCCCGCCAGACCCCGCCCGCCGAATTCGGCCCCCAGTGCGAACAGTGCTCGCTGATGGAATGCTGCATGCCGCAACATCCTTCCGCCATCCGTACCCGGCGCTATCTCGAATCCATCTTCACGGAGGATGTGCCATGAAAAAGCTGCTCAATACCCTCTATGTCACCAGCCAGGGGGCCTATCTGGCGAAGGAGGGCGAGACGGTGCTGGTCCGGGTCGAACAGGAGACCCGGCTACGGCTGCCCATCCACACCCTCGGCGCCATCGTCTGTTTCGGCCAGGTCTCCGCCAGTCCCGCGCTGATGGGGATGTGCGGCGAACGGGACGTGGCCCTCTCCTTTCTCACCGAAAACGGCCGCTTCCTGGCACGGGTGCAGGGGCCGGTCTCGGGCAATGTCCTGCTGCGGCGCGAACAATACCGCTGGGCGGACGACCCGGACCGCTGTGCCCGCATCGCCCGGCTCATCGTCGCCGCCAAGGTCGCCAACAGCCGCACCGTGCTGCAACGCGCCCTGCGCGACCATCCAGAAAATGACGGAGGGGCGTCTTTGACGGGCGCCAGCAGTCATCTTGCCCACCTGTTGCAGGAGTTGCGCCGTGAGAACACCGCCCTCGATAGCATTCGGGGCTGGGAGGGGGAAGCTGCGCGTGGCTATTTCGGCGTCTTCGACCACCTGATCACCACCGAGAAGGAGGCATTTTTCTTTCGTGGCCGTAGCCGCCGGCCACCCCTCGACAACATGAACGCCCTGCTGTCTTTCATCTACACCCTGATTGCCCATGACGTGGCCGCCGCGCTCGAAGGGGTGGGGCTCGATCCCGCCGTCGGCTACCTCCACCGAGACCGCCCCGGCCGTCCTGGGCTGGCACTCGATCTGATGGAAGAGCTGCGCGCCTACCTGGGCGACCGGTTGGCCCTGGGTCTGGTCAACCGCCGCCAAGTCAAGGCCAAGGGATTTCGTACCACCGAGAGCGGCGCCGTCAGCATGGACGACGACACCCGCAAGACCCTGCTCATCGCCTATCAGGAACGCAAGCGCGAGGAGATCACCCACCCCTTCCTCGGCGAAAAGATCGAAATCGGCCTCCTGCCCCACGTCCAGGCCATGCTGATGGCCCGCCACCTGCGCGGCGACCTGGAGGCCTATCCCCCCTTCGTGTGGCGCTGATGACTACGGAGTGAATGACGATGATGGTACTCGTGACCTACGACGTGAAGACCGAAACCGCCGCTGGCGCCAAGCGACTGCGCCAGGTAGCCAAGATCTGCAAGAACCACGGCCAGCGGGTGCAATATTCGGTGTTCGAATGCCTGGTGGACCCGGCGCAATGGACCATGCTGCGGCAAGGACTGATCGACGTGATCGAAGAGGAGGAAGACAGCCTCCGCTTCTACTTCCTCGGCGCCAATTGGCGCCGGCGCGTCGAACACATCGGCGCCAAACCCGCCTACGACCCCGAAGGACCGTTGATCGTATGACCCGCGAACCCCAAGCGCCCAGCAAAACCATGGGGGGGTCGCGATGCCGACTTTTTCTTAAATTACAACAGGTTCTACCTAGGCAAACCCCAGAGCATTACCAATTTCTGCTCTTTAACAATCTATTCGAAACGGTTCGCGTAAATGGAGTGCTAAACTCCCTCTGCACCTCACCTCAGAGAGGTGCGATCGCCCCCCGCACGGGGGGCGCGGATTGAAACTACGCCGCCTATCTCAAGTGGTGCCGCCTCAATGATCGCCCCCCGCACGGGGGGCGCGGATTGAAACATCAACGAACGCCTCGGCCAGGTCTGGACCGAGCATCGCCCCCCGCACGGGGGGCGCGGATTGAAACAAGGGGATGATCGTGTGCGCCCACAATACCGAATGATCGCCCCCCGCACGGGGGGCGCGGATTGAAACCATATCGACTACGAGGCGCAGTACACCGCCACGACATCGCCCCCCGCACGGGGGGCGCGGATTGAAACAGCGAGCGGGATTGAGCGTCTGCCACGCTCCCAGTATCGCCCCCCGCACGGGGGGCGCGGATTGAAACGTTGGGCGGATTGCCCGCTATCGCGGGCAGAGCGAATCGCCCCCCGCACGGGGGGCGCGGATTGAAACAATGGTCGCCATTATTCGTGCCCCTTGCGCAGGGATCGCCCCCCGCACGGGGGGCGCGGATTGAAACCTGCCTGCTGATACACGCCAGGTTGTCCAGGCGGATCGCCCCCCGCACGGGGGGCGCGGATTGAAACATGTATTGCTCCCGTGGCGGCACGTAGGTCGGCCATCGCCCCCCGCACGGGGGGCGCGGATTGAAACAACTCGCGCCTGGCGCGGATGCTGGAAGAGACCATCGCCCCCCGCACGGGGGGCGCGGATTGAAACCACCGCTACACGGTGATGCAGGCCTGCCGAGATAATCGCCCCCCGCACGGGGGGCGCGGATTGAAACAAGGAGGGAAAACGAGCAGAGAGATCACCGGTCGATCGCCCCCCGCACGGGGGGCGCGGATTGAAACATGGTTTACGAGCCAAAGCCGAGGCGCATCTTTATCGCCCCCCGCACGGGGGGCGCGGATTGAAACGCGCACAACCCCAAGCAGGGTGTCGGTATCGTAGATCGCCCCCCGCACGGGGGGCGCGGATTGAAACCACCATTCCAGGCCGGTGGTCTCGGTGTCGAGGAATCGCCCCCCGCACGGGGGGCGCGGATTGAAACGACGGCCAGCCCGCCGCCGACGCCATGGCCGCCATCGCCCCCCGCACGGGGGGCGCGGATTGAAACTGTTTACGGGCGCGTGACATCAGGCGCCTCCGCATCGCCCCCCGCACGGGGGGCGCGGATTGAAACAGCTAGAGAGGATCAGCCCATGAAAATCATCGTCATCGCCCCCCGCACGGGGGGCGCGGATTGAAACTCGTCACTCATGTCATTCTCCTGTTAGCGCTGGCATCGCCCCCCGCACGGGGGGCGCGGATTGAAACGTCGCCATCGTCGGCGAATCGGGCAGCGGCAAGATCGCCCCCCGCACGGGGGGCGCGGATTGAAACACCGCGCCCGTCGGCTATGACGCGACCAACAGCCATCGCCCCCCGCACGGGGGGCGCGGATTGAAACGATGTCATCGCCGAAGACCTGACCCTGGCCCCCTATCGCCCCCCGCACGGGGGGCGCGGATTGAAACGGCCTCAAGGGCGACCTGGTGACGCCGGAAGGCTAATCGCCCCCCGCACGGGGGGCGCGGATTGAAACATGCGGACGCCTCGCACAGGCCGTAAATCGAACTATCGCCCCCCGCACGGGGGGCGCGGATTGAAACGCAATACCGCAACGGGCTCGAAGAAGAGGATCGCCCCCCGCACGGGGGGCGCGGATTGAAACCGCAAAGCCGCCGTAACCGCCGCCTTGGTGACGAATCGCCCCCCGCACGGGGGGCGCGGTTGGAAACCAGATCGATGCCCAGCTTGCGCCCCTGCACGCCTCCCAAATGGGGGAGGGGGCAAACGCGCGCTTCGCGACTTTCACAGTAAGGGGAGAAGGAAAATACAAACCTACCAATTTATCCAGCACCATCGTAGGAGCGGCTTTGGCCGCGATGCATTGAGTCTTTGAGTTTCGTGGCTGAAGCCGCTCCTACAATGACGTTTGCAAACGGTTTCTTCGTAATCTCCACTTCCCTAAGGGCTCGTCATGGCAGGTTAGAAGGCTGCGGTGAGCGGGGACCTCACCAAAGCGCTTCCCTGGCGGCCCCCGCGCCTGAGCAGTTCATCGGCGATGCCGTCGATCACCACCCACTTGCGGCTGCACCAGTCAGGTGCCAGCAGGATGGCGGCTGAGGCGGTGCCGGTGAGGCGGTGGAAGCTGATCTCGGGTGGGGTCTGTTCCACTAGATTGGCCGCGATCTGGATGTAGTTGTTCTGGGTCAACGGCTGATATTCACCCCGGCGCCACTGGTTGGCCAGTAGCGTTCCTTTCACCACATGGAGGGGATGAAGCTTGAGTCCGTCCGTCCCTTCGTTCAGGACCCGGTCCAGGGTCCGCGTGGCGTGGTAGCCGGTCTCCCCCGGCAGGCCGATGATCAGGTGGGTGCAGAGCGAGAGGCCGCGGGCGCGGGCGGCGCGGGCGGTGGCCTGGTATTCGCCAAAGCCGTGGCCCCGGTTCACCTTGCGCAGGGTCTCGTCGAAGGCTGATTGCAGGCCCAGTTCCAGCCAGACCTCGTAACCCTCATCCCGATAGCGGCAGAGCAGGTCCAATACTTCGGGCTGGACGCAGTCCGGGCGGGTCCCCACGGAAAGACCGATGACGCCGGGCTCGTTCAGGGCGGTTCGATAAAGCCGGTCCAGTTCCTCCACATCGGCATAGGTATTGGTGTAGGTCTGGAAATAGGCGATGAAATGGGCGGCATGGGTCCGCTTGGCGATGACCCGCCGACCGGCGTCGATCTGGGCCGGGATGTCGGGCTCCTGGGTGGCATTGGGGCCGAAGGAGACGTTGTTGCAGAAGGTGCAGCCGCCGCGTCCCTTGCTGCCATCGCGGTTGGGGCAGGTGAAACCGGCGTGGATGGCCAGTTTGTGGACCGGGAACCCGTAGCGGCGCTTGAGGTCCTGGCCGAAGGTATTGATAAGACTGGGTAGTGGACTTGTCATTGGGTGTCGATAGTTGGATCTCTTGGTTTGCCTTGGATACTGGGCCGTCCCCCTTCAGGTGTCCAATATAGAACGCCAGGTGGCGGATGGGAACTTTTCGGGAATAGGGGTTCTAATTGGCAGTGTCGGTTATGGACGGCTGACTTTGCTGCCACCCAGAGGATTGAGAATTGAGAAAAGCCGCCTACGTTCTTGCCTGTTACCTGCTCTCCTTTTCGTCTCTTGTGGACGCCAGGGGCCTTGAGGCGCTGGCTCCGTCGGCAGAGGGAGAGCAAACCCTCTGCGAGGTGACCGTCTTCGCCGACCGGGCCGAGTTCCTGTTCCCCCTCCATGACGCCGATCGCTGGCGCTGGCAGCGGAAGGAGACGCCGGACGACACCCCTGAATATGCCTGGGAGGTAATGATCCCGGCGGAGAAGCCGACCCATGTCTTCGGCGCCTATCTCTTCAAGCAGGCGAACAGCCCGACGAAAGAGGGGGATTTGCGCTCCTTGGTAGCCGACAGCCGGAAGGTCGTCTCCCGCATCCTGTCGGAAGGGGAGACCCGTCGGCACCTGCCCGACCCGGAGGTCTCGGTGGATGTCCAGGTCGAGGAGAACGGCGTCATACTTACCCTGATGGGGGAAAAGGGTCTCCATAAGGTGTTGGCCGGCGCGCCCCGGGATGCCCTCTTCCATATCTGGCACCCCGACCGGATCTACAATTTTACCTGCAAGGCCAGGATCAACCATGAGGTTGTGCTGGATGCCCAGGCTGAGGAAAAGCTCTGAACGGATGAATCGTCGTAACTATTCAGATCGCCCAAAAAGCCGGTCGACCTGAGTAGTTACGTATCGTCTAAAAAATCTCCTTTCAACCGCGAAGGACGCGAAGGAAATCACAGGATTATCTCCTTCGATGTATTCACCTTCCGGGTGAGCGGCCATGAGCGGGTTTGTACGGGCGGGTTTTAAACCCGCCCCTACGATATTCTTCGTGTTCCTTTGCGGATACGCGATGAGTTTGATCGATCATTGACATATATCCGTAAACGCCAGCTTGGCTATAATGCCTAGGTTGTCTTGAGATAATAACCCTCCATGCCAGGATAGATTCGAGGTTATCGTGCAACGAGGGCTCACCCGGCTGTAGGATAAAGGCGATTTCGTTTATGTCTGATGAAAAGGCCAGGGTCTTCATCGTCGAGGATTCAAAGACCAGTATGGCGGCCCTCAAGTCCGCCCTGTCCGGCGAGTTCCGGATTGCGACGGCCTTGAGCGGGCAGGAGGCGCTGAAGGCCATCCCCAAGGTCAATCCGGACCTGATCCTGCTGGATGTGGTGATGCCTGGGATGGATGGCTTCGAGGTCTGCCGCCGCCTCAAGGAGAATCCTGCGATCGACGGCACCCCCATCGTCTTCGTCACCGCCAAGGAGTCGGTGGAGGACGAGACGCGGGGCCTGGAGATGGGGGCGGCCGACTATATCACCAAGCCCATCAGCCCCCCCGTGGTCAGGGCCAGGGTGCGCAACCTCATCCAGCTCAAGCGCTACCGGGACCGGTTGTTCAATCTCTCGGCCATCGATGGGCTCACGGGCATCCCCAACCGCCGCCGCTTCGACGAGCAGTTCGACAGCGCCTGGCGCCAATCCTTCCGCCGTTGGGAGCCGATCTCCCTGCTGATGGTCGATATCGATTCATTCAAGTTATACAACGACAATTACGGCCATCTGGCCGGGGACGAGTGCATCAAGCAGGTGGCCCTCCTGATGAAAGGGATGGCACGGCGGGCGGGCGATTTCGCGGCCCGCTACGGTGGCGAGGAGTTCGCCTGCGTCCTGTCCGAGACGGATATTCAGGGCGCCCGTGAGTTTGCGCAGCGGTTGCTGGAGGGTATCCGCGAACTGAAGATCCCCCACGCCTTCTCCCCCGCCGCCGAGGTCGTTACCGCGAGCATCGGCGTGGCCACGGTGATTCCCAGGGACCCTATGGCCCCGGAGGAGTTGCTGGAAGCGGCCGATCACGCCCTCTATGACGCCAAACGCCTGGGGCGAAACCGTTACGCGGTTTCCAATTTCACCTGACGAACATCCCTGTTCCCGAAAGCGGGATACAGGGACCACCACTGATATTGCATAGGAAATAGCATGAACAAGAATCTCATTCTGTCCCTGGCCATCGCCTCCCTGTCGTTCACGGGTTGCCAGGGGCAAATGCCTCCACCCCCGGCCCCCACAAATATTGTCGCCGTTTTCGACATTAACAGGATCACCGAGGAGGCGGGCCTGATGTCCGCCGTGCAGGAAAAGGCCAAGACCAAACAGGAGGAGTTGGTCCAGGAGTTGACGAAATACAAGGCATCCCTGCTGGAAGAGCTGAAGCAGCAGGTGGAGAAGATCGACAGCCTGGATGGGAGTCGCGACCAGAAGGTTGCCGAACTCCAGCGTGCGGTCGAGATCCAGTTGATCAAGGCCCAGCGTCAGGCCGATGTGGCACTCAATACCCATCGCGCCGGTGTCATCGGGGAACTGCGCGACCTGTTCAAGCCCATTGCCCGTGAGGTAGCCCGGGCAAAGGGTTTCAAGATAGTGCTGTTGAAAAATGACGCGGTGGTTTTCGATTTCGTCGACGAACTGGATCTGACCGACGAGATCATGGCGAGTTACAGGGCCAAGCACCCCGAGGCAGCGCAGAAGCCCGAGTCGGCCACGCAGGAGAAGGCCGAGGTCCTGGCCCCCAAGGAGCCTGACTTCGCGCCAGTTCAGGGCAAGGCCAATGACGGGGAGCCTGCCCCGAAGAACTGAACCCAAATTCCACTGTCCTTTGCGGTTGAAAGGAGCTCGATGATGTCCAAGACCAACTATGTGTTTTCCTTCGAAGAGGGTGACGGCAAGAACAAACATCTGCTGGGCGGCAAGGGGGCGAATCTCTGCGAGATGACCCAGATCGGGCTGAATGTGCCGCCGGGGTTCGTGATCTCCACCGAGGCCTGTCTCAGCACCCTGGCCGATGCCAGTCATCAATTGCCCGATGGCCTGGCCGAGCAGGTCCAGTTGCAGATGGCGGAACTCGAACGGAAGACCGGCAAGGGCTTCGGTGACGGGGCCAATCCCCTGCTGGTCTCGGTGCGTTCCGGATCGGCCATGTCCATGCCGGGCATGATGGACACCATCCTCAACCTGGGCCTGAACGAGCGGACCCTGAAGGGGCTGATCGCCCAGTCGGGCAACGAGCGTTTCGGTTACGACTCCTACCGCCGCTTCATCCAGTTGTTCGGCAAGGTGGCCCTGGGGGTGCGGGACGAGGCCTTCGACACCCAGTTCGAGGAGGTCAAGAAACGGGCAGGGGTGAAGCAGGACATCGGCCTCTCGGCCCGTGATCTGAAGGAGATCGCCGAGCGATTCCTGGCCGTGGTGGAACGGGAGACGGGCCGGCCCTTCCCGGTCGACCCCAACGAACAACTGGAGATCGCCATCAAGGCCGTGTTCGGCTCCTGGATGGGCAAGCGCGCCATCGACTACCGCCGCGAGTTCAACATCACCCCCGAGATGGCCAACGGCACCGCCGTCAACGTGGTGGCCATGGTCTTCGGCAACCTGGGGGATGACAGCGCCACCGGGGTTGGCTTCACCCGTTACCCCGACACGGGCGAGAACCGCATGTTCGGCGAATACCTCACCAACGCCCAGGGCGAGGACGTGGTGGCCGGCATCCGCACCCCCAAGACCATCGACGCCCTCCACGAGGAGATGCCGGAGCAATACCGCCAGCTCGTGGAGCTGCGCAACAGGCTGGAGGGGCACTACCAGGAAATCCAGGACTTCGAGTTCACCATCGAGAAGGGCCGGCTCTACTGCCTCCAGACCCGCAACGGCAAGATGAACGCCGCCGCCCTGGTGCGGACCTCGGTGGAGATGGCCCGCGAGGGACTGATCGACCGCCGCCAAGCCCTGTTGCGCATCCAGCCCGCGCTGCTGGAACAACTGCTGTTCCCGCGCCTCGATCCCGCCGCCAAGGCGACCCCTCTGGTCCGGGGCCTGCCGGCCTCGCCCGGCGCGGCCGTCGGTGTGGCCGTGTTCGACGCCGATCGCGCCGAACAGCAGGGTAGGGCGGGCGAGCGGGTCATCCTGGTGCGCGAGGAGACCAAGCCGGAGGACATTCACGGCTTCTTCGCCTCCCAGGGCATCCTGACCTCGCGCGGCGGCAAGACCTCCCACGCCGCCGTGGTCGCCCGCGGCATGGGCAAGCCCTGCGTCGCCGGGGCCGAGGGCATCCATGTGGACGTGCAGATGCGCAAGGCCTTCATCGGCGAGGCGACCATCAGCGAGGGCGACCTGATCACCATCGACGGCACCAGCGGCAATGTCTACGTCGGCGAAGTGCCCATGCGCGACGCCGAGTTCTCGCCCGAACTCAATATCCTGCTGGCTTGGGCCGACGAGGTGGCCGCCCTGAAGGTGATGGCCAACGCCGATACCCCCCATGATGCCCGCCGGGCCGTCGAGTTCGGCGCCCAGGGGATCGGCCTCTGCCGCACCGAGCGCATGTTCAACGCCAGCGAGCGGCTGCCCCTGGTGGTGGAGATGATCCTGGCCGAGGACTCCCTCAGCCGCCAGTCATCCCTCGACAAACTGTTGCCGATCCAGCGCGGCGACTTCCGCGAGATCCTCAAGGCCATGGCCGGCCGGCCCGTGACCATCCGCCTGCTGGACCCGCCCATCCACGAATTCCTGCCCACCGAACACCAATTGGAAGAGGAGCTGGACCAACTGGAGCACCTGCGCGAGACGGTGCGCGGCATGGACATCCTGGCCGAGGCCATCGAGTTCATGTACCGCAACGCCGACAGCCACCCCCGCGTCGGCAAGATGGCCGATCCCCGTCTGGTGGACGAGGCCATCGAAAAGAAGGAGACCATGCTCAAGAAGGTGCGCGCCCTGCACGAGGTCAACCCCATGCTGGGCCATCGCGGCGTGCGCCTCGGCATCACCTTCCCCGAGATCTATTCCATGCAGATCCGCGCCGTGCTGGAGGCGGCGGCCGAGTGCATCAAGCAGGGGATCGAGGTCCATCCCGAGATCATGGTGCCCCAGGTCTGCACCAAGCAGGAACTGCTGCGGGTCAAGGGCATCGTCGATTCGATCCGGCAGGCCGTCGAGGCCCACTACGGGGTGAAGGTCAATTTCAAGTTCGGCTCCATGCTGGAGGTGGTGCGGGCCTGCATGCGCGCCGGGTCCCTGGCCGAGGTCGCCGAGTTCTTCTCCTTCGGCACCAACGACCTGACCCAGGCGACCTTCTCCTTCTCCCGCGAGGACGCGGAGAACAAGTTCCTGCCCATGTACAACGAGACCCAGATCCTCCAGGACAACCCCTTCGAGGTCCTGGACGTGAAAGGCGTCGGCAAACTGATGGAGCTGGCGGTCAACTGGGGCCGGACCGTCCGCCCCGACATGAAGCTGGGCATCTGCGGCGAACACGGCGGCCACCCGGCCTCCATCACCTTCTGTCACGAGATCGGCCTGAGCTACGTCTCCTGCTCCGGCCCCCGCGTACCCATCGCCCGTCTAGCGGCGGCCCACGCGGCCCTGTTAGCGGGCGACCGGGTGGGGACGCAGTCGGTTTGAACCATGGAGGTTGGAAGGCGAGACCTGAGCCTGATTTCCTTGTTATGCGTAGGCTCTATAGAAATGGTTGCACGCCAAGGAGATTGTCATGAGAGATTTAGATCTTCGCTTTCCCTTCAATGTCAAATGGCTGATCGTATGCGGGTGCAATCCAAAGTGAAGATTGTAGTAATACGCAAGTAATACGGGACAGACCACGGTTTCTCTATAAAGAACTGGATTAATGAAGCGCAAAATCTACGTTGAAACCTCCGTCATCAGCTATTTAACAGCACGCCCCAGTAAAACCATTATTGGTGCTGCCCATCAGCAAATCACTCTGGCTTGGTGGGAAACCCGCAGCCAGTACGAACTACTGGTGTCGGAGTCGGTATTGCGTGAGTGTGGCGCAGGTGATCCTGAAGCAGCCAAAAAACGGCTGGCTGTGCTGAATGACGTGCCCCTGCTCTTGATCACCGAGCCGGCACTCCATATCGCGGAATCGTTAGTGGAGCGTGGAGTTGTTCCGGCCAAGGCTGCGGAAGATGCGTTGCACATTGCGGTCGCCACAGTCAATGGGGTGGATTATCTGTTGACATGGAACTGTCGGCACATTGCAAACCCGGAGATACAAAGAGGCATTGCTGAGTACCTTGAACAGATTGGTTTGTTTCTGCCATTCATTTGCACACCGGAAGAACTTCTTGGAGAAGAAAATGCTGAATGACGAAATCGTCGATGAAGTGAGGGCCATTCGTGAGGCCCATGCCGCCAAGTTTGGGTATAACCTGCGTGCGATTTATGCTGACCTGAAAAGGTCGGAGGCTGAACATATTGCTGCCGGTCATCCCTTCGTTTCTCCACCATCCGAACCTCCTGCGCCCAACTCGGCACTGCAGCGGACTCGCTTCGCTCACCGCTGAATTTGGACGTTGGCGCGGCGGCGGCGCCGGCGCCGCGGGGTCAGGTCTTGCCCCGTGCCTTCTGTTCGAGTTTAACGAAAAGGGAACGAGAAAAAAGGGGGCACAGGGGTCAGACCCCTATTCTGTTAGGCAGCCGGCAATGAATAATCATTCAATCCCTATGACTGAAGCACAGATGAGCTTGGCTTTGCCGGGATCAATCGTAATGAACCATTTCTGCAATTCGGGCAGTCGGTCCAGTGCCCGCTCATAATGGCGCCGCAGCTGATGACTCAATTTGACCCCCGTGGCATAGGTCTTGGTAATCAGCTTTGCCACC
>JAHJDE010000105.1 GCA_018812525.1 Gammaproteobacteria bacterium
CGCCATCGCAGCACTTCTGTCCGATTTGAACAAACTCAATTTCTGTCATCCAGAAACCGGCGAACGACTGATCTATTCCTTGGTGTGAAGGAACAAAAAGTGCCAGTCGGTTTGAGCAAGGGATCAGGAAATCTGACCTTGCGCTTGAGGGCGACATCGGTGACCAGACCGCGCCCGGTCTCAGCGTCGATCCTTGGCAGATTGCCCGCGTCCGGGTCGCCGTTGGGATTGCCGTCCTTTACATCGAACAACAGGACGAAGTCGTAACGATTCTGAATGGCGCTCATGCTTGTTCTCCCTGGGTTTCAGTAGTTTCTTTGTCGTGCTTGGTATAGAAGTCTTGGCGTTGGTGGTAATAGCCGATGGCGAACAACCCCTGTTCGGTCAACGGCATTTGAGCAGGAAATGCCTCGATGCCGTCGAGGATCTCGCCGAACAGCTTTTCGTAGCGGGCGGCGTAACGGGGATTCTCAAGTTTCGACAGGTGATGGTTCTTCAGTTTCATCAGGGTGCTGAATACCGAGAGCGGGCTGCTCGATGCTGCGCCGTAGTAGCGATCGCGGATAGTGGCGTTGATGCCCGGCTGGGCATCCTCCTGCACCTTTTCCAGCACGGCGAACAGCCGTCCCAGCCGGTAGCCGATTTCGGTTCTGCTTTTATCAAGTGACACGTTGATCTCCTTTTCAAGGGGGGAAGACGATGGGTTGGCGCGATGCCTGCGATTCAGACAGGCCTTGGTGAGCGCTGCCCGATAGCAGTCCACACGCCGCTCGGCGCGATTACGGCGGATCGCCGCCTGCAACAGGGTGTAGGGATAGGGCAGACCACCGAGCACCGCGCGCATGAAATCGCCGCCGATGTTGGGCGGTATGTTGTCGGCCTTGCCCAGCACGGCGACATGCACCAATAGCCGGAACAGGGAGGGATAGGGCGGGTCATTGGGGCTCCGGTCGATGGCCAGGTCGTCGAAGTGCTGAACGATTCTCCGGCTAATGTCTGCGACCGTGCCTACCTCCCAGAAGCGGATGGCGATGCGAGCGGCATTAGGGGCCAGGCCCAGGACATAGAAACGGTTCTTATCGTCGTCCGGGCTAAAGCCGCCCTTGCGGACCGATTCGTAGAGGGCCTTGATCTTGACGGTGTTGCGGTCGGGGTCATCCGACGGCGGCTCACGCAGCCAGTCGGGGAGGTCGGTCTCCACCTGGGTAGCCCGGTCCGCCCAGAAGATCGTGGAGGTGTCGCCGATTTGGAAGCGCTGGTGAGAATCGCTCCGCAGCAAATGATTGAGGGCCGTGGTGTAGGCAAAAGCGGCATGCTTTCCGACCGGGGCGTTATGCCCCTGTTCTTTGCCCCAGGAGCGGAAGGCATCCAGATTGAAGGAGACGATGTTAGCCCCCGAACTTTGCGCGCCCCAAACCCCCTTGATCGCGGGGTGGGTGGCCAAGGGTTCGTCATGATCGCCGCTGACCAGGCATATCCCCTTGTTGCCCTCGATTTCGGCCGCTTGTTCAATGGCCTTGACTACTCCCGGTCGCTGACAGACCGGCCCCGGATCGCCTTGCAGCCGGAAGCTGAGATTGCCGGTGGATTCCCTCAGTTCGGGCCAGGCGGGGAAGGATTCCAGGTGGGAGAGATCAAGCACCTCTAGGAATCGAAGTACCGCCTGGATGCCTTCATCATCCAGTTCACCAAGCTCTGTTCGGATGCGCCTCATAAACTCCACATGAGCATGTTCCGTCCGCTCGGGCTTGCCTTTTTGTTCCAGGCCCAATACATATTCGGCGTTATCCCACAGCAGATTGGCGGCGATGCCCGAGGTTTTTTTCACCCCTTGGGGCATCAGGTACTCGCGAGCAACCTTCTTCTTCCCTTGCTGCTCGCGGATATCTTCGATATTGATGAGCGTTCCCTCGCGGTCCAGCAGGAGCATGAACTCGATCCCCTTGCGCTCAAAGCCAAAGGGCGCCAGCTCGTTCTCGCCGCCGCTCGCCTTGCGTTGGTAGTAATGGCTGAGACTCTGCAAGATCATCCCCGCACCTCCTCGCTCTCCCACTCAGGCACCTGCACTACACCTTGTTCCATGCGGGCATTGAAGAAGCGCGGCAGGGGATTGTTGGGATCGCCGAAATCGAGGTCGTAGAGCATCCAGCCGAGGGCGCGGTCTTCCGAGATAGTTTCGGCAGACTCATCGGGATCGATCAGGCGGAAATCAGCGGAGAACTCGCGGCAGCCCAGATAGGGCTGGTTGAAGCACTGTCCCTTGCTGGCGCGGCGTTCGAACATGGCCTGATATTTCGCCGGTTCGATAAACGCCTCCATGTCGGCATGCAGGCGGTATTGGACATCGCGCAGGAAGAGCCCGGCGCGCTGCTGACGCTCCTCCTCGATATTGAGGGCAAGCACGCCGCCGTTGTTCATGGCCTGGGTGACATTGCGGGTGGAGATGACCGCACCAAGCTCGTTGCGGCGCAGATTGATCCAGCGGATCGGCTTCATCACCTCGATCTTGCGGATGTGCCAGCGCACGGCGGGCCGTCCGTCCGCCTTCTTGAACAAGATCGACTCGAATACGGCACGGGCGGCGGAGGGCGTGATGACATCGTAGCTCACCCGCTCCACCTTCATCTCCGGCCGGGTAAAGCAGGCGAAGTTGCCGCTTACCTCAAGACAGAATCGCTTCATTTATCTCTCCTTTCTCCAGAATTTCTCTGAAATTTCCGTAGTCCGTAGTCCGTAGTCCGTAGGGCGGATAAGCGGAACGCATCCGCCGTGCCCACCGCCGCAGTGGTGGATGCGCTATCGCTTATCCACCCTACGCAATTATCCGTTTTCGCTCCATAACGAGGCCTCCTTGCGACACTTTTCATTTTCCTCGGAAGCACCGGCTTAACAAACCAGGCCCCGAACATCTCTTCGTGGTTCCAGGATCAGTCCAATTTCCGCGTCATACAGCTCCGGCAACGCCTGCACGAAAACCCCCGGATAGGGCTCCTCGATAAAGCCATCCCGCAACAGCCGCTGTTGGTCATTCTGGGTGATGGCAACGGCGTAGCGTTGCAGCTTGCGCATCAGCCAGCGTTCCGGGCCGGTTCTGCGTAGTTGCTCAACCCATTCCATACCCTTGTCGCCGTAGGTAACGAAGACGGTCTCTTGATAACCGTCATCGATCAACCGGAATCGCTCTGCGGCGCTACGGAACTGAATGGAGGTCCCCTCGGCAGTAAGCAGACGTCGGATGTCGGCCTTGTCGGGCGGAATACGGCTGTAGAAGAGGCGGAAGAAATCGCGGAACAGTCTGGGGTGGAGGATGTCGCCCTCGAAGCCATGCAGCAGTTCTCGGGTGGCCTCCTCGGCGCGGGCGATCAGGCCGAAGTTCTTGCTGGGTGGGATGAAGACCTTCACCTGACCCTCTTCCAACAAACCCTCCCGGTTACAGCGCCCAGCAGCCTGGGCGATGGAGTCGATCCCGGCCAAGGCGCGGTAGACCACCGGGAAATCCAGGTCCACCCCCGCCTCCACCAACTGGGTGCTGACCACGCGCGTCGGTCGCTTGGCCGCCAGATCGGCACGAATGAGGGCAATCACATCGGCCCGGTGCTGGCCGCACATGAGGGCCGAGAGGTGATAGGTCCCTTTCGGCATCCGGGCATGCAGCTCGCGGCAGTCCTGGCGCTTGTTGACGATGCAGAGGAACGAGGGGTGTTGCCGTAATTCCTGGGCGAGTTGATCCCAATCGGTGGCCTGATTCAGGTCTTGGGGGAGTTCGACGCGAACCCGTTTCAGACCTTGGTGCAATCGATCCGGGTCCGGGGCCAGTTCGACCGGGGTCGGGAGTCCTTCGTATTTGAGCTGGAAGGTATCGACGCTGCCCAACTCGGGTTGCGTGGCGGTGCAGATCACCAGGGAGACGCCGTAGTCCCGGACCAAGCGTTTGAGGCTGTCGAGGATCACCTGGCGGAACTCGGGCGGGATCAGTTGCGCCTCGTCCAGGATGACGACGCTGTTGACGATGTTGTGCAGCTTGCGGCAGCGGCTGGTTCGCGCGGCGAACAGGGACTCGAAGAACTGCACGCTGGTGGTGACGATGATCGGGGCATCCCAGTTTTCGCAGGCCAGGCGGGTATTGCGGTCTTCTTGGCCCGGGTCGGCCTCGGCGCTGGAGTGGTGTTCCACCACCGCATCCTGCAACTCGTCGAAAGCCTTACGGAACACATCGGCGGTCTGTTCGATGATGCTGGTGTAGGGGATGACGTAGATCACCCGTGCCATCCCGTGGGCAATGGCGTGATCCAGCCCGAAGGCGAGGGACGAAAGGGTCTTGCCGCCACCGGTTGGCACTGTCAGGGAGAAGACGCCTCGCGGTTGTTTCGCCTGTTCCCGGCATGCGCGGAGGACTTGGTTGCGAATCCGGTTGACCGGCGTGGCTTCCGCCCTGGCGGACAGGGCATCCAGGTGGCGATCCAGTTGCCCCCGCAAGGATTCGAGACGGGGAAATCCAGCCCGCAACTCGGGGCGATCCGGGCGCATGAAGGCCTCGGTATCGAGGAAATCGGCATCGGTCAGGCAGGAGAAGAGCAGCCGAAGCCAGAGGTGGAGGCCCTTTTCTAAATCTTGCCGGTCCTTGCCGGGAGGTTGGCTCTGCGGGGTCGCGCTATGGAGCAAGCCTTCGGGTAGCTCGGCATGCTTCAGAAAATCAAGCCGCCCCTCTTGTACAGCTCGATAAAGTTTGGGTTTGAGCGCCTTGTCGCCGGTCTGGGTGGGTTCGAAATCAGCCAACCCGGCATGGTGGCCGGCGATGAGATAGGCCAGCACCCGTCCAGTGCCCCCCATCCGTTCCACCGCATGGAGTGCGCCGATGATGGCGTGGTCTTTCGGCCCTGTTGCGTTACCTTCGATATGGGCATCCAGGTCGTTCGCCCTGCGGATGTACTGCTGGAAGGCCGGCTGATATTTGCCCAGGTCGTGCCAGACCCCCGCGATCCTGGCCCAATCGTCCGAGCCAAAGGGCTTGGCAAACTCGGCCGCCATGGCCGCCGTTTTTCGCAAATGATCTTGAAGATCGTGAAATACTGGGCTGCCGTTCTCATCCCGCCGGATGTGGGCAACGGGGGATTGGTCTTCTGTCGTTATTTCCATGGCTCTGCTTGCTCCGTCTCTCAGGCATGAGAGCTATCGGGCTTTTCGCCGCAGGGATTTTCTTGTTCAGCGAACTCATGGCATCAATTGCCGCTTCTTTTCCCGTTTTTTTGATATCTCGTCCGCCAGGGTGGCCATGCCCTCCCGTATGCCGGCGGGGGTGCGCAGGAAGCAGGCGATGTCCTGGGCTTCGATGTTGATCGCCTCGGCGGTGTCGATGGTTTGTTCATCGGCGGCGAGGAAGGTGAATTCCCAGCCGTATTTCTGACGTTGGTGGTCGATCATGGCGGCAATCTTGCTCTGGCTGTAGCGGGTGCTGGCGTTTTCATAGCCGTCGGTGAGGATGGCAACGATCACTTGGCCGGGGCGCTTGGCTTCGGGGGTGACTGCGAGCCGCTGTCCCAGGTCGTCGATGGTACGGCCGATGGCGTCGAACAGAGCGGTATTGCCGCGGGGGACGTAGGTCTTGGCGGTCAGGGGCGGCACTTGGCGGATATCGAGTCCCTCGTAGGGCTTGAGGTATTCGTGGTCGACAGGACCAGGGTGAGGCGGGCCGCGCCGGGTTGCTGTTGCTGGATCTGGAGGAAGGCATTGAAGCCGCCGATGGCATCGTCGGCCATGCTTTGCATGGAGCCGGAGCGGTCGATGACACAGGCGATTTCGGTGAGTTGGTCGTTCATGGCGGTCTCCCTTGGGTTGAAAGGACCGGTCCTGTTGTCCGGCCTTCATTGAATTATAGGGAGGGGGGAGGCTCAGGGAGTGAGCCTGCCAAAAATATTTGGGTATTGATATCTGCGTGGCGAATTAAACTGTTGTATAAATATTCGACCTCTAACCACGAAGTCTTGCCTAAAATCAAACGATAGTTTATGTCCGAACACATCAAGACCTTGATCGAGCAGTTGGTCACCACCGCGCGGGCGCGTGGGCTGTCCCAGGCGCAGCTTGCGGAAATGGCGGGGCTGACGGCTGTGGAATTACGGTGACAGTTTACTAAATATACTGCTGTTTATTATGTGTATTAAGTAAACTGTCACCGTTATCCCCTTCGGCACCAACGACCTGACCCAGGCGACCTTCTCCTTCTCCCGCGAGGACGCGGAGAACAAGTTCTTGCCCATGTACAACGAGACCCAGATCCTCCAGGACAAAACCCCTTCGAGGTCCTGGACGTGAAAGGCGTCGGCAAACTGATGGAACTGGCGGTCAACTGGGGCCGGACCGTCCGCCCCGACATGAAGCTGGGCATCTGCGGCGAACACGGCGGCCATCCGGCCTCCATCAAGTTCTGCCACGAGACCGGCCTGAGCTACGTCTCCTGCTCCGGCCCCCGCGTCCCCATCGCCCGTCTGGCGGCGGCCCACGCGGCCTTGAGCTTAGGAACTGTCCGGGAATAACTTGTCCATCTCGCATCTCATCTTCAGGCCATCTTTGGCCGATCTTCAATAGATCTCTTTTCGCGGCGGAGCCGCTCC
>JAHJDE010000008.1 GCA_018812525.1 Gammaproteobacteria bacterium
AGGGGGTAGTCGGTTAGCGCCTCCACCCCCTACATGTTGTGGTCACCATTCATAGCCATGCGTCACCGCGGCTTCGGTGACGGGCTCGGTGACAACGGCTTGTTCCAGGAGGCGCTAACCGACTACCCCCTTTCCAGCATTATGTTCAGTTGCCGACCACCGGCCCTGGTTGGGTAGGCAGCGCCGAACCTTTTCCGGAGCCCCAGACAATTGGGGGCGGGAAGACCAGCGCAGTGCGGGGGCGCGGCGGGCTGGGCGATAGCCGAGCCTGCCAGTGCCCCCGCGCAAGCGGTAACGAAGGGTAACCAAGCCAGCAAGGTGCACAGAGCCGGTTGCGGAGTTTACGGAGCATCCGGCGGCAGTGAGTCCCGGCACGGCGCAGCCCGCTGCGGAGCCGCAAGCCCTTGGCCCCCGCTGTTTGGGGGCGAAGGGCGCAGTGGCGGAGTGCGGGCGGGAACGGAGGGGACGGAACTCGACCGGAGCCACGGAGCCAGTCTGCCGAAGCTTGCGGAGGCAGTCTGGCGGCCCTGAACCTGACACGGCGTAGCGCGACGCTTGCCGCGTAGCCTGCAAGCGGCGTGACGGGCGGTCCGGGTGAATCCGGTCTCCAGATAGACAAAAGGCCCTGCACCTTGCGATGCAGAGCCTTGGATCAGAGGCCCCAGTCAGTTTGTCATCACCGGCTGGGGTCTGCTACCCGGAGGTAGTCTTACAAGCCCGATTGATCGGAAACCTTAGTCTCGGGGGACTCTAACCCCTCTGCCTCCTGGAGGCGATTATGCGCCAACTGGACGGCAGGCAGAATCAACCTCGGCAGGTGCATCCGGGCACATTGGTTGCTCAACAACTCTCGCCAATAGGGCCAGATATGATAACTGGCATTCTTAAGGGAGAATTCATCGATACAAGCCTGTTCCAGCGTAGCGGTCATCTGATATTCGGCAATGAATTCGGCCTCTATCACCGCCCTTACGGCTAGCTCTTCGTTTTTTTCCTCTGGGTCGATCCAACGCGCCCCCAGTCGAACAAACACTCGCAACAACTGGCTTTCGTCATCCAGGACAGCCACATTGGCCTGTTTAACCAAGTGCATTTGCTGGATGGTCAGGCGCTCAATCTCCGCCGCATACTTGGGGTCGAAATCACCAATGCAACTGGCAACCTGATCACGGACATAAACATCCTGAATGTTCAGGTTGTCGATGGCCTTCTGCAAACCGGCGCTGATCATGCCGCGTCCTTGTATCTCGCCTGCTGGTCAGCACTCGGCATAGAACTGGATACCACGCGCAATATGGGTCGTCTGGCCTCTGCCGGGCGACGTGGCTCCGTCTGCCAGCTTTCCGCCTGTTGCCATCGCTCACCAGCGAAAACCCGCTCAAGACCGGCCCGACGGCACAACAGACCGAAGGCAGGAGGCAATTCAGCCGCCAAACGCAGCAGCTTGTCCATAGCCTCGGACTGGGCCACGTCGTCGCTCTCATACTTGGAGAAGGCCACCGGACCACCACCAAAGACCTGTGCGGCCTCTGCCTGGCTCAGGCCCAGCTTCTCCCGGAGCGCCCGCACCTCTGCACCGACCAGCAAGCCGTCCACCCGCTTTTTGAAAGCGATCATCAGGCGCTTGTTGACGCGGGTCTGGGCGGCGTCCGCCTGTTCGCTGCCACAGGCATCGCAGACCGAATAAAACGAGTCCAACTCCTCGCTGACGCCTTTGTACTCAACGGGGTTTTTCTCAACCTGCACGGTGAGATGTCCTTCGCCGCAGATGCGGCAGAGATCGCCAGTCTTCGCCATAACAATCACCTATCTTCCGAGAGATGGCAGGACACCAACAACAGCAATTGCCCGGAGCGGGCCATCGCAAATTTAAGGTAATACTCCATCTTCATAAACTTGTGGGCATACTCGATCCACTCATTGCGGAACAAGCGGTAGACATCACAGGCCGCCCAGGGGCCGTTGGGGCGCTGAACACACCACTCCGAACCCCTGTAGTTCCCATTGCCCACCGCCTCATCCAGCAGGCCATGTAGATCATCCAGGTTCAGCCCATATTTCTGGACATCCGACTTGCACTTTCGGGTCCACAACTCGATGGCCTGTTCCCGCTCCCTGGCCAGCAGCGCCAGCACCTCACCGGCAGGATAGAGCGGACCGCCCGCAATCTTGCGGCACGCCCCCTCGTCGAGAGGGAGATCGCCGGTAAAGCCGCTGACGATTGTCTTATTTACCATTATGGTAAGTCAATCCTATTTTTTCGAGGGCAATTCGATAGAATTTTCTTATGACCACTTACAATTCCTTCTTGGATGCCTGTTTTTGGCGACAGCAGCCAGCATATCGCACTTGGCCCAGGTCTCCTTACGGGCCAGCTTCCCCGGCAGGGAACGCGGGTCCATGCGATGGTGGAACGGCTCCACCGGATTCGGGGTGGTGGTGCTCAACGGCATCTTTACTCCCGCGCCACCACGGTGTTGTACAACCCATAGTGCGCCAGCCCCTCGTGGCTCTCGATGCCGGTATAGCGCAGCGAGGCATCCTCATAGCGGCGAAAGGCGAAGACCGCCTGATTCATCTGCTCGGTGTTGAACACCTTCAGTCGCACCAGCAAATGGAAGTCCTGCACCGTCAGGCCGGTGACGGCAAGAAACAGGTCCGGTTCGAGTCTGGTGATGACATCCTGGAGGGTGTTTTCGCGGAAGTCGGTCAGGTACATGAATGCCGGAATGCGCGTGGCGAACTTGATCAGCTTTTCCTGTACCAGCTTGCGCTTGGACTTGTACTCCTTCTCTTCCTCCGAGAGTTCCTTCTTCTCCTTTGGCGAAAGGTCACCCTCCTTGGCTTTGTTCTTGAGTTCCTTGACTTTCTCGCTCTTGTTGATAATGGTCTCGATAATGTTGTCACCCAGCGAACGCCAGCCTTCGATGCGCTCCACGGCGGCCATCGCTTCGGGGTTGTCCATGATGCGTCGCAAGGTGTCGTTGTCCACGTTTACCAGCAAGGCGCTCTCCCACTTTCGCGCCAGCAGTGTGGCCGAGGTGCCCGCCATGGCGATGTCGAGAATGCCGCCCGCGTCGATCTGTGTCATGTTCGCGCCGTCGTAGGCCAGCACGGGCAGGAACGACACCAGATCCTTGACCGCGTTCTCCGGGTTGGGCTCGTTGGGCGACAGCCCGATGCCGTACTCCGAGAGCTGCCGCAGCGCACGGGTGGGCGCGAAGTCGAACACGAAACAAACAGGCTTGAGGATCTCCTCCTCGTTCGGGTTGTCGCCGTTTGGATTCTTGATCGACCAGGGCGATTGCACGCGGAATGCTGCCTGAAAATAGGTCTCCGGCGACTTGAGGTTGCGCAGCATCAGGATGGATGACCACTGCGCTACCGTAACCCCTGTGGTGAGTTTGCCGCAGGAGAGCGTGATGCTCTTGCTCTCGAACCCGCTGCCGATGGCCTTGCGCACCGGCGGCAGGGCCTCCAGCCCGATGCCCGCCGACGCCCCGGCGGCGACGACCACCACATAGCCATGCCAAAAGGTGTTGTGCCTTTCCGTCAGCAGATTGGCCATCGCGTGGCAGGCCGCCACGTTGGGCAGGAACCAAAACGAGTGTTGCAGGTAGGGCAGTAGACGCACATCCGAATAGGGAAACGGCGGCCGCGTGCCCGTCTTCAAATGCTCGACCGATTGCGCCGCGTAACCGCCACGAATGATGTCCAACCACTTCTGCACATCGCTCTTGTGTTTGAACTGCGCCACGACCCCATCGCCCGATGCCTCGAAAAAGGCGTTGAGGTCAAACTCGTCGAACTCCCCGCCGCTGGCAACCGCCAGCAACTCATCCGGCATCTGATAGGTCAGAAGCCGCATCTGCGGTAACGAGCCATAGGGGTTCCGCTGACCTGGACGCTCGACGGCGAATGTCTCCTTGGCCCGCTGCTCGTCGGTATAGGTCCAGTTGAAAATCTGCTCTTCGATGAACTCACCCGTCGCCAGCGCCTTGAACGGCGTGCCAGAGAGATAGAGGTAGGCACGGGTAGTGATGGGCAGGAACTCAGTCTCCTTCTCCGAGAGCACGGTAAGGTCTTCGTTCACGTCCTCCAGCCCTGCGGCGTATTCGAGCTTGGCCTCTTTCTTCGCTACCGCATCCTCTTCGCCTTCGAACAACTCCTTGGCGGTCTCGCGCCATGCCCCGAAGTGATACTCATCGAATACCACCAGGTCCCAATTGATGGTGTGCAGCCATTCATTCCTGGGCTTGATGTTCCCCGCCGCGTCACGGCCAAGCAGGTCCTGAAAGGAGCCGAAATAGACGACGGGTTTCTCGCTGTCAATCTGCATCGGGTCGCTGCCGGACGAGCGCGAAAGGTACTGCCAGCCATCGAAGTCCACATGACTCTCAAGATCGGTCTGCCAGGCATCCTCGACGGCTGGTTTGAAGGTGACCACCAGCACACGGCGGGCAGAGAGCTTCTTGGCCAACTGATAGGCAGTGAAGGTCTTGCCGAAACGCATCTTCGCGTTCCACAGAAAACGCGGCACGGAATCCCTATTCTCTGCCCAGATCGACTGGTAGTAGTCGAAGGTCTTATCTACCGCCTCCGCTTGCTCCCGACGCATCGGGAAGGTTTCGTGATGCGTTCCCGTGAACCGCTGGCCGGTGCGCAGTTCGGTGAGCACAGTCCGCACGTCCTTGACCGAGCAGCGCATCCATTCCAGTTCGGTGTTCTCGAAGCCCTTTTTGATCAGCGCGGCGCGCACCTCATGATCGGTAAAGATGCTGCCGTCCTCGCGCTCGGCGGATTCATCGAGTTCGATGCGGTAGTTCTTGATAGCAGCGGTCTTGAGCTGCTCGGCAATGCGCTGTTTTATATCGCGTGTGGTCTGGCCCACCTTGAGGAGACCCTCGTGTGCAGCGTCGCCAATGGAGTAGGCGTAGATGCGCGGCCGAGCTTCCGGCTTGGGCGCGAGGATTTGCTCGATGGTTTTATTCATCGCCACCATCAATGCTCATTACTTTTACTTGTGACTCGATGTACGCCTGCTCTTTTCGAGAAATTCCATACTTCGCATACAGTAGTTCATCGCTCCATATCTTGTCCCACTCCTGTATCGGCACCCACTTAAATGTGGAGTGAAGCGCGTCCTGAGTAATCTTACGGAGAGAGACAAGAAACCGAAAAAATCTTGTTGTGTAGTATGACTGCGCACTCTGTGCTGCGCTCTCACTATCAAGCCTCAGGAAGATGTATGATTGCGTACATACAGAGGGCGATGTGGCAAGCTCCGGCTTACCAACAATTTGATGTGGTATGGCATCGCCCCCATTATATGCCTTTGGCAACAACACCTTGTAAGTGCTGATCAGGTCAGTATTCTTGTTTATTTCTTTCCTGGGTATGAATACGACCCTACGCTTCATCCTCCTTATGAGATAAAGCGGTACATCACCTGAGCGGGCCTGCTCGTGAAAACCACTGTAGTTAGATGGAATGCCGAAGGGTGTGTCTCTGGATAAAATTGACGTAATGGAGGGTTCGCCCTTCGCAAGTACTTTGTGCAGAATCGCAACCGACTGTGGGTCGCGAACAAAGACATCGAACTCTCCAAGGTCACGAAGGGATGTAGTAGGTTCACCATTACGTGTAATCGTCACATCGCACTTTCCGTTGTGCTCCTTTGACCAGAGGAAGTATTGCCCGGCTATGAGTTAACTGAACATTTATTTAGAAGAATAGTCATCTATAAACTATACTTCAATATAATCTGAATGAAGTGCGATTAGGAGAATGCAGTCATGAGTGAAGAATGGCTAAGCGATGCGAGAAAGATACCTGATGACGTTATGAGCTATCTCCGAAAGATTG
>JAHJDE010000106.1 GCA_018812525.1 Gammaproteobacteria bacterium
AAGCTTGAACTAAAGGATAAAATTTATTCTGTAATGCGTAGTTTGCAAAAAGACACCAAGAAAATTAAGTCATTCTTCGGTTTGCCATGTACTCAATATGCGGCAACTTGATGTAGTGATAACTATTGGCTGGACAATAATCGCCACGCCCAACGTGAATTAGACGACAAAGATCGCAACACCGCCCGCTGCCCAACTCCCCGGATGGTAGCTAGACATCCCTCAACATCCACCCAACCCAAGGCACGACCCTCATCATCCCAGGAGTATTGATGGCGTTCAATCCGGCACCAAAGATTCAGAAAAATCCTACAAGTCGAGCCGGTTGGCCCCGAAAAAAAAGGCCCGGTCCCCCAAAGGAACCGGGCCTTTTCGCGTCGATCACAACCGGATCAGGCGGCGGGGGCCTTGGTCTCTTTCTGTGGCAGTTTCACGCGGATGCTCAGTTCGCGCAGTTGCGCGGGATCGACCTCGGAGGGGGCGGAGGTGAGCAGGCAGCCTGCGGTCTGGGTCTTGGGGAAGGCCATGACATCGCGGATGGAGCTGGCGCCGGTCATGAGCATGACGAGGCGGTCCAGGCCGAAGGCGAGGCCGCCGTGGGGCGGGCAGCCGTATTTGAGGGCGTTGAGCAGGAAGCCGAACTTTTCCTGGGCCTCTTCCTCGCCGATGCCGAGCAGGCCAAAGACCTGCTGCTGGGTCTCCTGGCGGTGGATACGGATGGAACCGCCGCCGAGCTCGCTGCCGTTAAGGACCATGTCATAGGCCTTGGAGCGGACGGTGCCGGGGTCGCTGGCCAGGAGGTGCAGGTCCTCGTCCATGGGGGCGGTGAAGGGGTGATGCAGGGCGTACCAGCGGTTGTCGTCGCCCTCTTCGAACATGGGGAAATCGACCACCCAGAGGGGCCGCCAGGCCTGTTCCATCAGCCCCCGGTCCTCGCCCAGCTTTACCCGCAGGGCGCCCAGGGCCTCGTTGACGACCTTGGCCTTGTCGGCGCCGAAGAAGATCAGGTCGCCGTCCTGGGCGCCGGTGCGGGCCATGATGCCCTTGACCGTTTCATCCGGCAGAAACTTGAGGATGGGCGACTGCAAGCCCTCGGTGCCCTTGGCCCAGTCGTTGACCTTGATGTAGGCCAGGCCCTTGGCGCCGTAGATGCCGACGAACTTGGTGTAGTCGTCGATCTCCTTGCGCGACAGCTCGCCGCCCTTGGGCAGACGCAGGGCCACCACGCGGCCGTGGGGGTCCTTTGCCGGGCCGGCGAAGACCTTGAAATCGACCTCGGCCATCAGGTCGCCCACGTCGATGAATTCCAGGGGGCAGCGCAGATCGGGCTTGTCGGAACCGAAGCGGCGTATGGTCTCGGCAAAGGTCATGCGCGGGAAGGGATCGGGCAGGTCGATTGCCAGCACCTCCTTGAAGAGGTTGCGGATCATGGCCTCCATCATCTGGGTGATCTCCCCCTCGTTCATGAAGGAGGTCTCGATGTCGAGCTGGGTGAATTCGGGCTGGCGATCAGCGCGCAGGTCCTCGTCGCGGAAGCAGCGGACGATCTGGTAATAGCGGTCCATGCCGGCCATCATCAGCAACTGCTTGAACAACTGGGGCGACTGGGGCAACGCGAAGAACTTGCCCGCGTGGGTGCGGCTCGGCACCAGATAATCGCGCGCGCCCTCGGGGGTCGCCTTGGTCAGCATGGGGGTCTCGATGTCGAGGAAGCCGTTGTCGTCCAGGAAGCGGCGCAGGCCACGGGTGACGCGGGCGCGCAGCTTGATGCGCTCCTGCATCACCGGGCGGCGCAGGTCGATGTAGCGGTAGCGCAGTCGCAGCTCTTCGTTGATCTCGTCCTCATCTAATTGGAAGGGAGGGGTCTCGGCTGGGTTGAGGATCTCCAGCCCCTTGCCCAGGATCTCGATTTCCCCGGTGCTGATGCCGGCGTTCTCGGTCCCTGCCGGACGACGGCGGACCAGCCCGGTGACGCGCACCACGAATTCATTGCGCACATGCTCGGCGGCGGCGAAGACCTCCGGCAGATCAGGGTCATAGACCACCTGCACCAAGCCGCCCCGGTCGCGCAGGTCGATGAAGATGACGCCGCCATGGTCGCGGCGGCGATTGACCCAGCCGCAGAGCTGCACGGTCTGGCCGGTATGAGAGGCGTTCAGGTCGCCGCAATAGTGGCTGCGCATGATCGGAAGTTCCCAGAGAGTGATTGAGGCGAGAGCGCCAGCTAAGGCGATTTCTGTCAATTAATATCCCATCTTGCTTGTCTTTTCGCCCCCCTGCGGCGCTGCCCCAGGTGTTACATAGTTCGACTATACGCCGCCTGTGGCGCCTTGCAGGGGAACGAAAATCCTGCGCAATCTGGGATATTAATCTCCGGCAATCGCCTAAAGAGCGGGAATATTAAGGATTTGCCGAATGGCCCGCAAGTTCGGCGACCCTGTTGGCAGGGACGACGGCGCCCATGGAGAGCAGCATCTTCAGTCCTTCGTCAACGCTCATGTCCAGTTCCACCACTTCCTCCCTGGCGGCCATGACGAAGTAGCCCCCAGTCGGGTTGGGCGTGGTGGGGACATAGAGATTGATAACCTGCCGGCCGGTCTTCTGTTGCGCCTCGCCAACGTCGATCCCGGTCTGAAAGGCCAGGGTCCACATGCCCTTGCGCGGCCACTCCACCAGCACCACCTTGCGGAAGGACTGGCTGCTGTCGGAGAACATGGTCTCCGCGAGTTGTTTGGAGGCGGAGTAGACGGAACGGACAAAGGGGATGCGGGAGAGCAGGTTTTCCCAAAGGGCGACTAGGCGGCGGCCGAAGAAGTTGGCAGCGAGGACGCCGGTCAGCAGCACCACCAGCACCGAGAGCACCACCCCCAATCCGGGGATGTGAAATCCCAGCAACTGATCGGGCCGGTAGTGCTCCGGCACCAGTAAGAGGACGCCGTCAAGCCAGTTGACCAGCAGCTTGACTACCATCAGGGTCACGCCCAGGGGTAGCCAGATCAGCAGGCCGGCCACCAGATAACGCTTCATGCCGGGGCCTGCTTACTTGGAGGCCGGGCAACCGCCGCCGCTCGCGGCGCAGGCGGGGCCGCTCTCGGACTTGGACGAGGATTCATGGACGTTCTTCTTGTTGCCGGATTTGAAGTCGGTCTCGTACCAGCCACCGCCCTTGAGACGGAAGCCAGGCGCGGAGAGCTGTTTCTTCAGCGTAGGTTTTGCACAGGCGGGGCAATCGGTCAGCGGCGCGTCGCTGATCTTCTGCATGGCCTCGAATTCGTGGCCACAGGCATCGCAGCAGTAATCAAAAAAAGGCATGGAACGAACCTCGGATACAACGGGAGAAACGGAAAGATCCCGGTTGAACCTGGGATCGACACATCATAGGCTTAGACCCCATCAAATGGGGGCAATCCGGCCAAACACAAGCAGCGGATTATACAGACCGGCCCATTCAACAATAAAGAATCAACCTTCACCAGGAGCAAGCCGCATGAGGGGCTGTGCGGGAAGGGTTGCGCTTGCGTTGTGATACCACTATTTACTACCATAAAGCCATGAAGCGAAAGCACCTACGCACCCTCGACCTGATCTATGTCCGGCCTGTATCGGCGAATATCCGCTGGGCCGACATCGAAATCCTGTTCCGGGAATTGGGCGCGGAGATTGCCGAGCGTGAAGGCTCTCGCGTGGAAGTGTTCCTGTTCGGCGTCGTGCGGGTTTTTCATCGGCCACACCCGTCGCCGGATACCGACAAGGGTGCGGTCGCGGCAATTCGTAAGTGGCTGGAAGAGAACGGAGTGAAACCATGAACATCATGACGATCAACGGCTATCAAGCGGTCATCGCGTTCGACCCGGGAATCCAGATGTTCCGGGGGGAGTTCGTCGGCCTGAACGGCGGGGCGGATTTCTACGCCAAGGATGTCGATGGCTTGAGGCGTGAGGGGGAAATCTCTTTGCGCCTGTTCCTCGAAGCCTGCGAGCAACGCGGTGTCGAACCGCGCAAGCACTTCTCCGGCAAGTTCTCCTTGCGGGTCGATCCGGCCACGCACGAAGCCGCAGCCATCGCCGCCGCCGCGCATGGCCAGAGCCTCAATCAGTGGGCGACCGAAGCGATTCGGCAGGCGGCATTGGCGGGATGATGGGCAAGCATTGCTGCATGTCCGCGCTTGCCTACATGGGGCGCGACATACCGGCGCCGCCGTTCAGACCGGACGACGTTACTACGCCGGGGCATCCGGCAAGTTTGTCGCCCGCGTACCGAATCCATCCATGCCAAGCTGACTGCCCACACCAAGGCAGAGAGGGTTCGTTCATGCAGAAAATCAACGCATTCCGTATCCACAACGACAGCGAAGGCTATCACTCGGGGCTGGAGGAGGTTGGCCTGGGGGAGATCGGCGCAGGCGGCGTCCTGATTGAGACCTTGTATTCCAGCGTCAACTACAAGGACGCCCTGGCCGGCACCGGTCGCGGCAAGATCATTCGACATTTTCCCCTCATCGGCGGTATCGACTGTGCCGGGACGGTGGTCGAATCGGATGATCCGCGCTATCGCCCCGGTGATCCGGTGCTCGCGACCGGCTATGGCCTCGGAGTCAGTCATGATGGTGGTTACTCCCCTTATGTGCGGCTCCCCGCCGATTGGGTCGTTGCCATGCCCCAGGGGCTGGCGCCGAGAAGCGCCATGCTGCTGGGCACGGCCGGCTTCGCCGCTTGCCTTGCCTCTTTGCGCATGGAGCGCAACGGACAGACACCCGGACTGGGTCCCATCGCCGTTACCGGCGCCAGCGGCGGCGTCGGCAGCCTGGCCGTGCTGCTGTTCTCCCGGCTCGGCTATGAAGTGGTTGCCGTCAGCGGCAAGCCCGAGCGGAGCGCTTGGCTGGAACGGCTCGGCGCCGCCCGAGTGATCGACAGGGAGGCCTTGGAGCTGAGCGATCACCCCCTCGACCGGAGTTATTGGGGCGGTATTGTCGATAACGTCGGCGGTGAGATCCTGGCCGGCCTGTTGCCCCAGGTCGACCGCGGCGGCAATGTCGCCGCCATCGGCCTGGCCGCCGGCCATGAGCTGATCACCTCGGTCATGCCCTTTATCCTTCGCGGTGTCTCCCTGCTGGGCGTCAACTCGGCGGACAGCCGCCATGACACCCGCCTTGCGGTCTGGGAACGGCTCTCCAGCCTTTTAGACGCTCAATCCCTTGATCTCGTCCTCAACCGGGAGATCGGCCTGGATGAACTCCCCGCCGCCTTCGACGAAGTCCTGGCCGGCCGGGTGTGGGGACGCATTCTGGTGAAGACGCGGTAGGGGGCCTTGTTGTCAGGTCGGTCAATTCGCCGGGACCAGCGGCTCGCCCGCCGGATGATGTCCCCTTTCTCTCATACACAAAAAACCCGCTGTTACGCGGGTTTCGGGCGCTCTTCATTCTGCCTGGGCTTTGGCTCGATCACCGTGAGCGGCACCGGTGGCACCCAGGAGACTTTTCACGGCATTTCTAGCCCTATGGCTTTTCGGCAGCGGTTCCAAGAGTTAGTCTAATCACCTCCACAAAGACCGTTATTGCTTTGAGGTCATTTCTGGACCTGTCTGTGGACCAATAGCGTCCGCTTGTAAGACCGAATGGCTGTTCCACAAGACAGTGTTGCTGGCCGAGCTGTGAAAAGCTTCAGGTAAAGGCACACAAGCTACGTATAGGGAGGTCGTATGCGTTACTGGTTTGATACCGAGTTCCATGATGACGGGCGCCACCTAGCCCTGATCAGCATCGGCGT
Organism: Gammaproteobacteria bacterium; assembly: GCA_018812525.1. Classification (GTDB taxonomy): domain Bacteria; phylum Pseudomonadota; class Gammaproteobacteria; order Chromatiales; family Chromatiaceae; genus YD12-FULL-61-37. The sequence continues at coordinate 5,766 of JAHJDE010000106.1, forward strand.
GGTTGCGGAGGATGGACGCGAGTATTACGCCGTCTCCTCGGACTATGACCCGGACCGGGCAACGGACTGGCTAGTGAGGAACGTACTCCCGCAACTGGGAGACGTGGAAAAGAAATCCCGCCAGCTTATCCGCCAGGAGTTGCAGGCCTTCTTCGCCGAGGGGGCAAGGCCCGAATTCTGGGCGGACTGCGGGGAATATGACTGGATCATCCTGCGCCAGTTGTTCGGCACCCTTACCGACTGGCCCGAAGGCTGGCCTTTCTTGGCCATGGATGTCGAGCAATGGCGCATTCAATCGGGCGCCCCGCCCTTTCCTCCCCAGCAAACCGGGCACCACAACGCCCTCGCCGATGCGCGCCACACGCGAGGCTGTTGGCAGTGGCTTGCCGCCTGGGCAAAAGGCGAGTCGCCATGCTGATGCTGACCCTGGACCTGCAAATCGGAGCGGGGCGCGTACCCTTGCCGGCCCATCTCGGCGGTGTACTGCATGGCTTCGTCGAAGGCGGAATAAAGAACCATGCCCCCCACCTGCTACCGGTATTACGGCCCCAGGGTTCGAACCAGCTTGCAGAAATGATGATCCAACCGCCACCCTTCGGCGAACCCATCCGCGACCACCTCCGCTTCGGCATCATCCTCTATGGCACCAGCGCCGGGGCCTGGCCGGTCATCCTGCGCGCACTCCTGGAACAGCAATCCAACGGCATCAACGGCCGTTACATCCAGATTGTCCAGGTGTGGAGCATCAACCCACTGGGTCAAGCCTATCTCCTGGTTGAACAGGGGCGCCTCCTCGAAGGCGTAGAAGAGCCGCCGATAACGCACAACATCCAGTCCCTGGCCGACTCGACCCCTGCCGGAAATGGGTTCGCCGCTTTCTATCGCCTCGCCTTCCGTTCACCGTTACTCCTGGCCTCGCGCAAGGCGCAACGCGATAGGGAGCGGATCGCCCATGGCCTGCCCTTGCCCGGTCTCGGCTCGGTCCTGGACTCCATCGCGGCCCGCTTGCGCGCCCTGGAACCGGAATTGGCCGACGCCTTGAACCTACCGCCCGACTGGACTACCCCGCAGGCCATGCGACACATCGAACCCCTGACTCCAGCAGCCTCCCCCGTCCAGCAAATTGCCTGGGAATACAGCGCCACGCCGCGATCAACGCCGGACACCGAAGAACATCAACCGCCCGGCCGCCGCACCCTACTCATCCCCGGCATCGTTGGCGACCTGCTCTATCACCCCACTGGTATCGAGCACGAGCATACCCTGCTCCACTGGGGCCAGTGGCTGGGGGTGGGTCAGAAAACCACCATGGGGTGCGGGTGTTATGCACTGAGAAATCAATGATCCCGAAAGAGACACTTATGGAAAACAAAGCTGAAAGCATCGTCTGCAACGACCTGACCCATGTCATCTGCCTACCCTTCAACATCGCCAAGCCAGACAACAGCCCGCCGGGTAGTTTGGACGCGGTTGCCGAATCGCTCAAAGATCCGCCCTGGAAGGAAGGTGCCACACCAGATAATGAGGAGCCCTGGGGAGAATTCCGCGCCTATCAGGCACGTGCCTACTTTCACCCCTTCGTACGGCGGTTTCTGCATAACAGAAAGCAGGTGAGGCGTTACCACCGGACTGATATCAAGCAAATCAAGGCAGATCTCGGCCATTGGACCACGGGAGAATTCACCCTTCTTCTCCGGGTCCTGCGTTGTGAACTCATCCTGTTCCAGCCGGACATCGGCGTCTTGTTGCTGGAGGTTGCACCGCAATCGCCATTGAGTCTTCGAAAGGCCCAATTGCTACTGGACTCCCTCCGCCGACTCTATCCCCCATACGTTGACTGTTTTGGGGAGAACGATGACAAGACATGGTTTGGCGGCCACTGCCCTGTCGCGGTCACGCTGCAAAGCGAAGGGGGGGCGGAGATAGGAAAACCGGGGATCTACAGGGATAAATCATTTGGCTTCATGACCCCCTACCAGGAATGCCTTTTGAGAGACCCGAAAAATGAACGACCCGCCTACCCTTGGGCAGAACACTGGCGCAGCTTGCTGGCACCCTTCGTCTGCTATGGGGAAGCCGGCGGACAATTCCGAGCCCAACAGCTCGGCGACGACCGCACGCCCATCTTCTCCTGGATCGCGTTCGATGACCCCCGCGCGGTAGATCGGGGAAACTGGATGCGTCTCTGCTTTGCCGACGCGCCCGGAGACGATTGCCTGCCTTACGCCCACGCATTCACCGGCGACTTCGAGGAAAAGTATTGTTACGACCGCTATTGGTACGAACCGGGCGAAAGCAGCGATGCCCCCTCGCGCATCCTCAACTGCGGCTATGCCTTCTGCTTCGCCGGCAGTAGTCAGGACACGGATTTTTTCACCAATAAAGAAAACGGCGCCCACGCTACCTTCCGCCATATCTACGTCGAGATGGGACTCATCGCCCATTTCCAGAAGGCCGCCCTGTTATCGATGTCGCAACGGCTGGGCGAAATGGTCTCGCGGGAAGGGAAGGACATCCACCTGCCGGATCAGAAAGAGGTCAGGGCGTTCTATGACCACTTCGTCGAATTCACCCAGAACTTCTGGTTCGACGAGATCACCCCACAGCAACAGGGACAAGAGCTGTTCCAAAAGTGGCACGAACACCTGCGCATACAGGATCTCTATGACGAAGTACGGCAGGAATTGAAGGACTTGGTGGATTACAGCGAACTGCGCGCCGCGGGGGAACTCAATGACAAGCTTTCGTATGTTGCCGTTGCCGGATTTCTGCTCGCCTTTCTATCCCTTCTAGCTGGAATTCTCGGGATGAACAGGATTGAAGGTGTTAAGGACTTGAGTGATTTGATCGTTTGGGGATTGGTTCTTTCTTTTGGACTCGGCATCTCCTTTTTGTTTATCGCTTGGGAAAGAGGCTATTTCAGACACAACCGGACTTGATCAGGAGGTCACATGCACCTATTCAGAATCGAGGGCGTCAACCTCGCCCACTCCATAGAGGATACCGAAGACCTCTCCACCCGGCGCGGCGGCAGCCTGATGCTGCTGGAGGTCATCAATGAAATCGAGAAAAAGAACATTTCCACGTTGAAACGGATCAGTACCGGGGCATCCGCCGGGCTGTTCAAAGTCACGGGTGATGCCGCGGCAGCAATCGACAGCATCAAGGAATTACTGCAAAAGGAACCCTATCGCTACGGCACGTTTGTGCTAGACACCGTGCAGGGCGAAGAAGCAGAGTTCCCGTCCCTGGAGCGGTCCGCCGTGGCCGCCAACCGCTGGCGTCAGATGCAGCGCTTGAGCTTCTCACCCATGGGCCTGGACGCGGGTAGCCTTGGAATCTGCGCCGTGGATGAGGTCCGCCCAGCCCAGAGAACAATGTCCGTGAAAGGAAAAAACCAACAAGTCAGCACATCGGTGCAAGCTCGGAGAAAACACGGGGTTCGATCCAAGCGTGACTTTTACAACCGCACCTTGGAGAGCCGGTACTCCCGCTTCAAATTCGCCAAAGACTTCGAGAAGATAACGGACGGCAAGGGCCTCGATCTCCAACCCCGCACATTGAACGGCAAACTGGCGGTCTTCTACGCCGACGGCAACAACTTCGGCGCAATCGCCCGCGGCTGTAATAAAGCAGAGCTGGAAAAGTGGGACGGCTACATCAAAGGCCAACGCAATGCCCTGCTATCTGCCCTGCTGGACCACGCTGCCACACAGAAACACTGGCTTGCCGGGAGCCGATTGCGACTCGAAACCCTGCTCTGGGGCGGCGACGAATTGATGTTCGCGGTGCCGGGCTGGTGCGGAATGGAACTGGCCCGACTGTTCATTGAGCAGACCCAAGGGATGAAGTACAAACTGGAAGGAAAGGACAAATCCCTTACCCACGCCTGTGGTCTGGTCTTTTGCCACCACCAGGCCCCCATCAGCCGCATCTCCCACCTGGCCAAGGCCCTGGCGGAGAAGGGCAAGGAGGCAAACCGCGAGGCCAACAGCCTCAACTGGCTGGTGTTGGAGTCTTTCGACCATACCGGCTCAGGACTGGACGACTACCTGGAGCGCCGCTTTGGAGAAACGCTGAAATGGCCCGATCTGGCCCTCGATAGCCATGCCCTGGATACACTGGCCCAAGATTTCCCCAGCCTGCGGAATGAGCTGCCCCGTTCCGCCATCGTCCACATCACCCGTGCTCTGGCCGAACACGGCGCCTTCGATGCCGAAGGGAAAGAGATGCCCCTGATCCGGCGCGCCCGCCAGCAAGTGGAGGAAGCCGGTGGCGAGAAGTTCAAGACCCTCTGGTCCAAGCTCCACCCCAAAAAAACGGCTTGGGATATCGCAGTGGCAAACTGTGACGACCTGGGCGCCTGGCTCAAGCTAGCCGAACTCTGGGACTACTGCCCCGACTGGAACAATAGCGATCAACAGGGGGCACAGTCATGACCCGCCAACTCCACGCCATCACTATCGACATCAGCCTCGAAGCCCCCTACCTGGTCCACGGCAACGACCCCGGCCGCTACGGGCTGGATGCCACCCTGCTGACCGACCACCGGGGCCGACCCATATTGCCAGGGACCCTGGTCACCGGCCGCATTGTCGAGGCCTGGTACAGCCTGCAAGGCCAACTCGGCAGCGCGGATGCCGATAAGTGGTTTGGCCAGAAAGGTGTCAGCGGACAGGGCGGGGAGCGCGCCCGTCTGCGGGTGGATGACCTTGTACTGAAGCAGATCAACGGCAAAGACCTTAACGGCAAGCCCCAGGGTGATGAACTTTCCCGCATCCGCCAGAACGACGACACCGGCGCGGTGGAACCGGGGGCGCTCCTCCTCATCGAACAGATCGCCGCGCCCGGAGCGAAGCTCCGTTTCACCGGCACTTGGAGCACCTGGGCCGCCAAAGAAGAGATTGAAACCCTCCCGCCGCAACTGCGCGCCGCCCTGCTGCTGCAAACCCAGTTAGGCGCCTACCGAGGCGTTGGTTTTGGGCGGCTGCGCGAAGTGGCCGTGTCCGCCAGCCCCATTGACCCCGCGCCCTTGAACCTTCCGCCGGGTCAGGATCGCTACCGGCTCGCCCTCGGCGGCGACGTGGCCCTGTGCGTAGGCACCCGCAGCCGTCGCGGCAACGTCTTCGAATCAAGCGACATCATCAGCGGCGGCACGATACTAGGGGCCATGGCCCAGATGCTGGCGGCCCGGCATGGAGTATCCGACCTCGACAACATCGGCACCTCCCTGGCGAAGAACTTCAGCAACCTGCGCTGCACCCATGCCCTGCCGGCCCAAAAGGGAAAAGGACGGTCCGTGCCCTTGCCCCAATCGCTGATTGCCTATGGCGACGAGATTCGTGATGCCTGGCGGCACAAAACGCCCCCCGCATCGCTCGCGCATACCCCCGCCTTCCAGACCGACTGGAAAGGCAAGGAATACGACAGAGCCGCCGCCGGTCAAGGCTGGGGCGAGACCCGCAAACACCTGCGCATCCGCACCGATATCGACAAGGACGGCAAGGCCAAGGATCAAAGCCTGTTCGCCTACGAAAGCGTCTACGCCCCCCGCGATGACAGCGGCCACCTGCTGACCGAATGGCTCTTCGATCTCGACCTCAGCGGCATCACCGATAAATCAGATCAGGACAACATCGCCAAGGAATTGGCTGAACTTCTTGGCTACGGCCTCTTCCCCCTGGGCAAGACCGATGCCCTATTGGCAGTGCATGCCGATGCAAGCGCGAAATCCGTATGGGAAAGCGACCTGAAACTAGGCGGCCAAATCCCCCTGCTACTGATCACCGATACCCTGCTGTTCCCCGCTGATGCTATTGCCGACAGCCCCGATGCCGATCTGCTGACCATTTACCAGGACGCCTTCGCCAGCCTTGCCGAACAAAAGGGTTGCAAAGAGTCGCTACAGCTCAGCCACTTCTTTGCCACTCAGCGGCTGGAAGGGGGGGAGTACCTGAAGCGCCGTTACCTCGACCCCAAGCACAAGGCCTATCAGCCCTGGGTGCTCACAGAGGCGGGCAGCGTCTTCGTGTTCAAGGTGAAGAACGCTGAGAACGCCAAAAAGCTGTTGCAACATTGGCAATCCCAGGGTCTGGGACTGCCGCCATCAGTGAAAGCGGCCTATGGCGAAACCTGGCAAGACCATCCATACCGCCCCCAGAACGGTTATGGCGAGGTGATGATCGCCCCGCAACACGGCTTCGCCTCCCTCTGAACACGACATTGAATGGAGAAAGCAACATGTCCACACAGACTCAGGAATTAAACGCCACCGGCGGCGAGCGCGACACCCGCACCCTGCTGCCCCTGTGGCGCATCCAGGGCGCCCTCACCCTGAAAACACCACTCTCCATCGGCAGCGGCCGCGACGAACCCATCACCATCACTGAAAAGGATGGCCAGCCCCATGAGCGGCATGTCATCGCCGTGGTGCGCGACGACCAGAAGCGGCCCTATATCCCCGCGAGCAGCCTGAAAGGGGCGCTCAATGCCCTGGCCTGCCAAACCGGCCTGTCGCAGAAGTTGCGAGAAACACTGTTTGGCTGCGAAAGCCAAAAGGACAACACCACTCAGCCCGCCCAGGTCGAGTTCTGCAACCTCATGGCTGTGTCTGAGACATTGCCGACCAGCTCGGAGCTGCCCAACTGGAGAGCAAAGGATCACCCCCACCCCCACACCGCCAACCTGCCCCATGTGGTCATCGACCGCGACTACCGCACGGCGGAAGACAAATTGCTGTTCCTGGAACAGGTGGTGCCGCCGGGGACGAAATTCCGTTTCGAATGTACCGCCCGTGCCCTGGATGAATCCGCCATCCAGGCCCTACTCGGCCTGCTGCAATTGGCGGGAACCAAGGGCACCCCCCTGCGCCTTGGCGGAGGCAAGGCGGCCAACAATGGCCGCTTTGCCTGGAGCGTCGGAGAAGTGCGGCGGTTGGACAATCTCTCGAAATTTTGGGCGAAACTCTCTGTCACAAACGCCCCGTCCAGTATCGACATCTGGTCCGATCCCTACAGCCAAACACAAACCAACCTCAGCCCGACGCACTGCAACCTCACGGGAGAGCAATGGCTGACCCTGGCCGATCTGAAACTGGAGTTCCACACCCCCTTCTTGGTGTATCAGCGTCAGCCCAAGATCGAAGGTGTGCGCACCCCCGACGGCAAGCCGCGCACCAACCACAAGGGCAAGCCAGTACTCCCCGCCAGCAGCTTGCACGGCGCCCTACGTGCCCAGGCCGAACGCATACTACGCACGATCGGCAGAAAAGTTGAAAAGGGATATCTGGTTCCGGCGGTTCATAATGTCGGGGAAGCCAGCAACAAGCTCGACCTCGCCGCCATGCTGTTCGGCGCCCCCGGCTGGCGCAGCCTCATTCGCATCTCCAACTTCACCACGCAAAAGGGTACAAAAACCCTTGACCACGACATGGTCGCCATCGACCGCCTCACCGGCGGCGGCAAGGACACGGCCAAGTTCAATATCGAGGCGCTCGACTACCCCACCCTGACTGGCAGCATCAGCCTGGACCTGCGCCGACTGGGCCTACTGGAACAAAAATCACCCGGCGCCACCGCCCAGATTATTGGCCTGCTGGCCCACACCCTACGCGACCTGGACGAAGGCGACATACCCCTCGGCTATGGCGCCGCCAAGGGCTATGGCCGTTCCCATAGCGAATGCTGGAAGGCCCTGGATGCCGCGCTCAATAAGGACAATCCCGCCGGTATCGATACCATCGGCAAGGCGCTCGAAGCATTCGCCAACAGCCGGAATCATGTAGGGTGGATAAGCGATAGCGCATCCACCAAAACACGAAACGCTGGAGCAGCGGCAGAACCCACCGCACCGGAAGAGCCGCAAACCCCATCTTCGGGCGACTTCCACAACCCCTACGTCTTCATCCCCTTCGGCGAAGCGCAGAAAGACAAGTGGGCGAAATATGGCGACATCGCCGACCCAAACAAAACCCACCACAGCCACGCCCGCTACGCCCCCAACACCTTCAACGGTCGCCTGGTCTGCCGCCTCACCACCCAAACCCCGATCTTCATCGGTGCTGGCGATGTTCCAAACACCCAGGACCCGAAACAGAAAGAAAACTTCAAACTGAACGGACAAATCGCCCTGCCCGCCACCAGTCTACGGGGCATGGCTTCCAGTCTGCATGAGCCCATTACGCGCTCGGCATTGCGGGTAATGGATGACCGGCATTATTCCGTGCGGGCAAACACCGCACAGGCACTACCAAAAAAGGGCAAAATCATTCGTGGAACAAACGAATCGGACTGGAAGGTGGCCGATGCTGAGTCTGGCGATGAATACCTGATTACGCCCATGGTGCTGAACCGCCTACAGGCCCTATGCGATGAACGCACGGAGGATGGCGACAAGCACGGGAAGATGCTGCCTAAACTCGATCCACCGAACATCGCCAGAAATGACAATCCAGCCCGTGATGGCAACAAGATTCGCCTGGTCGTGGGACAGATCGTCTATTTCGATCTCGAAGGGTCAAAACTCAAGGAGATGGCCTACTCCCAGATTTGGCGGAAAAGGATCGAAACGGATGCGGGTGATCCTTGGCAAACACATAACGCCCTGCCCAATGCTGAATTGGCGGCCCTCCATGAAGGACAGCGCGCGTTCTCCCCCTCCGAACTCCTCTTCGGCTGTGTAGAGATCAAACCCACCAAGGCGCAACAGGGACAGGAGAAACAGACCATCCAGGCCTTTGCCTCCAAGGTTCATTTCGGCTTCGGTCGTGCACTTGGAAACGTCGGGCTACTGGGAGAAGTTACCCTGAAAATTCTCTCCTCCCCCAAACCGCCATCCCCTGCCATGTACGTCCAAAAGCGCAACGGAGGTGCCGCCTATATCTCCAAGGCAGCCCTTGCAAACAACCCCGGCAAATCCGCCCTGAAGGGCCGCAAGGCCTATCTGCACGCCCTGCGCAGCCAGGACGGCGGGGTCCAACCCCTGGACGACAGGGGGCAAAAAAACGGAAATTGCGCCCCTTGGATTACTGCCCACCCTGGTGAGTATCAGAATCAGAAGGTACGCATCCGCCCCATAGACGTCGGCAAAGAATTCTTCTTCGAGGTGGACTTTGTCAACCTCAGCCAGTCCGAACTGGAATCACTTTGCGCTAGCCTGGCGCCCCACTCGACCTACGAACACAAGTTGGGCATGGGCAAGCCTATCGGCCTGGGGTCGGTGAAGATCGATATCGTCGGGATGTATCGGGTGGACCGGTCAGCTCGTTACCGGCAGACGGATTTTGCCAAAGACGCCCGTTACGCCCAGGTTTGGAAGCCGGAAACCCTGTCGTTGCCCTCCCATCTGAAATGCGAACAGGAAGCGCCACACGACCTCGATAGCCCAAATCCCGTCCATTTGGCCAATGCGCAAATGGCTGAACTCCTCGGCAAAGACAAGGCCCTGTTCAATGCCATTCTCCTCACTGGCAACCCAAAAGCCGTGAAGAAGCCAGTGCACTACCCACAAATGGCAGGCCTGGATATCGAAAGAGAGAACTTCAAATGGTTCGTCAACAACGACAAACCAGACAGCAGCAGAGTTGGTGACAAACAATGGCTGGACACACTTACCGATAGCTCGACCTCTTTGCCGACGCTAAAACGCCACACTCCACCACCGGCATGACATACCGCGCCTATACTGTCACACACAGCTCTTGATGGAGAATTTGCGATGATTGCCATGAGAATTTCAGAAGGCGGGCGTGTCGTTATCCCCGCCGAGATACGCCGGGCATTGCATCTGTCGGAGGGTGACACCGTGCTCTGGGAGTTAAAGGACGGAGAGGCTCGGCTCACGACCCGCCGAGCAAAACTGGAGCGCGCGAGAAACATCGCCAAGCCGTATCTGGAAGGCTGGACCGTCGATGACTTCCTTGCCGCGCGCCACCGTGACGCGGAGGCCGAATGAGCGGATTCGTATGGGACGCCTCCGCCATTCTCGCCTTTCTACGGCGTGAACCCGGCGTTGACCGGCTGGAAGCGGTACTGGACGAGACGCCGGAGCACCGCCTGTCGGCGGTCAACCTAGCCGAGGTCGCGGGCTGGTTCAATGATCGCGGCATGCCCGGCGACACCCTGCGCGCGTTACTCGATGAATTGGATTTGGAAGTGATTGCGCTGGATAGCGATCTGGCGCGGGCGACCGGCGAACTACGGCAGGCAACCAAGGCCCTGGGGCTTTCGCTCGGGGACCGCGCCTGCCTTGCGCTCGCCAAGGCCCATCAGGCGGTGGCGCTGACGGCGGACCGTGCTTGGGTTCTAGCCGATCTTGGCATCCGAATCGAATGTATCCGTCCCAATGCCTGATGTGATCGACGGGGCGAAATGGCGGCCCGCTGACGGATTCCAATCCGCCATCGGCCACGCAAGCAGCCCACTTGCCTCTACGAACTGGGATGGCTGGAACGGTTGACATGACCACGCCCCCCACCCCCTGGCTCATCGCCTACGACATCGCCGACCCCAAGCGCCTGCGCCGGGTCGAGCGGGCCGTGTCAGCTGTGGGGGTGCGGGTGCATAACAGCCTGTTCCTGTGCGACCTAGATGAGGAGGAACTGCTCGACCTGCAACGCCGGCTCGCCCGGCTAATCGATATCAGGGCCGATGCCGTGCAATACACCCCCTGGTGCGCCAAGGACCAGGCCGCCAGCCGCCACCTGGGCACCTCCGCCAGCCCGGTGGCGGCGGCTGCCTGGATCGTCTGACCGGCATGCGGCAGGTCTCCTACGCTGAACACAGGCGAACCAACACCATGAAATTCCATAGGCTGGCTATGTAATTTCACAGTGATTGATTTTGGTGGATGCGCTCCGCTTATCCCCCCTACATTTTCAGTTTTACGACACCCTACTTGAGGGAAAAGGCAGATGGAGGGTGTAGCATAAGTGGCTAATTTCGGGTGGATGCGCCATCGCTTTTCCGCCCTTCTACATTTCTCTGACGGAATCGGTTACCCATGGGCGTCCTGCTGCGACAAGCCCTCACCCTCACCCGCCTGCGGGCGGCCTATGAGCGTGTGCTGAAAAACCATGGTCAGCCCGGCGTGGACGGGGTCGATGTCGAGACCTTCGGCCACGGCCTCATGGAAAAGCTCCAGGCCCTGCGCACCGAAGTGCTGGGCGGCCACTACCGCCCGTCTCCTCTCAAACGGCTGTGGCTGCCGCACCCCGGCAAGGCGCCGCGTCCCCTCGCCATCCCCACCGTGCGCGACCGGGTGCTACATACCGCCGTGGCGCAAACCCTCAACCCCCTGTTGGAGGCCGAATTCGAAGAGTGCAGCTTCGCCTACCGCCAGGGCCGTTCGGTACGCATGGCGGTCGAACGCATCGGTTCATTGCAGCGGCAGGGCTACCGCTGGGTGGTGGAAGCCGACATCGAGCGGTTTTTCGATTGCATCCCCCATGACCGGCTGCTATCGGAGTTGCGGACCATCGTCCGCGACGAATCCCTGCTCCTGCTGATCCAACACTGGCTGACCGCGCCGGTGGAAGAAGAAGGCCGGCTGCACCCCGTCACCCTGGGCGTACCCCAGGGCTCGCCCCTCTCCCCCCTGCTCTCCAACCTCTATCTGGATCATCTCGACGAGGCCCTGCTCGACCAGGGCCATGCCCTGGTCCGTTACGCCGACGACTTCATCATCCTGGCCAAGAACCGTGACAAGGCCGAGGCCGCGGTGGACCTCAGCGCCCAAGTCCTGCGCGACCTCGAACTGCGGCTCAACCCGCTCAAAACGCGGGTGGTGAACTTCGACACCGGCTTCAAGTTCCTCGGCTGGAACTTTGTTCGCTCCCTGGCCGTACCCGCCAGCCGCCAACACGAAACCACAAATCGAGCCGCCCCCATCCCCGCGCGGCCGGAAACCGAACCTACCATTCAGACTACCGGCCCCCCGCCCGAACCCGCGCCGGCCATCGACGGCGAGATGGCCGAGGCCTTTGCCGATGCCCTGGCCGCCAACCCCGACTGGCAGCCCGACTCTGCCGGCCGGCAACCGGCAGCCGCGCCCCCTCCTCAATGCCCCCCCGAAGGGGGTGGAAGCGAACCGGCGTTTCACGACCTTCAGGGCAAGGATGAGGGACAGATAGACCTCGACCTGACCGCCGATCCAAATACCGACCAGCCGCCGGTTGACAGTGACGAACCCGAATCCCCCCTCCCCCCGCCCAGCCTGCAACGCACCCTCTACCTGGTCGATCCCGATGTAACCCTCGCCACGGAGAATCACCATCTATTGGCCAAGCGCGGCCAAGAGCTGCTGCTCGACCTGCCGGCCGTCAGCGTCGATCAGGTCATGCTCTTCGGTCGCAACCCGGTCACCACCCCCGCGATCATCTGTTGTCTGCGCCATGACATCCCCGTCGCCTACCTCTCCCGTCTCGGCAAATTCTACGGCCGGCTCGAACCCCCTTCAGGCGAGGCCGTCAACCTGCTCGCCGCCCAGTTCGCCGCCCATGCCGCCGGCAGTATCGACCTGCCCCTGGCGCGAGAGATCGTCCACGGCAAACTCCACAACAGCGCCCTCCTGCTCAGCCGCTACGCCCGTCACCGCCATGCCGCCGACACCCCGCAAGTCCATGACGCCGTCGCCCTGCTGCGCGAACTGGCCCGCCGCACCCGTGCCGGTCAAGACCTCGACACCCTGCGCGGCCTGGAAGGCGCCGGCTCGGCCGCCTACTTCGCCATCTGGCGACTCTGGCTTGCGCCTCGCTGGACCTTCGGCGCACGCGAGGCGCAGCGGGGCGCCGACCCCATCAACGCCCTCCTCGACCTGGGTTACAGCATCCTGCGCCAATGCGTGGCCGGGCTCATCCAGGCGCGCGGCATCAACCCCTGGCTGGGCCACCTCCACCGCCCCAAATCCGGCCACATGGCCTTGGCCTCCGACCTGATGGAAGAGTTCCGCCCCCTGGTGATCGACGCCGTCGTGCTCAATGCCTGTCTCAATCGCCACCTCGACCCACAAGACTTCGTCAGCCGCAACGGCGCCTGGATCCTAAAGCCCGAGGCGGCGCGCGGGTTCATCCGCGACATCGAGACCCGGCTCAACACCGAACGCCGCCATCCCCACAGCAACGAATCCTTGGACCTGCGCCGCATCATCGACGCCCAGATCCGCAGCCTTGCCGCCGCCTACCGCCAACAAGAGGCCTCGGCCTTCAGGGCCTGCCTGTTCCGATGAGGACCCTTCGATGAAACCCCGTTACTGGCAACTGAGCTACGACATCAGCGACCCCAAGCGCCGGTACCGGGCGGCCAAACGGATCCTGGTCTACGGAGAACGGGTGCAGAAGAGCCTCTACCTCTGCCCCCTCACCCCCGAGCAGCGCGACCTGCTGCACGGCCGACTGGCTGATATCATAGAACCGCCCGACCGGCTGATGATGCGGCCCATCTGCCGGCACTGCCGCTCCCGCATCCGTTATCAAGGGGCGGGCGGCCGGCCCGAGCGCCACGAACCCTTCTGGATCATCTGAACAGGACGCAGAGCCATGAAAAACAAAGAAACTTATCTGGTTATCCACAAGCCAGGACGACTTTCCCGCGTCACCCCCACGACAGCGCCGATTTTCCCTTCCCAAGCCGCGCGGAACGGGATATTCTGCGGGGGCAGTGACAAAACGGCCCTATAGCAGGGTCGATTAAGACAGCAGTGTTTTGTTGTCGCTCATTTCTTTTACCGTGACAAAACGGCCCTATAGCAGGGTCGATTAAGACCAATAATTACGCTCATGGGATTCCCCTTTTAGGGTGACAAAACGGCCCTATAGCAGGGTCGATTAAGACTTACCTGAAATTCCTCCGGTATCAAGGAGAATTGTGACAAAACGGCCCTATAGCAGGGTCGATTAAGACGTGTTTGAGTGGACGTAAATCCGACGGTTGTCGTGACAAAACGGCCCTATAGCAGGGTCGATTAAGACTGCGGATATCCCAAAGTCTTCCAGGAGAAACACGTGACAAAACGGCCCTATAGCAGGGTCGATTAAGACCCTGATACACTCGATCAATGCCGCTTGTGGCGGTGACAAAACGGCCCTATAGCAGGGTCGATTAAGACCATAGTCATTGAAGGTGGCCTTGTCTTCTAGGGTGACAAAACGGCCCTATAGCAGGGTCGATTAAGACTTGGGCGTAGTCGTGCAGGACCGCTTCGATATCGTGACAAAACGGCCCTATAGCAGGGTCGATTAAGACCTATCTCGTGGGCGTCGAACGCAAATGAACCGTGACAAAACGGCCCTATAGCAGGGTCGATTAAGACAGTGTTAAGGCCGAATTGCTGAACGTAATGTGTGACAAAACGGCCCTATAGCAGGGTCGATTAAGACTGTGTATGCGCCACTTCCGCGTCCGCCTGGTAACTGTGACAAAACGGCCCTATAGCAGGGTCGATTAAGACGCAGATTCTCTTCTAGCCACTTCCCCAGCAGAGTGACAAAACGGCCCTATAGCAGGGTCGATTAAGACCGTCTGTTTCTTTAATTCTCCGAAGCTCGAAAGTGACAAAACGGCCCTATAGCAGGGTCGATTAAGACGGATCGCCACAAGCTCTAACAACCCATCATGCGTGACAAAACGGCCCTATAGCAGGGTCGATTAAGACGAAGGAGGCCGAGGACCTCCTTGCCGTAGAACGGTGACAAAACGGCCCTATAGCAGGGTCGATTAAGACTTCTTCGAGGGTGAAGCGGTAGGTGGTATTCGTGACAAAACGGCCCTATAGCAGGGTCGATTAAGACGGCGCATGGGCCGTAAGATCTCGGTCGATTCAGCGTGACAAAACGGCCCTATAGCAATAGGAAAAGGGGTCAGGTCTTGTATCGTGCCTTTCTTTTCGGTCACGGTGACACTTTACTAAATGCACTTAATTAAAGTGTATTTGGTAAAGTGTCACCGTAATTCCCGTAATTCCCATCAGCAAACGCAACTGACGGATCGAACGCTTGGGGTTGTCGCGCTTGGCGACCAGGATTGCCTCCTGTACGGTCAAGGGGATCTTCGACGCCCCGCGATCGGTGCGCGGCTTTGGCTCCAGGCCGGCCTTGCGGAAGGCGTAGTACCAGCCCTCCAGGGTCTTGGGACCGATGCGGGTGCGGTCGGAGCCGGGAATGACGTAGCTGCGTTCAGCCAAGCGGGCGATCTCGGTACGCAGCTCGCCACGGGCCAGTTCAC
>JAHJDE010000107.1 GCA_018812525.1 Gammaproteobacteria bacterium
CTCGATGCCCAGGTTCTCCGCCGTGATCAGGTACTGGTCCAGCAGATAACGCAGGGGTGGAGGTTCCGGTGCCAGCAGGATGATCATCCGGCTGATGTTGGCTGCCAGGGGTTTCTCATGGCCGCTGTAGTTGGGGCGGACTCGGTCGGTTTGGATCTGGCGGTGGAAGATGTCTACCGCCGCGTGCGACGCGAGGTCGGGCTGGAGATCCCGCCTCTGAGATAATCAATCGACCTGTGAGGAACTTGCAAAAGGGCCATCCTGACCATTTTGCAAGGCGAAAATGAAAAATGCGATTTTTCGTTTTCTTCATTTTCAATGGCTTAGGCCATTGAAAATGGCGGTTCATCCCTGAACCGCAAGAGGTTCTTGCAGTTTTGCAAGAACCTCTGTTGACAGATTTCCGCCGCCATCCGCTCCTCGCCATAGCGTCCCCCGTCGTCAAAGGCCGCCAGTCGAAGCCTCGGCGCATCCCGATGTCGGGCACAGCCCGACCGTTCTGAGAAGGGGCGGGTTTAAAACCCGCCCGTACTTAGATGACGTTTTCCTGACCTCACCTGGCTCAGGATGCCAGTACCTGATATAGCCTTTGCTGATGTCTGGTTTTCTGGCAGACAAAGCAGTGTGGAGAGCCGGCCTGCCCCTCCGGCGGATGAAAGGGATTTCCGCAGCCCTGGCAGCGCATTTCCCGCAAGGGTACTTGCTGGCTTGGCGGCCTTTCCCACTCTGTGATGGAAACCGCCCCCCAGTCGCAGATATTCACGCAAAGGCCGCAACCGGTGCAGCTATCGGCGTTCAATCCATAGGCCATGCCCTCCCTCTCGAAGGTTATGGCTTGATGGGGACAGACTCGAACGCAGGCATCGCAACCGCTACAGCGTCCGGCCTCGATGGCCGGCGAAAAAAAGACCGGCTGCGAATCGCCGCTCCTGGGCAACAACCGGCCAGGGGGGGTAAAACCCTCGCTCTCCACCAAACCCGAAACCTCAAGCCCCTTTTGCAGGGCCGCGCCGAAGAGGTTCCGCATGAAGGCGCGGCGGCCGAGGTGGCCGCCCGCGGCAGGCGTAGCGGCGTCAAGATTGGCCGCCATCCGGCCCGGATCGAGGTACGAGACCTCCAATGCGGCCATCCCCCGGCCGGCGAGCAGTGCATTGAACCCTTCCAGACGGCGCTGGAACGCCAAACCGCCGATGGCCAGGGGGCAAGAGACGCAGTCATCCCTGCAAATAAAGAGACGGCGCATCCCTTGTGCGTACAACCCCGCCAGGGAGGGAAGCCCCAACGCGCCCAGGCAGGACAGCCTCCCCTCGTGACGATCCCAAGCAGACCTTTCACAGGCCGCAAAGGCGGCCGAGGCGCCTCGCCTGTCTCGCAAGGGGACCGGCGGGGGGGTTACCGCGATGGCCTGCTCGGGACAGGCCGCCGCGCAGAGCCCGCACCCCTGACAGCGCGACTCGTCGATGCCGAGCCGCTCGTCGTCGATGACCCAGGCCCCCTGGGGACAGGCATCGACACACTTCCGGCAGCTCGCGATCTCCAGGCGAGCATGGACACAACGGTCCGCGGTAAATCGAGGACGAGGGTTCGTCTCGGTGAGATCCGAAAGGCGCGTCATCACCAGCCAGGACCGGCACCAGGCGCAAAGGGTGCCGGACACTCCTCGGGGATGGCTGACCGGCCGGGCCTCATGCGTTCATCAACCTCCTCGGCGGTAGGCCGGGGTGCGTCGAGCAGCCGCGCCAGGATATCGCGCAGCTCGTCGAGATAGACCGCGGTCAGCAATGCCAGGCCCGCGTAGAAGGGGGTCAAGGCCCGCTGGGAGACACGCTGCCCAAACGCCCCGATCCAGCGCAGCAGGTGCTCGTCCATGAAGCGGACTGCATCGGACACTGCCTCCGGGGTCCCCCTTTCGAACAGCAGGCTGATGAATTCCAGTTGGCTGACCAGGTGATCGTCCGGTCGCAGGCGCCAGTCCGGAGCTGCCAGGCCATAGCGAGCATACCACTCCCGGACCTGGAACATGGGCTCCTGCATGATCAGGCCATCCTCGTCGATCCAGACCGATTCGCAGGGGGAGGCGCCCATGCCGTGATTGAGGTAGATGGCGGCAAACTCGGCGGCGTGCTCGTCCAGCAGGATCTTCGTCCCTTGGCGGAGATCAGCCATGCCGTGGTTGAGGGCCCGCAGCGCCTCTTCGGCCTCCTTCGAGGAGAGCCGCAGGGAGAGCTCGATGGAAGAACCGGGGTCGCCCAGCCGCTCCAGCCGCTCCGCATCCGGTTCCCGGTGGTGAAGAAAGGCGAATAGCCCGAGATCTCGCGCTACACCCAGGCGGAACTGCGTCAGGGTATCGCTCACGACCCTACCCTCCCCTTGCTGTGAGGCACGAAGACGATGGAGGGGTTGGTCAGCTCCGGGTTGGCGAAGTTCTTTACCGCGCGCACCGGCTGGTCGTTAGGTCCGATGGCCTTGGTCTCGTATTTATTCTCGCGCAACTGGTCGATGGGGCCGACATCCAGCACGCGCATCATGCAGGCCATGACGCAGTAGGGCTTTCTCCCCGCCTCGATCTCGTCCACGCAGAGGTTGCACTTCTTGACGATGTTGTCGATGGGGTCGAACTGGGGCGCCCCGTAGGGGCAAGCAGCCTCGCACCGGCGGCAGCCGATGCAGAGAGTGGAGTCGATATCGACGATGCCGTCCTTCTTGCGCTTGAAGATGGCGCCGGTGGGACAGGTGGGCAGGCAGGCAGGCTCGGCGCAGTGGTTGCACGAAACGTTGACCTTGTAGGCGTAGACATTGGGATAGGTCCCGCCCTCCACGTACTGCACCCGGCGGAAGCGCGGGCCCGCCGGTAGCCCGTTCTTGTCCTTGCAGGCGATCTCGCAGGCGCGGCAGCCGATACAGTCCACGTTGTTGTGGACGAAGCCGAGCTGCTTGTCGGGCACGACCGGGGTATAGATCTCCTTTTTCCTGCGCTCTACTGCGGTCTTGATACTGTTCTTGTCGGTTTCAGTTGTCATTGTTGATCCCCCAGCCATCACATTTCCATCCAGTAGGTTCATAAACGGTACCTCCCTGTACCATTAGTCACGCCGATGCTCACGCCGGAAGACGTGAGAGCGGGCAGTTGCCAGCTGATCCCAGCCGGGACGGTGTTCCAGATCGCTCTTCTTGATGTTGCACAGCACCGTGTTATAGGTAAAGGCGCCTGCGGGGCTGGGTTCGTCCAGGGTCAGGAAGTCGGGATTACCGGCCCGGTCGACGCCGTTCTCGTCCACATCCATCCATACCCCTTCATGCACCACCAAGACGCCGGGCATGCAGCGCTCGGTGACGTAGGCCGGCACCACAATGCGGCCACGATCATTCCACAGCTCCACCGTATCGCCGGTCTTGATGCCCAGCTTTTTTGCATCAGATGCGTTGAGGGTGCATTCCTGTTCGTAGGTCTCCCGCAGCCAGGCGCAGTTGTTGAAGATGGAGTGGGTCCGCCATCTCGGGTGGGGCGAGATCAGATGGAACGGATGGTCCTTGGTCTTGGGGCTATTGAGTGACTCCCAGGGCTCGATCCATTTGGGAATGGAAGGGACATGGTAGCCGTACTTGGTCTTCTTCCAGTCACTGATATGGGCCAGCTCGGACGACAGGATCTCGATCTTGCCTGATTGGGTCTGGAAGGGCGTTCCCTTCTCGATCTGGTCACGAAAGGCGATATGGGGCCGGTCGAGTTTGAACTTGTAGACCCCGTGTCCTTTGAACTCCTCCCAGGACATCTCTACATGCTGGTGCTCCTGCACCCGGTGCCACCAGTCGGTGAGATAGGCCTCGTCCACAGCATCCGGGTTGTTGAAGTAGCCGCGGTCGGCCTTGGGGTTATACAGTTTGCCCAGTTCGTCTCCCCTGCCGGTGAGATGGCCGATACGGTACATCAGCTCGGTGAAGACCTGGAGGTCGGTCTTGGATTCGCCCATGGGCTCGATCACCTTGGGGCGGTGGATGTAGTAGTGGCCCTTGTACCAGGGCAGGGCGACATCGTGGCGTTCGAAGTGGGTGGCGATGGGCAGCAGCACATCGGCGGCATAGGCGCCGGTGGGGGTGATGGTGGAATCCAGGCAGACGCCAAATTCCAGCTTTTTGATCGCCTCCAGCTCCTTGTTGATGTTGGTGAGCTGGTTGAACCAGTTGGAGCCCTGCCAGAAGATGCCCTTGATATTGGGCACCTTGCCGTCGAGTTCATCGTCACGCGGCCAGAGGCCCGCCTCTTCCCGGGTCACGTTGGGGTAGTTCAGCACAATGTGCGCCCAGCGATCGGACTTGATGGAGGCATACCAGATGTTGGCGTAGTTGTCGTAGGGATAGGCGACGGCCTCGGAGTGCCAGGCCTTGCCGACCCCCTCGGCGCAACCGCCCTCGATGCCGATGTTGCCGGTCATGGCCTGGAGGGCCGCGGCCATGCGGTTGTACTGCTCGCCGTAGGCGTTGCGGCCGGGGGACCAGGAGGCCTTGAGGGCCGCCGGTTTTGTCTCGGCATACATCCGGGCCAGTTTCTCGATGTCCTCGGCAGAGACGCCGCAGATCCCGGCGGCCCATTCGGGGGTCTTGGGCGTCCCGTCGTACTTACCCAGGATATAGTCCTTGAAGTTCTCCGTGCCGTTGGGGGTATTCGCCGCCCAGTCCGGCATCGTGCCCGCATCCATCCCCTGGGTGAACTTGTCGATGAACCCCTGATCGTGCAGGTCGTTGCTGAAGATGTAATGGGCCATGCCCGCCATCATTGCCGCGTCGGTATTGGGCTTGATGGGGATCCACCAGGCGTCGTAGACGGCGGCAGAGTCGGTATATTGGGGGTCGATCAGCACGAACTTGCAGCCGCGCTGCTTGGCCATGCGCATGTAGTAGAAGGTGTTGCCGCCGTGGAAGGTGTAGGCCGGGTTCCAGCCCCACATAATGATGAGCTTGGAGTTGGCGTAGGTGTCATCCTCATTGCCATCCTCGATGGTGCCGAAGGTCCAGCGCGAACTGGTGGTGGTGCCCTGGTAGGAGGGGACCGACCAGGAGCTGGTGCGGCAGCCAAACATGCCCAGAAAACGGCCCAGCAGCCCCTCGATCTGATCCGACTTGTGCAATACGCCGTAGGAAGCGCCGGCGTAGCTCTGATCCAACAGGGCCTGGGGGCCGTGTTTCTCCTTGATCTCGATCATCCGCTTGGCGACCAGATCCAGTGCCTCGTCCCAGGTGGCACGCTTGAACTTTCCGGGGACTCCCTTCTCGTTGATGCGGATCATGGGATAGAGCAGACGCTCCGCCGAGTAGAGCCGCTGCCTGTAGGAACGGCCGCGCAGGCAGGCACGCAGTTGCGGTTCCTCTTCCGTATCCTTGCCGAAGCTGCCGTCCTTCTGGTAGCGGCCGTCATCGGTGGAGAGACGGACGATGACATCGCCCTTCTTGTGGGCCACCAGCATGTGCCGGGAGCCGCAGTTGTGGGCACAACTGGTGACCACGGTGGTCAGATCGTCGTCCCGCGGGTAGGGTTCGTAGGCGAAGGCCTTGGCCTCCTTCATCTTCACCAGACTGCCGGCGCCGATGGCCACAGATCCTGCAACGGTGGATTTGAGAAAGCCCCGCCGGGTCAGGTTCAGGTGTTTTTCCAGAAAATCGAATTTGCCCTTGTCACTCATGCTGGCGCTCCCGCTTGTGGGTCATGGTTTGCCGGTCTTCACGGGATCGGCTGCCTTGCCGTCCTTCATGCCGGTGAGGAATCTGGCTTCCGAAGCCGTGGGACGATCTTTGGCCCAATCGGGCGTTTGTGGGCCGCTGCCCGGCCAGGGGTGGCGGGGATAGGGGTAGTTGACGCGATACCAGGCGCGGCCGCCGTGACAGCCAAAGCAGACATCCGGGTTCTCCTTGCCTGCCGTTTCTATGGCGTCGGCCTTGAGAAAGTTGACCTGATGGCGGCTGGTGCGGATCGCGGCATGGCAGAGCAGACAGTTGTTCTGGAAGGCGGCCCCCGTCTCGCGCCAATCGCCGGGCGGGAGGCCCATCACCTGGGTGTTGTGCTTGCCGTGGCACTGGGCGCAAATCATCGGATCGACCTGTTTGCGCTGTACCGCAGCGGTCGGACCATCGGCGGAGGAGCCCAGGGTCTCTTCCCTGGGGTCGTTACCCTGGTGGCAGGTGGTGCATTTCAGGTCCATGACCTGTTTGGCGTAGCCGGTTACCAGGTGACGACGGTGGAAGCTGTCCTGTTCCCCTTGATAGGTATCCAGGGTCTGGTACCAGGCAAGGGTATCCGCAGCCTTGACACCGGCGGGTGAGGCGGTGCGGACGCTGTGCTCCAGCACCTCCTTATGGCAGGCCAGGCAATCCTCGTCCTTGGCCTGGTCGATGGTCGGCTTGAAGTGAATCGGATCCCACTTGGCCTGGAGATAAGATGTCGACCCCGCCTTTCCGGTTGGGGCATTTCCCAACGGGGCCGCCTCGGAATGGCTAAGCCCGCATAGGCTGAAAAAGATCAGCGCCATAAAAAAAGTGCGCAATGGATTTTGCGACGCAATGCTATTCATGTTTTTCCCCTTCAAGCCTGGAAAAAAAGGAAGCGCATCCCTGCGCCTCCGAGGGGGCCTTAATCAATGATTCTCCATTTTTCCGGTCACGCCTTACTTCTTCTTGGCTTTTTCATCCCCGGACATGCCGCCCATTCCAGACATTCCAGACATCCCGCCCATGCCCGTCTGGCCCGGTGCCACCCACCGGACACAGACATAGTTACCGGGTTGGCCTGCCATACCGGCCATACCGGCCATACCGCTCATCCCGGACATACCGCCCATCCCGGACATTCCCGACATGCCGCCCATGCCCTGCTGGCCACCCATGCCGGACATGCCTCCCATGCCTCCCATGCCGCTCATCCCGGACATTCCCGACATGCCGCCCATGCCCTGCTGGCCACCCATGCCGGACATGCCTCCCATGCCGCTCATCCCGGACATGCCTCCCATCCCTTGCATGTCAGCGACATGCCGCCATTCGGCACAGACATAGCCAGCGCCTTGGCCCGACATGCCGCTCATGCCGCTCATGCCGGACATCCCAGACATCCCAGACATCCCAGACATCCCAGACATGCCGGACATTCCCGACATACCGCCCATGCCGGTCTGCTTCTCTGCCAGGACGGGCGAACTTGCCGCAACCAGCACTGCCATGGAGAGAAGCGTTTTAATCATGGTTTTTTTCATATCATTTCACCTGCTATTTCTATTGGCTTGAAAAGTAAGGCCTTGGCGGTCTAGTCGTGCCACCCGCGAAGGTCGTATGGCCCGGTCATGCCGGGGTGATCGAAGGGCGTGTACCAATTACCCTGGTCGGCTAGAAATCCGAGGCTATCCGGATAGGGCGTGGAGATCCCGGTCATCGCCCGCTGATGCCAGGCGTCGCCTTTGCCGGTTTCCGTGAGGACGGGCGCCCCCGCCGGCCGCTGATCGGGCTTGAGTCCGGCCAGGGGATACTCCTCGCCCCACCCGCCCCCGGAGGTTAAAAGCAGCACTGCCATAACGAGCAAGGTTGGATATCTCTTCATCGTCTACTCCGCGCGATGGGGGGTACATCCCTGTACCTTTGGGAATGAACCTCTGTTGGGTTACTTCTTGTCGCCGGACATGCCGCTCATGCCGGACATCCCGCTCATGCCCTGCTGCTGTTCGCCGGACATCCCACTCATGCCCTGCTGCTGGTCACCGGACATCCCCGACATGCCGGACATCCCGCTCATTCCCTGCTGCTGCTCGCCGGACATCCCAGACATCCCGCTCATGCCCTGCTGCTGGTCACCGGACATACCAGACATCCCGGACATGCCGCTCATGCCCTGCTGCTTTTCTTCAGCCAGCGCGGGTCCGCTGAGGGCGACGAGGGCTGCCAGGGCCAGTACGCTGTTCATCACAACTTTCTTCATAGGGATTACCTCTTGCTAATGTTGGAATCGACCTGTGAATGGATCAGAACAGCCTCCCGGTAGTGACAGGACGGTATCCCGGCAGGGAACCCGTCCCGTTCTAACCATTCACATGCTGTACTGTGGGGCAGACTTCATGCCAGTCATCGCAACAAGTTGACGGCAAAGGAGTTTCTTCGTGATTGGAAAAGCAAGGGCAGCGATACGCCAGGAAAAATCCGGACAAATTGACAGGCGTTTTCCCTCTCGCAGAGGCGTGCCGAAAAATGCCGCCCCCTTTCAATACCGGCAGACAAGAATGATTTCGTGCAAATTCAATCTATTGAGATGGGAACTTCTCTCTGTAGCCCAAGCCGGGGAAAGACCCTGACAAAATGGCACAGCAGTCTTGTAGAAGGGCGGGCTGTGCCCGCCAATCGAAGCCTCAGCGCATCCCGATGTCGAGCACAGCCCGACCCGTTCTGGGAAGTTGGGAGCTGTCCGGAAATAAGTTGGACTATATCGCGCTCAGATTTAGGTCAGATTTGGTCGATCTGATTGAGCAAAACCGCCTGTTTTCGCGGCAGAGCCGCTCCCACCGCCGTGGGAGCGGCTCTGCCGCGAAAATTGATCGATTGAAGATCGACCAAAGATGGCCTGAAGATGAGATGCGAGATGTACAAGTCATTCCCGGACAGTTCCTTAGGATGGAATCAGGGAACAGGGTAACGCATCCCCCTTGAATACATTCAATCGCGCTAATATACTCACCGGTCCTTAAATTGACCGGTGTGCCAGCGTGTTTGTGAAGGAAATCGACGTATCCGAACTCAAGTCCCGCCTTGGCGAGGGGGCCAATATCCGTCTCCTGGATATCCGTAGCGACGCCGAAGTGGCCGGCGGCATGCTGCCCAACTCCGAACACCTGGCCATGCATCTCATCCCCTTGAAGATGCAGGAATTCAGCGATGAGCCTGAGCAGGAGGTCATCCTCTATTGCCGTAGCGGCGCCCGTTCCTACCACGCCTGCATGTACCTGATGCAGCAAGGCATAAGCAACGTGGTCAATCTGCGCGGCGGCATCATCTCCTGGGCCCAGCAGGGTTACGAGATCCTGCCCCTCGGCCGCTCCTCCGGCGGATTTTGATTGTTTCGGTTTCTGTGATCGTTCGCAATGGAACGGCATGAAAGGCTTGCTTTCCATGCTGTTTTTAAATATAAGTACGGGCTTAATTTGTCCCGGATTCGGGGCCGATGATGGACACTGAGGTCCGGCTGGTTGCGCAGAGTGCGCTCTTCGGGCGAGGCGAGGCGGGGAATGCCGGGTCCGCCTATCATCACTGTTTCCCCTTAAAAGTGTATATCGGAGGTCGATAATGGCTGATTTTGATCAAGAACTGGACGCGAGCGGTCTGAACTGCCCCCTGCCCATCCTGCGCGCCAAGAAGACGCTGAATGGCATGGAATCCGGCAAGGTCCTGCACATCATCGCAACCGACCCCGGTTCCGTGAAGGACTTCGAGGCCTTCGCCAAGCAGACGGGCAATGAGCTGATGGAATCCAAGGAGGAAGGTGGCAAGTTCCACTTCCTGATTAAGAAGGCATAACGGCGTCATCACCCTTCTATCCCATCCGGGAGGAGATTAAAGATGGAACAAAAAAAGCTTGCCATTATTGCAACCAAGGGTTCCCTCGACTGGGCCTATCCCCCTTTCATCCTGGGTTCCACCGCCGCAGCACTGGGCTACGAGGTTGAGATCTTCTTCACTTTCTACGGCTTGCAACTGCTCAAGAAGAAGCTGGATCTCAAGGTGACCCCTCTGGGCAACCCCGGCATGCCCATGCCCCTGGGCATGGATAAGTGGTTCCCGGTCCTGGGTACAACCCTGCCCGGCATGGAGGCTGTCATGACCATGATGATGAAAAAGAAGATGGCCGACAAGGGCGTCGCCAGCATCGAGGAACTGCGCGAGCTGAGCCTCGAAGCCGATGTCAGATTTATCGCCTGCCAGATGACCGTCGACCTGTTCGACATGGACCAATCCCAGTTCATCGACGGCATTGAATATGCCGGCGCCGCGCGCTTCTTCGAGTTCGCTGGTGAAGCGGATATCTGCATGTATATCTAAATCCAGGTTACCCCTCTGGTAATTGAAAGCCGCCTCACAAGGGCGGTTTTTTTGTTTCTTTCCTGCTTTCATTCCTGAAACAGGCCCTTATCATTATCTTGATTATGACAGCCCATCTCCTTAGCCTCTTCCGCCATAAAGGTTTATCGCCAGTGTTACCCAAGTCACTCCTGTGCCTGTTAATTGTTGCTCTCGGCCTGATGGTTCTGGAAGGGCCTGTCGTTGCTGCGCCGCCGGTGACCGAGGCGGTGACGCAAGTGACTCCTGATCTGCTGGAATCCAAGATCAAGGAGGCCGAGGCCGATACCGCGCTCGATGAGGCTGCCAAGGCCGGTCTCATCAAGCTTTACCGAAAGGCGCAGACAGAGATTGAGGCGAGCCGGAACCTTGAATCCTCTGGCCAGCAATACGAAGGGGCACGGCAGGGTCTGTCTCAGGATGCCAAAGCGCTGCATACGCTCCTCGGCAAGCCCGCACCGAATGTGACGGTGGAAACCCTCGGCGTAAAGGGGAAGACCAGTCTGACGCAACTGGAGCAACTCCTGGTGAAAGAGCAGGCGGACAATGCCTCCTATCAGGCGAAGCTGGCGGAGATCGATGCCCAGTTGGAGCAGCAGATCAATCGGCCGACGGAGGCCCGTCAGCGGCAGGCCGAGGCCAAGCGCGAGCTTGATGAGCTTTTGAAGGCCATGGCTGCAGTACCTGTTCCTGGAGAGCCCTTGACGCTGACGGAGGCGAGAAAATGGGCCCAGCAGTCCCTGCAGCGGAGGCTCAAGGCCGAGATCCAGGCCATTGAGCAGGAGATGTTGGCCCAGCCGGCCCGCTTGGAACTGCTGCAATTACAGCGTGATCAGACGGCGCGGGATCTGGCCACCTCTACCGCGCGTGTTAGCCTGTTGCAGGATTTGATCGCCAAGCAGCGCAAGGCCGAGGCGCAGCAGGCGGAAAAGGAGGCCGCCGCGGCGCAGCAGGACGTGGCGGGAAAACACCCGCTGCTTGGGGTTCTGGCCGACCAGAATGCCCAGATCACCACTGAGATCAGCGGCAGTGCTTCAGAACTGGAGAAGGTCAATGCCTCGATCGAGGTCTATCAGCGGCAGTTGAAGCAGTATGAGAGCGACTTCAAGGGCGTAAAGCAGAAGATGGAGATCGCCGGTCTGAGTACCACCCTCGGCCAAGTGTTGATGGAGCACAGACGCCAGATTGCAGAGGTCGGACGGCTGAATACGAGCGATGCCGAGCGGGAAGCACTGACGGCCTCAGTGGGATTGCGCCAGATCCGGCACAGCGAGGAGCGCAAACAGTTGGGTGATCTGCCGGCTGCGGTTGCGAAGCTGCTTGACGAACTGCCCAAGGAGGAACGGACACAGCTCAAGACTGAGGTGCTCGATCTCTATAAACACCGGCGGGAACTCCTGGATAAGGCCATTGCCCTCGACAACAATCTGCTGCGGCGGTTGGTGGAGGTCGATTTTGCCGAGCGCCAGCTGATTGACCTGGTTAGTGCTTACGATGCCTTTCTAGCCGAGAACCTGCTCTGGATACGCAGCGTTGCACCCTTTGATCTTTCGGCCCTGATCCTGCTGCCCCAGGAGCTGAAGGGCTTGCTGTCGCCTTCCAATTGGTTCTCCCTCCTGACGGCCTTGGCGTCTTCTCTCTTGAGGGCACCCTTGCTGCTGCTGGGGCTGCCGGTGGTGATCGCCTTGATGTGGAATGGGGCCTCAATGCGCCGCAAGGTGCTGCAAACGAGCGCCTATGTCGATGACCTTGCCCTAGACCGTTTCAGCCACAGCCTCTGGGCCATCCTCTATGTCTTCCTCCGGGCGCTTTCCTGGCCCCTTCTGTTCGCCCTGATCGGCTGGCAGTTGGAGTCGGTGCAGGCTGCGAGGGAGTTCGCTGCCGTCATCGCGGACTTTTTCCTCCAACTGGTGCCGGTGCTGTTCCTCCTGCGGCTATTCTGGGTCATGTGTGAACCCGGCGGGGTCTGCGAAAGACACTTCCACTGGCCCAAGCAGCATGTGGCCTTGCTGCGGTGGCAGATCTATGTGCTGATGCTGTCCCTGCTGCCGGCCGCTTTCGTGGTGATCACCTCCAGTGCCAATGGCCTGGGTTCGGAGAGGCTTGGGCTGAGCCGCCTGGCCTTCATCGTCATGATGCTCTCCCTTGCCTACTTCTTCCTGCGACTGCTGAATCTACGCAAGGGCGTGGTTTCAGGGCTGCTGGAGGCCAATCCCAGCAGTCTGCTGGCCCGCACCAAGTACATCTGGTATCCGGCTACGGTCGGCGCCCCCCTGGTCCTGGCCATGCTAGCGCTGTTCGGCTATTTCTACACCGCCGGCACCCTGACCCGCAGCCTGGTCCATAGCCTGCTGCTGATGCTGGGCCTGATCCTGGCCCATCAGATCGTCATCCGCTGGCTGCTGGTCCGGCTGCAACAGGCGCGTAGCACCCTTATTGATGAACAGGTAGCGGAGCGCATGGCGCAGCAGACATCAACGCACGGGGCGGAGGAGACCTCAGCGCTGTTGCCGGCAGAGTTGACACGCATGGATCTGGTGGATATCGATGCCCAGACACGCAAACTGCTCAATACGGCCAGCCAACTCGCTGTCGTCGTCGGGCTGTGGATCATCTGGACCTCCGTGTTGCCAGCCTTTGCGGGGCTCAATGAGATACCCCTTTGGCAGCAGACACTCACCCTTGGCGGCGAGCAACAGCAGGTCCCGGTCACCCTGGCGGACCTGGCCCTGGCGATTATCGTCGCCATCGTAACTGCGGCGACGGCGCGCAGCCTGCCCAGGGTCATCGATATCCTCCTGCTGCAGCAGTTTGCGGTGAAATCAGGTACCCGCTACGCCTATGAGACGCTGACACGCTACTTAATCGTCGGCATCGGGTTTATGGTGATCTTCTCCATGATCGGCGGGAGTTGGTCAGAGATCCAGTGGCTGGTGGCGGCGTTGAGCGTCGGTATCGGCTTCGGCCTGCAAGAGATCGTGGCGAACTTCATCAGCGGCCTCATCATCCTGTTCGAGCGACCCATCCGGGTCGGCGACATTGTCACCGTCGGCGATGTCTCCGGCGTGGTCTCGCGCATCCGTATCCGCGCCACCACCATCACCAACTGGGAGCGGCAGGAGCTGCTGGTGCCGAACAAGGAGTTCATCACCAACCGGCTGCTCAACTGGACCCTGACGGACACCATCACCCGCCTCACCATCGGGGTCGGCATCGCCTACGGCTCGGATGCAAAAATGGCCTTGTGCCTGCTGGAGCAGGCCGCCGCCGAACATCCCAGGGTCTTGCAGGAACCGCCCCCTCTCATCACCTTTGATCAGTTCGGCGACAACTCCCTGAATCTGACCCTGCGCTGCTATCTGCCCAATATCGATAACCGGCAGAAGACTATCAGCGAGCTGCACCTGGCGATCAACGACAAGCTCAACGCTGCCGGGATCTCCATCGCCTACCCGCAGCGGGATATCCATCTTGATATCGGCAAGCCGCTGGAGGTGAAGCTCAGCATGACGGACTGAGAATGTCTCAGAGGTTGCCGTACCAGAATGAGAGATTCTTCGTCAGGAACTCGTCGTGGCGCATGTAGTGTGAGCCATCGCAGGAGAAGGTCAGGCTGATCATGCCGTTAAAGAGATTGATGCTGGCCGAGCGCAGATAAACGGTCTCATCGCTGAAGCGCAGCTCGCGCATGGTCTCCAGGATCGGCATGATCTCCGCTGCCGGGATCAGCGCGTCGGCGGGATAGGCATGGCAAGGGTAGGCCAGGCAGATATCGGGATCGGCCAGGGCCTCATGGTCGAGGATGTGGTAACGGAAGGGGTCGTCGATGGTCCAGACAGTCGCCCTGCTGCTGGAGAAATGGATCACCACCTGGAATACGCCGCGCTCGGTACAGAGCTCTTCCAGGATCGACAGGGCCTGGGCGATGCTTTGGTCCATCAGGCTGTCGACCCGGCACTGCTGAAACAGCAGTTGCCGGATGGAGGGGTCACCCTTTATCTGCCGCCAGTGGTCGGGCTCCTGGTAGAGCTGGCCGGTGATGGGCAGGTTGCGCAGGTCGAAATTGGCCCCCAGATAGCCGAGCAATTCCCCATCGGCGTGAATCGCATGCAGGGCTGTCAGTGAGGGGTGCTGGGAGGCCAGTCCGACGTAAGCATCGGATAGGAGAAAGCCCCACTCGGGCACCGCCTCGTTCATGTAGGGCCGGGAGGAACGGTCCCGGCCGAAATGCCCCTCTACCACAGCCTCGGCATTGACGTTGTCGCAGACCTGGATACCCGCCCAGTTGACCACGAAGAGGCTGGTGCAATGGGGGATCCGGGAAAAGCCCGCAATCAGGGCCTCATTGAGCCGCCCCCGGTCGCCCCAGGCCGGGACGCACTCCTGCGCCAGCCAGGCCAAGGGCTCGTGCAACAGCTTGGCGATCTCGGTGCGTTGGCGATGGGTCGCCTCTTTCAGTTCCAGTTCCATTTCGATCCAAGGTGGGGGATAGGAGGTTTAGGTGTTACGCTCGCGCCTCCCCAAAACGGCATCTGAAGTGCCAAAGAGGTTCTTGCAGTTTTGCAAGAACCTCTAAAGCCAGCCCCGCAGACTGTATAAACGGCCCGATCTCCATGGCTGTCATGTCGGATAGAGCCAGGAACAGATAAAGACCGCAGCCGCGATGCCGGCCAGATCTGCGGTCAGGGCTGCCGCCACCGCATGCCGCGCCCGCTTCACCTGCACCGCGCCGAAATAGACCGCCAGCACATAGAAGGTGGTCTCGGTCGATCCCTGCATGGTGCTGACCAGCCACCCCACATAGCTGTCCGGCCCCAAGCCGGGGGTCTCCATGATGCCCGCCATGATGCCGTAGGCGCCGGAGCCCGATAAGGGGCGCAACAGGGCCATGGGCAGGGCCTCGGCCGGCAGGCCGATGTGGGAAGTGAAGGGTCCGATCAGGGAGATCAGATAGTCCAGTGCCCCGCTCGCCCGGAACATGCCGACCGCCGTCAGGATGGCCACCAGGTAGGGGATGATGCGCACCGCCAGTTGAAAGCCCTCCTTGCCGCCCTCGATGAAGGCCTCGTAGACCGGGACCCGCCGCGCCAGACCGAAACCGAGGAAGAGCGCGGTCAGCAGCGGCACGATCCAGGGCGACATCTGCCGGCCGTAGAGGATGGTGAAGGGGATCAGGGCCAGGATGGCACCGAGGAAGAGGAGCGAGGCCCAGAAGGGGTAGCTGCCCGTCTCGGCCGGCTGCTCCTCCGGATCTGCGGCAACCTCGGCCTCGGGGCGGGGCCTGACTGCCTCGCCCAGGGGAATGACCGGCGAAAAGCGCTGATAGAAGCGGGCGGCGATGACAGCCACTGTCGTGGAGCAGAGGGTGGCGAACAGGGTGGTGGGCATGATAGCCGCCGGATCGACCGATCCCATGGCGGCGCGCAGGGCCACCACGCCCGTCGGCAGTACCGAGAGCCCGGAGGTATTGATGGCCAGGAACAGGGCCATGGAGTTGCTGGCCACCCCCTTGACGGGATTCAGTCGATCCAGGGCCTGCATGGCGCGGATGCCGAAGGGGGTGGCAGCGTTGCCGAGCCCCAGGGCATTGGCCGAGAAGTTCATGATCATCGCCCCCATGGCCGGATGGTCGGGCGGCACCTCGGGAAAGAGGCGCACCATCAGGGGCCGGATCAGTTTCGCAAGGATCACCAGCAGACCGCCCCGTTCGACAATCTTCATGAGCCCCAGGAAAAAGCTCATTACACCGATCAGCCCCAGCACCAGGGTCACCGCCGAGGCGGCAGATTCGATCAGGCCCGTGGTCAGCGCCTGCATGGGGGCAATGGCCTCCGCCGAGGTCGCGACCCAGGTCAGTTGACGGAAGGCAGTAACCGCAAAGGCCGTGAGGATCAGAAAGGCGAAGACGAAGTTCATCGAGCGCGGCACCGGGGAGTGGGGAGAAGGACCATCTTACAGGCTTCTGTGTCGCCACTTTTCTCGGGAGCGGCAAAATGTTGACGAAATTAATATTTATATTGGGGAACTTGCAAAATGGCCATCCTGGCCATTTTGCAAGGCGAAAACGAGAAGTGGTACAAGGATGTACCGTTTACGGACCAAAGGACGGAAAAATGCGATTTTTCGTTTTCTTCATTTTCAATGGCTTAGGCCATTGAAAATGGCGGTTCGTCCCTGAACCGCAAGAGGTTCTTGCAGTTTTGCAAGAACCTCTATTATTATCATTATGTTGAACGATACTCCTAATGTTGCAAATGAAGAATTTATCCGCCACGCGCAATAGACTCCGTCGCCAGGTCCTGCTCCTGATGATCCTGACCCTGGGATTGGGCGGCTGTATCGACCTTTCCGAATACTACGCCGTCCGTCCCGAACGCTACCCCGCCAAAGAGTCCGGCAGGGTAGACGAAAAGCGGTTGCAGGTGGTCGGTCTCGCCTTGGCCCAGCTCGGCGCCCCCTATGTCTGGGGCGGCAGCACCCCGGACCGGGGCTTCGATTGCAGCGGCCTTGTGCAATACACCTACAACAACGCCGGCATCCCGGTGCCGCGCACGGCCGCCGAGCAACGCAGCCAGGCCAGCCGCAAGAGCCCCAGCCACCTCCTGCCCGGCGATCTGCTCTTTTTCCATATCAACGACCAGGGCGAGGAGCACGTCGCCATCTATCTGGGCGCGGGTGAATTCATCCATGCCCCCTCTGCCGGCAGCATTGTGCGTCTGGAAAACTTCCGCTCCCCCTATTGGCAGGAACGGTTCTACGGGGCAGGGACCTATCTCTGAACGGGCGGGCTGTTCCCGACGTCGGGATGCGCCGAGGCTTCGAGTGGCGGGCACAGCCCGCCCCGCTACGTCTTCCCGGATGGCTGGGGTATTTGATAACGTGGCCCTGGCTTCCGCATTTCCTCCGCTTCCTACAGCCACGCAGGGCGGCTAAGATGCAACCTGATTGTAACTATTCAGATCGCCCAAAAAAGCCGGTCGACCTGAATAGTTAAGCGTCGAGCAAGAATAACTTGGGCAATATTGCGCTCGGATTTAGGTCAGATTTGGTCGAACCGATTGAGCAAAACCGCAGGCGTAGCAGTGCTACGTCGAGGAGTTTGCGATTGAGGTTCGGCCAAATGTGGTCTGAAGACGAG
>JAHJDE010000009.1 GCA_018812525.1 Gammaproteobacteria bacterium
GCCACCTCCCTGACCCAGCTAGTGAAGAATTCCCGAAAGGTCTTTTCCGAGAGGATGGAAAACAGTCGCCGAAACGTATCGTGGGAGGGTATCCCGTTTTCCAGATCCAGGAAGGTCTCGAACCACGCCTTCTTGGCTTTGCCGAAAGACTCGATCGTGTTCCAGTCATCCGCACCGCCAATGACGGCACAGATCGCGATGGCCATAATGTTGATTAGGGGATGGGCACACTTCTTCTCGATCCGAGGGTCTGGTATCTCGGCCAATCGTTCCAGTAGAGGGGTGTTCGTCCCCGCTTTTTCTTTCATGTCGGCTCCAAGTGCGTGTTGACCCACGCCATCTTGGAACTACCATTGCGATTTGTCCAGCCAGACCGGTCACGACACAGAATGCCCACATTGACATCATGCACTTGCACCGAGTGCGGAATGAAGCGATGCCTTACTCACTAACCGTATGATATTAAATGCTATTTCATGCGTTTGCCCTGCCTGAGGGACGGGCTGGGAGCTTGTCCGAGAATAGCAAAGTAACTTTTGTGCATGCTACATATGGTGCTTAATCTCGGTTCTGGTCGCCACATATTGTGGTCCGATATTAAATGTCTATTCTCGAAACAGGCTCCTAGCGCTGATCGGGGCCTGCGAGAGTGCAGAGGCCAACCCTTATCTTGTCAACTCAAGGCAAGGTTAACGATACCTCTACGGCTCGCAATTTCTTAGCCCAAGGGATAATCTTCATGCTGAGAGCTGAGAGCTGAGAGCTGAGAGCTGAGATGAGAATGAAATCGTATATTCATTGATTGAATCGATAATGCCCCAGGGACAAACAATGCCATTAAGAGAACTGATAGCTGGAAATCTACGAGATGCACACAAGCTTGGCATGATTGAGTGTGAGAAGGATGCCATTGAAGAATTCCTTGCAAATGTGTGCGTTAACTGGAACAGGGCAAATGATGGTGAATATGCAGACTGGATGAGGAATTTAAAAAACCAATTTGATCAAAGCTTCCGGCCAATTCAGGCGTTTAAAGGGCGAACAATCCCTTTCTGTAACGTCATGCAGTTAGGGGTTTTTTCTAATCGCTGGCTAGCAAATTTTCCAATTATTGATCCAGAAGTTAGTCGGGCAAGAGACAAAATTGCAAAACTTGCAACTGAAACGGTTCCGGCATCCAAAACATCGCTGGGGCAATTGCACGATAGCCTATTGCGTTTGAATCAGTGGTTCAGAAGTGCAAGGGGAGGTCGGAGTAGGGGTGTATCAATTCCGATTAGATCATGCATAGATACTGCTACAAGGCCATTCTGGATTGGTGGTCGTGTAAACAAGCCAGTCACCTCAGCACAGTACTGGCGTGATCGTCTTGGACTTATTCAATTATCGGCACCGGCTGGATCGTGCCAGGACTGCCTCGTTCGATTGAGATTTATCACGACCTTGTCTGACGATATTCTCCCGCGGGATGGACACATTGAACACAGTCGGCGTAACAAAGAATCCCTATGGGTTATTCGGCCTGGCGTGGTGCATGAGGGAAATGAGCGGTTTGTTCAAGGGGTGTCGGCTGACAGAACCACTCGCCCTTCCCGGCGGGGCAGTACAAGAGATATTTCCTCTGATAAGTATCTTGAGGGCGAAAGGGAAATGCTGCTGCTGACAGGAGAGATTGGCCAGGTCCGCCTTATAGCCATTGATTTGCTAGATGATTTTCCTCGTAGGAACGTAAGAGACGATAACGATCATGGTTTCGTTAAGTCAATTTCCCACCAACTTGGCTGGTGAAGTGAGAGGAGAAATGAATATGGGTTCAGGATATACCGTAGAGGATGAGCGTCTAGATCAACACATTGCTGAATTCATGTTGGATTTGGATATTGCCTTGGGGCATGACTATGAACGGCCGGGTCGAATCGTGTTTCCGCAGTTCTCTCCCTCATTTTACGAGCAACATTTATACGATACCCCCCTGTTCGAACGCCTTGCCAGTGCTTACCGGCTCCTTGAAGAGTCGAGAAAACAAGAGGCGCTTATTTTGGTGCGTGGGGCCTATGCGCTTTGTGCTCGATCTCCACAAGGGTTTAGACGTAGCTTGGCCTGCATTGATTTGATCCATGAAATTGATATTGGATTCGGCGGCGAGGAGTTGAATTCGAGTTTATTGCTTAGACCGGATGATAAAGAGGATCTTCCCGAATGGGTGTGGGAATTGGTTAGGCGCTGGAGAAGGTGGAACATCAAGGTGACAGGTTCTCCCCCGTGTTGGGAGGTGGCAATGAGAATAGTCGCCCCAAAAGGCATCTTCGAACTTCTAAGCTATTTTCATGAACAGAATGCAAGTAATGATGTTCATGGCTGGCAAGTATTGCGCCGTATTGCTTTAGAACGTATCGATCAAGAGGAAGATGCGCTATTCGATGTCGGATGTGATCCCGAAATGCTCAGAACCCGTATTCTGAGCCAAATGGTATCCGTTCACCCCTCCTCCCTTTGGGAGGGGGTTGGGCGGAGGGCAATCCAAAATAATGCTTTGAATTTATTAGGTCACCCCCTCCCTAACCCTCCCCCACAGGGGGAGGGGACTGAACGGTTACGCCAAATGCCACCAATCCATGATGTCGTTTGGTTCCCTTATGGGCCTGATTCTGCAGATGCTGGACGGAAGGAGAGAGAACAACTACGAGGAACTGTCCGTCCTAGGTTACAGCGTGCGACGGAGTCAGAACAAAGAGATGAGGAAGGGTGGCTAGATAGGGAGGCTGCTTGAATATGTCTAGAGTAAATGCAGGGAAATTTGGGCTCTCATTGGCTCATATTCGTGACCTCCGAAACAGTCTGATCAAATGGGGAAATCCGACAGACCCCCATGAAGGAGATAAGGAAGTCATTGACCTGTGGTTTGTTGATACAGATGTTCTATATTCATACGTTGATGCCGCCTCTGGAAATCATCTTTCAGATTGGTCAAGCCTCTATGCTTTGGGGGATTCCAAACAATCATCATCACGAGAAGCCTCGGCCCATGAAAATGACAAGGCGTTGATGGATGCCATTGCAATTGCTGTCACCTATTTCCTATTTGGCCGGTTACGCAATACGCTCAGTGTCCAAAGCCGAAGGTTTTTGATAACGCCAGAGCATGACCGTGAGTTGGATGCGATAGCAATGGCCGTATCCTTTGAGGCGCAACAGCAGGTTCCTCATGACATGGCAGCGTTGACTGCTCACTATAGCGCGCTGGCCAAGGTGGAGTCAGTCGACCAACTAACAGATAAGATTGATTCGATTTTTACCCTATTGCGGGAACGCTCATCTCTAGGTAAGGCATACCGTGCATTAGATTTACGTCGCCGTGTCTTGGATACCATGCAAGGCGTGGCTATTTTCCCGGATGAAAATCCGAGATCTGCATTCATTTTGAAATTGGATAATACGTTCGACAAACGAGTGAAGTCCCTTGCGTGTGAAGCTTTTGATATCTTTATGGGTTCCCTGATTTCAAAGGATCACCATCTCGAACAGCTCAAGTCTCTCAAGTATGCCGTATTTGATTTTCATTCCCCCGACAAGAGGTTGCGGGAGTATATAGATCATATATCGATGAGATATCATCAGGGCTCGATTCATGTGGGCGGAAAGTCGTTTAAGGCCAAGACTAATGATGACCATTATCTGACTATTTATTCCAAGATCGCTGCAAGAGAAGTATCTGATGTGTACTCATTCGCCCGCTTAGTTGCTTTGGCGGAGATTCTAAATCAGCAGCATCCCCAAGATGGTCGTGAGTGGCGGATAAACTTGCTTACTGGTTCTCAGATGGAACGATCCTTAAGAGATAAATGGCGCGAACAAAATGCTATGGTCGATAAGATCCGTTTGGTTCATCCGCTGAATGCGATGAGCATTGATGGCTTTGCCCAGCCCGATGAGAGAGGGGATCAGCTAGATGAGGATGAGCGAATGGATGCTCCAGGGGCCTATGCATTGCGGGTATTAAAACAAGATGATTTCCCCGGTGATGTTGATGCCTTCTTTACCGATTTATTGCGCCTTCTATCGGCTGTAACAGTAAGTCATGCGCCAAATCGCGAGCGTTGGCTACGCAGTTTGCGGATGTCTTTGGATGGCCAAGGTTTGGCTTCTCGCAGTGCCTATCTGCGTGCAGTCCGGGATGCGATTTCTCGGGACTTTGTGGCCACCTTTTCTCAAATTAACCAGATCCCACCTAACAAGAGGGGGCGTCTGCCACAAGTTAGTCTACCTGCGTTAACACTACCAATGAGTGACGTTGATCCGAGTCCTGCGCAGTCCTATGTTATGCAATTGCACAACAATTCTTCTGGCACTTCACCGCTTCCGCTTCCTATCTCGGATCTTCTTAGAGCTGATAAGACGGGCTACAGCGCCCTACTCTGTGCGGGACTCGGATACCTAGCCCAGGGACAGAACTTGCTTCCTCTCGCTGAATCTGCCGCCAGTACTGCTGTAGTTTTTGCCACAACTTGTTCTGATGATGAGAGCCATTTTGATCAATATCCGGAAGGTAATGAGGCTTGTTATCTCGCTGCATTTGTCTCGCGCATGCAAGTTGATGGCTCTGCTGTTGTGCGACATGACGCCGAAGATTGGTTGCAGAGACATAGGGCGTTAATGTGTTGTGCCATTGATATTCTTGGAAAATGGGATAAGTCCGAGATAGGGCTTAGGTCTGTCGTGGCAAATCATGATATATCTGATGTCACGCTGGCTGATCTTGTTCGGATTCGTTACGAGGCCGAGCAGTTGGCGGCTAATGTCTTCGGGCATTTGATTGACAGGATGGATCAAGTCGATATACAGCTATTGCCTGACCAAACTCCCGTTGAATGTTTTGATTTTGCAAGAGATATCGTGAATCGTTTGGATAGGTTAAGTCCATTCAAGCTGAAACCGCAGTATGTGGCTGAGGTGGCATTCGTTAATGCACAACTTCTAGCATCGATAGTCCAGTTATGGCTTTGTATTTGTTCTGATAATAAGATTAGTACTGAAGCGTTGAGTGAGTATGAAGGATGGATAACTGCGTGGCTTCGCCAACAACCTGGCAAGACACTTGCTCCCGGCAGCATGTTGGTCAGAGTCCTAATTGAGATTTTCCGGTTAAGGACAGCCAAGAATTATTGGCAACAATCAGAAGACAAGCGGATCAAGCTGATAAGTCAGCTTGATAATATGGATTTCGCTTGTTTGGATAAACTAAGGCGCCCTCTCTTTAAGAAAATGCTCAGTGTTGGTGAGTTAACGACCCCGATTAGAAGCTTTTTTGGGAATGCTAACGCCTCCGGGTAATCTCGGGACGCTGGAGCGGCCCGAGCTACGTTCCCACGCGAAGCCTCGCAACGATCCTGCTCAAGAGTGCAGCGGGAGAGCGCGCCCGACGATCTCAGGGTGCTTACCGGATCTTCCCGATCAATGCGGCATCGGGAAAACAGGTGGCCTTGAGGCCCTGTTTCTCTTGCCAGCGGCCGAGGCTGCGGCGGGTCTTGAAGCCGACCAGGCCGTCGGCCTTGCCCACGTCGTGACCCTGGGACTGGAGCTTTAATTGAGTGGCCAGGACATCGGCGCGGGTGAAGCCACCGATCTCGTCCCAGGTGCCGAGGATGGGACCGCCACCCTTCATGCGGTCGGCCAGGTGGCCGATGAAGAGGGCGTAGAGGTCGGATTCGTTGTAGTCCTTGAGGACGAAGAAGTTCTCGGTGGCCAGGAAGCGGGGACCGAGGCGGCCGGCGGGGAGCATGAGGAAGCCCTGCTTGCCCTTCTCCTTGGAGGGAAAGGGCTCGCTGCCGATGCGTTTGACGCCGAGTTTCTCCCAGGCGGCGATCTTCTTGCCTTGATCACGGCCTTCCAGGGTGCAGGAGATACCGTCTGGGAGGGCGATCTCGTAACCCCAGCCGCGCTTGGCCACCCAGCCGTGTTTGTTGAGGTAATTGCCGATGGAGGCGAGGCTATCGGGGACCGAGTGCCAGATATCGCGCCTGCCGTCCTTGTCGAAATCAACGGCGAACGCCAGGAATTTGGTGGGGAGGAACTGGGGGTTGCCGAGCGCCCCGGCCCAGGAGCTTTTTAGTTCCGAGGGGACGATATGGTCCTGTTGGAGTATCGCCAGGGCGGCGAGCAGTTCGGGGTAGAACTTCTCCTTGCGGGCGCCGAGGAAGGACTCGGTGGCCAGGACCCGCACGGCGTCGTGGGGCAGGCTGGCCTTGCCGAAATTGGATTCGCGGCCCCAGATGGCGACGATGATCTCGCGCGGCACGCCGTATGTGGCTTCGATCTTGTTCAGGGGTTCCCGCCACTGCTCCAGCAGGGCCTTGCCCTGACGTGCCAGGTAATCAACCTGGCTGGGTTTGAAGTAGCGCCCGGGACTGCTGAATTCAGATTGTTTGCCGCTGGGCAGCTCCCTGGAGCCGGGCAGGACCAGATCGGGCAGGCTCAGGTCGAGACTGAC
Source organism: Gammaproteobacteria bacterium (assembly GCA_018812525.1). GTDB lineage: Bacteria > Pseudomonadota > Gammaproteobacteria > Chromatiales > Chromatiaceae > YD12-FULL-61-37. The sequence goes on from JAHJDE010000009.1 coordinate 6,488, forward strand.
CTTGTCCAGGGCTGCGTCGAAGACCTTGCGGCCGATCCCCTGTTTCCTGGCATCGGGCCAGACGATCTGGGCCAACCAACGCTGAAAGTCGGCCTCCAGCTTGGCTTGTTCCGTGGGAGTTTCCGCGGTCACGACAGAGGTCGCCAGCAGGATGGCGAGAAAGAGGATAGGGGCAAGGCTGTTTCTCATTGTGGCTTGCGCTTATGCGGCCTGCTGCTGATCTTCCACCAATACCTGCTGCATCTCCCGGTAGGGCCGCAGGGGATCGGCGCCGATAGTGCCCAGCAGACCTTCCAAGTAGGCATCGGTCTGGATCCGCTCCAACTCTTCCTGGGCCGCCTTCAGGCGTTCGGCAATTTGCAGCTTCTCGGCCACATCCGCGTGGCTGGGCAGGGTGACGAACTCTTGCAGGCTGTGCACATGCCGCTTCCAGAGGCGGATATCGCGCTGCTGCTTCACCTCCAGACGCTCCCGGTACCAGTCGGCGGCGAGCAGATAGTCGCGGCTGAAGAGCCGGCGAATCTCGGGATGATGCGCGTCCATGCCCCGATAGCTCCCCTTGGCCATGATATGGAGCAGGGCCCGGAGGGGCGGGCAGGCATCCTCGATGCTGCCGTCGTCCAGATAGCGCTGGGCGACCTTGCGCTGGGTCTCGACGATGTTGTTGATGCCGTCCACGAAGACCTCCTTGTCCTGGGTCTCGGGCCGCAGGATATCGCTGGAGAAGGCGGCCTTGGGGTTGTCGAAGATCTTGCCCAGGAAGCCGCGCACGAAGCGCTCGGTGATGCGATAGCCCAGACGGCTGGCCAGCACCCGCTGGCCCCTGTGGTCGAAGTCGTCCAGCCGTTCCAGATAGCCGTTTTCGATGAGGTAGCCTGGGTCGCGCTGGCTCGGGTCGAGCCGCGCCCATATTTCGGGCACCAGCAGGCTGATGTCGTGGTCCACCCGCACCCTGGGTCCGATATAGCCCGCCGAGGTGGAGAAGCCCGCATGGCCGGTAAGGATGAAGGAGACCAGGGCGTTATTGAGGTCGGCCGTGGGACGCAGGGCGTTGAAGGGTCCCTTGGTCAGAGCCCCCTCGCTGCCGGCCCCGGTGGTGGAGGGCGACTTACCGGTCAGGGAGCAGACGAAGTCCATGAACAGCTCGGGCAGCTCTTGATAATGGATGGGGTTGTAGACCGCCAAAGGCCGAATGCCGGGCTCCGGCGGATTGTTGCGGCGGCCGGTGAGCACCGCGTCCACCGGATGACAGAGGGGCTTGTCCAACGGCAGTTTGCGGTGTAAACGAGCGCCCATCTCGGCGACGTATTTGCGCACCGGCTTCACCAAGTCGGGGCGTACCTGGAGATAGCGCGGATTCTTCGACGGCTTGCCGTTCACTAGGCGAGGATGGGCCGAGGAGACCACGTAGCCGCTCCCTTCCTGGTGGGCCGTCTCCAGGAGCTTGCGCATGGGTTCGCTGAAGGCGCTGAAGCTGAGTACATTTTCCACGAGCGCATCCAGCTTCTCGCCCCCGAGGGGCTCGAAATTGGCGATGAAGTTGTCCGGACGGGCCATGTCGGCCTCGGTCTGCTTGTCGTAGCCGGGGATGATGGCATCGTCGGGGCGCTGGAAGAGGCGGTATTCGCAGTTCATCACCAGCTTGACGCTGCCGTCGCGCCCGTAGGCGGCGCCGCATTCCAGGCTGTGGGCCGGAGTGACCACCGAGGCGCTGATGTCGTCCTCCATCTGGATCTTCTCGGCGGAGATGAAGTCCTGGCGCAGCTTGAAGGTGCGCCACTCCGATTTGGTGTCGAAGCCGACCCGCAGATAATCAGCGGTGATCTTGCGGTCGCGGAGTTTCAGTTCGTGGCCCGGCGCGCCATCGACCACATCGACGGAGAGGTGGCGCTGCCACTGGTTGCCCCACTCATACCGGTAGAATCGTTTGATCAGGAAGGCCAGGGCCAGGATGCGCGGTGGGATGGATTCCAGCCAGGCGTTGTAACCCTCCCTGTGGTCCGGGGAGGGGGTCAGCAGCTTGATCATGGAGCCCAGGCTACGGCCGGTGCTGAGGGGCTTGCGGTCGGGATCGCGGTCCTCATGCTCGAAGCCGGGCTTGAAACGGCCGGTATAGTCGCGCTCGAAGATCTCCCGCACCCGCTCCAGGTCCCGCTCCAGGTCGTCCACGAAGAGGGGGCCGTAGATGACGGCGTCTTCCAGGGACTTGGATATCTCCGACTTGCCCCCGCCGGAGACGGTGCAGGGTTTATGGCAGAAGGTCCCTTCGGCGTCCGTGCCGACCAAGCGCCAGGAGGGGGCGTAGGGGTGCTTCTCCATCTCGATCTTGTAGCCGTTGGGCTGCATGTAGATCCTGCCCGGTTGCAGGCGGATGCTCTGCTGCCGGCCCTCGAACTCCCAGGTGATGCTCTGGGCCTTGAGGTCCATGCGCAGGTCCTGGGGCACATAGACCACCTGGGGATGCCGGCGGTCGATGCCGTGGCCCTCGGGCTGGAGGTCCATGATCTCGCCAAAGAGCCCCTGCACCTCGCCGAAGCTGTAGCCGGGTTCGCGGGTGCGGCTATCCACGCCGAATTCCTCGCCGTGGTTACGGCAGGGAAAGGCCAGGGCGCCGCCCGCGTGCTCCTCCTCCGCCAGGCCATAGAGGTTGGCGGCGAAGCTGATCTGGGTCTTCACCTCCTTCTTGCAATAGCCATAGTAGTTGTCGGCCAGCAGGGTGAGGATGGCGCCGGAATCGTCGCGGGCGGTCAGCTTGAAGGCCTGGCCCTTGTTGTAGAGTTCGTCCTCCTCCCGCCAGCACATCCCCTCGGCGCGCTGGCGTTCGCTGGCGTGATCCCAGTGGGGCAGCCCAGCCTCCAGCTTGGTCAGGCGGGTCAGATGGGGGGCCAGGATCACGCAGCCGGTGTGACCGGTCCAGTGTTCCACGTCCAGGGCGGCATCGAACTGGGCCAGATTCGGGTTGCCGCCGTTGCCGAAGATGCTTTCCACAAAGTCGAGGTTGCTGACCAGATTGCCTGGGGCGAGGAAGCGGACCTCCATGGTCTTCTCTTTCGAGATGCCGGGGATCTCGGGGCAGACGATGGGCCGCAGCAGCAGGGAGGCAAACATTTGGGCCGGTTCCGACCGCTTGGCGGTGAAGGGCAGGGTCAGGAGTTCCCGGGTCGGATTCAGCGCATGAGTCAGCATGATGGCGAAGGTCCGCTTCGGCACTGCCTTTTTATCGCCTGGAATGGGCAGGCCGCCCTCGGCGATATGGAAGGAGCCCTCGGTGGTGCGGCGGTCGCTGGCCGGGTTGTGCAATACCCCCTGTCGGACCCGGTAACTGGAGACGATGCCTGAATGGAACTCAACCTCACCCCTGGGCAGAGAGAGTTCACGGGCCAGACCGTGACGGTCCAGGATAAAGGTCTGGCTGGGCAGGGTAGGCAGCGAGTCGAGTTCCAGATCCTCCAGATAACGCTGGATGAAGAGCTGAATGCGCTTGTCCACCGGACAGAGATAGCTGGAGAGCAGGCGATTCTTCTCCCGGTAGCTCTGCAACAGCTCCCTGGCAATGTCGAGGAAGCCCCCGTCATCGGTGGTACTGTAGGGTTGACCGGAGGAGGCCAGCTTCAGATTGATATACAGATGCAGCCGCCGGCGTTCCTCGACCGGATCGTCGATGGGCTTGTCGAGCCCCAGGGCGCTTGCAAAATCCATGGTGTCTCCTCAAGGCCGGGGCGGTCTCCCGGCGTGCAATCGGGTCAAGCGGCCGCGCAGGTTCGCGGACCGGGGCTGAAAGTGCGGAATCATAGCATTTCCCGTCGCCGGGTTGGGGCGCCTCGTCAGCCGTGACCGATTCGATGTTAATCACCATGATTCGATTGACATCAGACTGCATCGGAAACGATCGCATCCGATGGACACCTTCCGCCGACGGCAAGATCAAGTTCCTAACGATCACGGGGCGAGTCGAGCCACCCCGGATGATGAAGGCCGCCTCGCCCCTGATCGTTCCCCCTCCCCAACCCTCCCCCCAAATGGGGGAGGGGGCAAACGCACGCTTCGCGACTTTCACAGCAATAGAGGAGATTCAACATGGCACAACTGGAACCAAAGTGCTGACCGCGCATGTACCGCTTCCACTGGCCGAGAAGGTCGATCAGATGGCCGAACGGCTGGAGCGTTCGCGCGGCTGGATCATGAAACAGGCGCTATCGGCCTGGCTCGACCAGGAGGAAGAGCGAGAGCGGCTGACCCGCAAGGCCCTTGCCGACATAGACGCCGGCCGTGTCATCGACCACCAGTCTGTGCAGGCATGGGCGGATAGCCTGAGCACCGATGAGCCGTTGCCGGTGCCTCGCTGATGGAGTTGAAGTGGACCCGTAAGGCACTGTCTGACTTGGCACGCCTGTACGAATTCCTGGCCCCGGTGAACAAGCCGGCCGCTGCGCGTGCGGTGCAGGCGCTGGCCAAGGCCCCGGCCCTCCTGCTGACCAATCCGCGCATCGGCGACCAGCTCTTCGAGTTCGAGCCCCGCGAGGTCAGGCGACTGCTCGTCGGGCACTACGAGATGCGCTACGAGATTCAGGAATCGACCCTCTACATGCTGCGGTTGTGGCCCACCCGAGAAGATCGGTAATAGGGGCCTCTTCGCCCGCGACCCTGTCCCCGTGCGCCCTTAATCGGGACGGTGATGAGGGAGATTTTCAACTTCCTGTCATCGTCATTTTTTGCTAGCATAATGGTATGACGCACCGTCATACAGCAAGGAGACGATCATGCGTGTCAACGCTAGGCTTGATGAGCAGGGTGAGCAAGACCTGAAATACCTGCAACAAGTGACCCACACGACCAGCACTGACATCATCAAAACAGCGCTGCGTTTTTATGCTTCCCACATTCGGCGGGAGGCGCAGCAACAGAAAGACGCTCTCCTAAAGAGTGGTTTTATCGCGAGTTTTCAAGCATCTAGTCATTTATCTGCGGATTACAAGGCAGGTTTACGGGAGATATTGGATGCAAAATACCCTGCGGAATAATTCCATCATCGCCGATACAGGGTTTTGGCTAGCGTTGGGTAATAAAAAAGATAAATACCATACGCTGGCGTTACAAGTTTTTGCGGACAATGTTGATGTACTGGTTACGACAAGCGCGGTAATCACAGAAACCAGTTATTTGCTCAGGCGTGATGCAGGACTGGAAAAGCAACAGGCATTTTTACAGGGGTTGGAAATGGGCATCGCGCGGATTTTTGATTTGCAGCAGCACCACTTTGGAAAAGTACGGGAACTGATGTTGAAATATGCCGACCTGCCAATGGACTTGGCGGATGCCTCCTTAGTTGTTCTGGCAGAAGAATTGGGTCATGGTCGGATATTTTCCACTGATCAACGGGATTTTGATACTTATCGCTGGAAAAACCATAAACCGTTTACCAATCTATTGATTCAGTAAGTATGAAAAATACACATGCCTATAAATGCCAACCCTGCATCGCCTGCTCAAGCTGATCGATCAACTGAGCCAAGACGGAGAAGTCTGCATCACCCGTCAAGGGTGGATTATCGCCGAAATTACGGTGACACTTTACTAAATATCATTTAAGTGTATTTAGCAAAGTGTCACCGTATCCTAAAACCTCCATCCAAAGTGTTTTCTCTATTGACAAGGAATAATATGATAGATGAATTTATAAAAGAAAATGCCACAAAAGGCCTGAGGCATGTACAACCCGAGGATATAACCCTAACAATTGGGTCCAGCCGACCTTCGGGTCGCTAGCGCTCCCCTCGTCGGCTGACCCAAGGCGTTATGTTTCTGAAAGAAGACTTCGATGAAAATTATCCTTATCAGACATGGAAAACCTGACATTCCCTCTTGGGGAAAGTTGAAAGCAAGTGAGCTTCATCAATGGATTGAATCCTATAATTCTGTCGGCATTAAAAAAGAATCTCAGCCACCAAGGGAGGCAGCTGAGGCAGTTTCTAATTGCAATGCCGTTGTTTGTAGCGATCTACTACGCTCAATCGAATCAGCAAAAGCACTAGGTATAAAGAAAGTACATTACACGGAATTATATTTAGGGAAATGGGGTTACCTTATGCCGGATGGCCATTTCCAAAACTTTCACCAGATACTTGGGTTGGAGTGCAACCCGTCGCCCGCCCCTGACACGTGTCGTCCGCCCCTTTGCGCAGCAGGGTTATTCGCCATGAAAGAACGCCAGTCAGGACAGAGGTGGTAACGTACAGCACTGGAAACAGCCTGACAGAAAGTGCTGGACAAA
>JAHJDE010000108.1 GCA_018812525.1 Gammaproteobacteria bacterium
AAAACTGCAAGAACCTCTTGCGGTTCAGGGATGAACCGCCATTTTCAATGGCCTAAGCCATTGAAAATGAAGAAAACGAAAAATCACATTTTTCGTTTTCGTCTTGCAAAATGGCCAGGAAGGCCATTTTGCAAGTGCCTCGAAGGAGAAAATGGGTCAGTCCCTGGACTGCGACCGGGTGATATTTGAAGAGGAATACGCCCTAATCCTCTCCGTCCACGACATCGCTGAAACGGACGACCTTGCCTTCCTCACCGAAAACGATCAGTTCGCCGCCGTTCTGGCGCACCAGCATCCGCCGCGCCGCGGCGATCGCTTCCATCTGGGAGTCGTGCTCGGTGGTGTCTTGCAGGGCGTTCTGCCGCTGGTTGACCCATTTCCCGTCGTTGCGGAGAAAGACCATGCGATCGAGGTTCCATTCGAAAATCTCACCCTCGGGTTCCTGGGATTCGTCGGAAAGCGTCATCGTGCGTCTCTGGGGGCAGGATGGCCGGATTTTCTCCCTTTTCCCCCGTCATTACAATTCATCCCGGATTTTCCATTGGCCCGTAGGTCGGGCTTTAGCCCGACATGCCAGTCCTGAGCTTGTCGAAGCGGTCGGCCTGAAGGCCGACCTACAAACCAATGATTTTCTTGGCGCCAATAATCCAATGGGAAATCTGGGTTCATCCTAAATTCCTCGATTTCTCGCGCAAAGACGCCAAGAAAATCAACCAGCCCTATAGCCCATGGAACGCACTGGAATCCGGGGGGATCAGGGCACGGTGCCCCCGGATTCCGCCTTGCTCCATCTGGGCTACTCGCTGATGGAACCCTTGAGGGGATTGGGTTTGCGCGCCTAACCCAACCTACACAACTGGGTTGGACGGCCTGAAGGCCGGTCTACCCCGGTTGTCGGGTTATTAGGGCCGTAGGGCCTCTGTGGGATCGAGAGAGCGGAAAAATCCAGCGGGGGGGGGGTAGTCTACACTTCCCTGTCGATGACAACGGCTTCTCAAGGACGCATCTCCACCATGAAACCCATCGAGCCTATCCTCCGCCCCGGCCCGTGCCGGGTTGTGCCCCTGGCGCTGCTGGCCTTGACCGGCCTTGCCGCCGCCGCGATCGCCTTCTTCTATCTGGACAACGAGCAGCACCGGAAGCTGGAGGCCGACTTCCGGGTGGCCGCCCGGGAGCGCCTGGCCAAGGTCCACCAGACACTCACCCAGGCGGAGCAGCAGGTGCAAGAACTGGCCGCACTCTACGACGCCTCCCGTGAGGTGGAGCGGCACGAGTTCGCCACCTTCAGCCGGGTCCAGCACCTGCGGGTGCTCCGCGCCCAAGCGCTGGAGTGGGCGCCTCGGGTCCGGCGGGAGGAGCGCGACCGCTTCGAGCGCCAGGCCCAGGATGGCCTGCCCGGATTCCGCATCACCGAGCGCAACGCCGGGAGCGAGATGGTCCCGGCCGCCGGGCGGGAGGATTGGTTCCCGGTCTTTTTCATCGAACCGATGGACGGCAACGGACAGGCGATGGGATTCGATCTGGCCTCCGAGGCGACCCGGCGGCGCGCACTGGAACGGGCCAGGGACGAGGCCCGCCATGTTGCCAGCGGACCCATCTCCCTGGTGCAGGAGACCGACGGGCAGCAGGCCTTCCTCATAGTCCATCCCCTCTACGCCAAGGGCGCCGCCCTTGAGACCGTCGAGCAGCGCCGCCGCCATTTGCAAGGCTACGTCCTGGGGGTTTACCGCTTCGGCGATCTGATCAGGGCGGCCCTGGAGGGGTTGCAGCCCCGCGGGGTCGATATCGAGCTGCTGGACCTCGATGCCACGCCAGGGCAACAATTGCTCTACCGCCACTCCGCCACCGCCCTCAATGGCCGTGCCCAGGCCAGCTCCCCGACCCTCGACACGCGGTCCTGGCGGGAGCAGGAGAACTGCCCGATCGAAGGCCCCCGCTGGCAGGCGGTCGCCATTCCCAGCGGGGCCTGGCTCAGGGAAGACCACAACGCGCCCGCCTGGGTGGCCGGCGTCATTCTCGCCGCCACGCTGCTGACGGTCGCCTATCTGTTCGATCTGACCCGGCGCAACCGGCGGCTGCAAGAGGCCGCGCTCCTCTTGCGCCGTAACCAGGCACGGCTGGAGGAGTTGCAGCGGCTGGGCAAGATCGGCGGTTGGGAGCTGGACCTGCGGAGCGGACATCTCTGGTGGTCCAACGAGGTCTACCGCATGTTCGAGGTGAATCCGGCCCGGTTCGGCGCCTCTTACGAGGCCTTCTTGCAGGCGGTCCATCCCGACGACCGCGAGCAGGTGGGCCGGGCCTATACCGATTCGGTCAAGAACCGCATCGGCTACGACATTGTCCACCGGCTGCGGATGCAAGATGGCGCCCTCAAGTTCGTGCGGGAACGGTGCCATACCTTCTACGACCCGCAGGGCACCCCGATCCGCTCCATCGGCACCGTGCAGGACATCACCGGGCAGATGGAGGCGGAGCGGCAGTTGCGGCTCGCCGCCGATGTCTTCGAACATACCGCCGACGGCATCTTGATCACCGATGCCAGCGGCCATATCGTCGCCGTCAACCCCGCCTTTACCCGCATTACCGGCTACGAGGCCGAGGAGGCGCTGGGCCGCACCCCCAGCCTTCTCAAGTCCGACCGGCACGGTCCGGACTTCTACCGGGAGCTGTGGGACACCCTGGTCGAACAGGGTCAATGGAGCGGCGAGGTCTGGAACCGGCGCAAGGACGGCGCCCTCTATCCCCAGTTGCAGAACATCAGCAGTATCCGCGACGAGCAGGGCAGGCCGACCCATTACGTCTCGGTATTCACCGACATCAGCGACATCATGCAATCCCAGCAGCAGTTGCAATTCCTGGCCCACCACGACCCGCTCACCGGGCTTCCGAACCGCCTCCTGCTTACCTCGCGCCTGTCCCATGCCATCTCTCGCTGCCGGCGTGATGAATGCGAGCTGGCTCTGCTGTTCATCGACCTCGATCGTTTCAAGAATGTCAACGACGCCCTCGGCCACCCGGCGGGCGACCGGCTGTTGCAGCAGGTCGCCGAGCGATTCCGGGAGGCGGTGCGCGAGGGCGACACCGTGGCCCGCCTGGGCGGCGATGAGTTCATCGTGCTGCTGGAGGATATCGGGAATGAGAGGGATGGCGCCAAGGTGTCGCGGAAATTGCTGCAAGCCCTGGCCCCGCCCTTCCTCATCGAGGGGCGGGATGTCCATATCCAGGCCAGTATCGGCATCAGTGTCCACCCCGGCGACGGTGAGGATGTCGATACCCTGTTGAGGAACGCCGACGCCACCATGTATCGCGCGAAAGAGGAAGGCAGGAACGGCTACTGCTTCTACCGCCAGGAGATGACCCAGCACACGCTGGACCGGTTCGGCCTGGAAAACGATCTACGCGGCGCCCTGGATCGCGGCGAGTTGCAGCTCTACTTTCAGCCCCAGGTACGGCTCAAGGACGGCCACTTGACGGGGGCCGAGGCCCTGTTGCGCTGGCATCATTTCCAGCAGGGCATGATATCGCCCCTCCGCTTCATCCCCCTGGCGGAGGAGACCGGGCTGATCATCCCCATCGGTGAATGGGTGCTGACGGAGGCCACCGCCGCCATGCAACGCTGGATCGCCGCCGGGCTGTCGCTGGAGCGCATCGCCGTCAACATCGCCGGCCCTCAGATCCACCGTGGCGATCTCGTCTCCGTCCTGCGCCGCGCCTTGGACAGCAGCGGCCTCGATCCCGCCCGGCTGGAACTGGAGATCACGGAGAGCTTCATCATGCATAGGCCGGAAGACTCGCTCAAGACCCTGGTCGATCTGCGGGAGACCGGCATCTGCCTGTCCATAGACGACTTCGGCACCGGCTTCTCTTCCCTCGCCTACCTCAAGCGGCTCCCCATCCACAAGCTGAAGATCGACAAGAGCTTCGTCGATGGCCTGCCGGACGATAAGGAGGATTGCGCCATCGCCAGCACCGTCCATGTCCTGGGGCGCAACCTCGGCTATGGGGTCATCGCCGAGGGCGTGGAGAACGAGCGCCAGCGGGAATACCTGCGGCTCATCGGCTGCGATGAGGGCCAGGGCTACCTCTTCTCGCCCCCGCTCCCGGAGGAGGAATTCGTGCGCTGGTGCCGCGAATGGGAAGGCCGCCGTCTGGGCGAGGCGGGCAGCGGCTAGCGTAGGTCGGGCTTTCGCCCGACATGCCAGTCCTGAGCTTGCCGAAGCGGTCGGCCTGAGAGACTGTGAAAAAACTCCCCCTCTCCCCTAAGGAACTGTCCGGGAATAAGTTGGACAATATCGCGCTCAGATTTAGGTCAGATTTGGTCGATCTGATTGAGCAAAACAGCCTATTTTCGCGGCAGAGCGGCTCTGCCGCGAAACAGATTACGGTGACACTTTACTAAATACACTTAATTACTAATTAAGTGTATTTAGTAAAGTGTCACCGTAATTCTCAAAGGGAGAGGGGAATAATTCACAGCCTCTGAGGGCCAACCTAGACCCCGCCGGGGGCGATCCGGGCTATTTTCTCCGCTCGAACTGGGCGGCCATGTGGCGGAAGTTGTCGAGCCGGCGGGGGTCGATCCTCCCCTCGGCCACGGCTGCGATCAGGGCGCAGCCTGGTTCCTCCCGGTGGCGGCAGTTGCTGAATTTGCAGTGTCCCAGGAAGGGGGCGAATTCGCGGAAGCCCCGTTCCAGATCGCCCATTTCCTCGATGCTCGGGCGGAAGCTGCGCACGCCGGGGGAGTCGATGAGATCCCCCCCGCCGGGCAGATGGTAGAGGGTGGCGGTGCTGGTGGTGTGGCAGCCCTGGCCCGAGGCCTCGGAGAGCTTGCCGGTC
>JAHJDE010000109.1 GCA_018812525.1 Gammaproteobacteria bacterium
GCGAAAACGAAAAATGCGATTTTTCGTTTTCTTCATTTTCAATGGCTTAGGCCATTGAAAATGGCGGTTCATCCCTGAACCGCAAGAGGTTCTTGCAGTTTTGCAAGAACCTCATCTGAGCGCGATATTGTCCAACTTATTTCCGGACAGCTCCCCAGCGCTGGCAGGGACTCACGGATGTTTGCCTAACCCGGTGTCTGTGCGAAGATTCAGCATCTTGTTGCATCCGGACAGAAAAATCCATGAGTCACGGCCCCGTTATGCTCGATCTCGCCGGTTTCGGCGTCACGGATGAGGAACGCCACATGCTCCGGCATCCGGCGGCAGGGGGGGTTATCCTGTTCAGCCGGAATTACCAGTCGTCCGAGCAGCTCAGGACCTTGACCGAAGAGATCCACAGCCTGCGGACGCCCAGCTTGCTGATCGCGGTGGATCAGGAGGGTGGCCGGGTCCAGCGTTTTCGCGATGGTTTCACGCGGCTGCCGCCGGCCGCCTGGTACGGCAGGCGCTTTGACAGGCATCCAGAGCAGGGCAGGGCGGCGGCCCATACCCTGGGCTGGCTGATGGCGGCGGAGCTGCGTGCCTGCGGGGTCGATTTCAGTTTCGCCCCGGTATTGGACCTGGCCAATCCCATCAGCAACGTCATCGGTGACCGTGGATTTCATGTGCGCCCGGATGTGGTCACCGATCTGGTCCGTCATTGGATGGCAGGCGCAAGGGAAGGGGGCATGGCCAGCGTCGGCAAGCACTTCCCCGGCCACGGCAGCGTGGCGGCCGATTCCCATCTGGAACTGCCGGTGGACAACCGCCGGTTCGAGGATCTGCTGATGGAGGATCTGATCCCCTTCGAGCGCCTCATCGGCCAGGGCCTGGAAGCGGTGATGCCGGCCCATGTGATCTACGAGAAGATCGATCCGCTGCCGGCTGGTTTCTCCACTTTCTGGCTACAGAAAGTGCTTCGGCAGCGGTTTGATTTTCAGGGCGTCATCTTCAGCGACGATCTGAGCATGTCGGCAGCGGCCTTCGCCGGCGGCTATCCTGAGCGCGCCCGGGCTGCCCTGAATGCCGGCTGTGACATGGTGCTGGTCTGCAACAATCAGGAGGCTGCCCGACAGGTATTGGTCGAGTTGCGGGATTATCAGAATCCCGCAGCCCAGTCCCGCCTGGTCCGTATGCATGGCAGGAAGTCGCTCATCGCCCAGAAGCTCCACCTCGACCCGCGCTGGCGCAAGGCAACGATGCTGGCAGCCGAGTTCGAGATGGAAAACGCCACCCTTGCCCTGGATCTCTAAATCATGGCTATTACCCCTGAAGAAGCCCAACGGGTCTATCGTAACGCCGGCTGCCTCTACAACCTGGAACAGGTGGAGGCGGCCATCGACACCATGGCAACGGCCATTATGGCCAAATTGGGGGCGAGAGACCCGGTGGTCCTCAGCGTGATGAACGGGGGCCTGATCCCGGCCGGCCGGCTGCTGACGCGGCTCGATTTTCCCCTGCGCCAGGGCTACATCCACGCTACCCGCTACCGTGAAACCATGCGCGGACATGCCCTGGAATGGGTTCACAGGCCGGATTTCTCGCTGCAAGGAGAGATCGTGCTGATCATCGATGACATCCTCGATGAGGGTTACACACTGGAGGCCCTGATCGAGGCTTGTCAGGAGATGGGCGCGGCCGAAGTCTATTCGGCCTTGCTCTGTGAGAAAGAGCATGACCGGGGCGTGGATATCCAGGGTGACTTCATCGGCCTGAAGGTCCCGGATCGCTATGTCTTCGGCTACGGCATGGACTACAAGGGCTATCTGAGAAATGCGCCGGGTATTTTCGCGGTGGCGGGGGAATAACCAAGGATTTCTCTATTGAATTGCCGGGCGGGCCGGCTTAGGATGACGCCTCAATTTTCAACTCGACCTTACTGGAGGCCATCGTGGGCGTACTCGTTGGACGCGAAGCACCTGACTTTACCGCAAATGCCGTGCTGGGCGACGGCAGCATCGTCGACAACTTCAATCTGAAACACAGCATCGAGGGCAAATATGCCGTGCTGTTCTTCTACCCGCTGGATTTTACCTTTGTCTGCCCCTCCGAGTTGATCGCCTTCGATCATCGCATCGAGGAGTTCAAGAAGCGCAACGTGGAGGTGATCGGCGTCTCCATCGACTCCCACTACACCCACAACGCCTGGCGCAATACCCCGGTCAACGCGGGCGGCATCGGCCCGGTCAAGTATCCTCTGGTCGCCGACCTGACCCATGCCATCTGCAAGGCCTATGATGTGGAGACCCCCAACGGCGCGGTCGCCTTCCGTGGTTCCTTCCTGATCGACAAGAAGGGTGTCGTGCGCCATCAGGTCGTCAACGACCTGCCCCTGGGACGCAATGTCGATGAGATGCTGCGCATGATCGATGCCCTCCATTTCACCGAGGAGCACGGCGAGGTCTGCCCGGCGGGCTGGAAGGAAGGGGATGCTGGCATGACCGCGAGCCCGGACGGTGTCGCGACATATCTTGCAAGCCATGCCGGGAAGCTATAACATCTCACTCAAATTCAAAACCGGCCGTACGGCCGGTTTTTTTTGCAACGAAACAGGGTAGGGCGGTTATGCTCGGTGTGATCGGCGGCACGGGACTCGATCGTATTCCCGGACTTTCCATACAGCGACAGGAACAGGTATCCACGCCTTTCGGCACCCCTTCCGCCCCCCTCGCGTTCGGCGAGCGGGGAGGGGAGCTGTTCGTCTTCCTGCCGCGGCACGGCGCGGACCACCATATCCCGCCCCATAAAATCAATTTCCGCGCCAACATCTGGGCTCTCAAGGAGTGCGGTGTCAAAAAGGTCATCGGGGTCGCCGCTGTGGGCGGTCTCTCCCCGAACATGCATCCGGGCAGCATCGTCATCCCCGACCAAATCATCGACTACAGCTACGGCAGGGAACACACCTTTTTCGACGGCGATTTCCAGCCAGTTGACCACATCGAATTCGGCAACCCCTACTGTGAGCAGCTTCGGGGAGAGTTGATCGATGCCGCCACCCTGGCCGATGTGGAGATCATCAGCGAGGCCTGTTACGGCGTCACCCAGGGCCCCCGGCTCGAAACCAGCGCCGAGATCAAAAGAATGCTACGGGACGGGGCTGATCTGGTGGGCATGACCGGCATGCCCGAGGCCGCCTTGGCGAAGGAGGCGGGAATCTGTTACGCCTGCTGCGCCGTGGTTGCCAACTGGGCCGCGGGCCTGGATGCAGAGCCCATCACCATGGAAGCGATCGAACGACAACTGAGCACCAGCATGGAATCGGTCTGCAAAATCCTCATGCGCATGGATATGCGTTAGTATTTATTGCCGGGACCCATCTCCCCAATACTGATTCACCCCAGCGAGGAAAGCCATGGCGGAAGAAAACCCAATTGCGACGACCGAAAAGCCCGAAGAGGCGAAACCTGCCAGCAAGCCCCCTGTCAAGAAAAAGGCCGAAAAAAAGCCCTCCGCCAAGCAGGCGGTCGGAACGGAAGACAATCCCACCGCGCCAACCTCTATGTCTGAGGAGGAAAGGGTTTTCCTCATGCCCGAGGAAGAAGAACAGATGAGTGAAGAAACCAAGCGAAACATCCTCCGTGAAAAACTGGAACAGATCGGTGTCCTTGGCTCCGGGGCAGGGGAATCGCTCCCCCATACCCTCTGGCAGAAACTCCAGAGCCTGGGGCTCGTTGCATCCGAGGGAGGTGGCACTTCCCAGCCTGGGCAGGCAGGGAAAGGGGGGGCTGCATCCACGCATGACAAAGGGTTCTGGTCCCAGATCGCCCTTGGCGGGGCCATTATTTTCATCACATTCATGTTCTTCCGCGCCATATCGCACAAGCCCCCTGAGGAACAGAAGGCGGCTCCTGCCCCCGTAGCAGTCGAGGCGCAAGCCCCTGCACAGGCCGAAGCCGAGATGCCCGATTGGGCCAAGGCGCAAATTGAACGAATGACCCAACTCAGGGAGCAATTCAGCGCCGAAATGGAGATGTTGCGCCAGGAACAGGCCGACCGCGCCCCGCAAGGAAGCGAGACCGAAATGCCTGAGTGGCTGCGCCAGCACCTGGAACGCATCGAGCAAATGCGTGAAGAAATACGCCTGGAGATGGAATCCTTGCGTCGATCCGTCATCGAGCACCAGACCGCTACGGAACCGGCCGAAGATGCAAGATTGAAGATGCGCAACTGACTGATAACGTAGAAAATTTGATCCTTGAACCTCTGCGGGCGATCCGTGACGATATCAAGGAACTGAAACAACGGCTGATTGGCGTCGAAACATCGGTCGCAGGGTTGCGCCGGGATAGCGCGGCAAGCTACGGGGAACTGATTCAAGGCCATGTTCGCCATGACCGCCTGGTTGATCGTATTGAGCGCATCGAGCGCCGTCTCGACCTTCGCGATGCAGTCCCTACGGCGTGATTCTCACGAAAACACAGCTTGCTTTGCCCGCGCCGCATTCATGCGGCGGGCAAAGCAAGCCGAGCGAGTGTGGCGGCCTAATTGATTGGTTCGGGTTGTCTGCGTTTTAGCTTGGCTGAGAGGCTGTGAGTCCGTATCGCCATGTAACCGCTCATCTGATTTAACATAATATGCATTATACGCAATCAGAGATTGGCTGAGCGGGTGCACCATAATCTGGGGTTGGATCTGCTCAGTGCCATTGAAAAACGGCCTTACGTTTGACAGGTGGCTTCTCAGGGGCCGCGCCGGGCAATGTCGCCGGGTCCTTGGCGGATACCGCAAACCGGATACTGGAAGCAGACTGGGGTTTTTTGGGGCCGAGCCGGGCGTGCCGTTCGATTCGGCCCAGCAGACGGTCGGCGACATAGGCCCCGCCCGGATCTGTATAGTGGACCCCGTCAGGCTGACGCATGAGGTACTCCCGGCCACCGAGGGTGACACGGGTTTTGTAACTGCCATGACCGTCCGATGACAGATCGCGGGTATCGATATAGATGCCGCCCCCCTTCTTCGTCCAGCGTTCGAGGATGCCGTTGAGCGTTTTCATGCGGCCATCGAAATGACCAGAGGCCATGACCGGCATGCCGAGCACGATGAATTGCGCACCCGTCTTCCGGCCTTGACGTACGAGCTGCTCGACACGGGGACCGTAGACCGCCTCCCAATCCTTCCGGCCGAAGACGGCACGTCGGCCGTGCTTCCTCGACAGATTCTGGGCATCATTCCCGCCGAAATTGGCCACAATAAGATCGGGGCGAAAGTCACGAATCAAGCCGTCGAGCTTGGCATGCCAGTCCAGTACGTCGGGGCGGGCCAGGCCGGTTGCCGCCTTTCCGAACCGGCGCACACTGACGCCTTGGTAGCGTTTAAAGGCCCTTTCGAGGCCCTGCCCAAGGGCATATTGCATGGAAGAGGCGCCGATCAAGAGGACCCGCTTGACCCCCTGTCGGTCAGGAGCGGCCGCGCTTGGGCTGTGGGCCGGTGCCTGTGCCTGTGCCTGTGCCGGCGGCATGATGTCGGAATAGCCATTACCCAGCATCGCCAAGCGCAGGGAGCCCTTGGTCTCCGCGACCTGCACCTGATCGGTAGAGGCTGCTGGTTCAGGAACGGCCCTCTCTACCGCTGCCGCAGCGCCGGCTGCTGTGGGCGTGTCGGCGCTATTGCCTTCCGGTTTTTCGGAAACCTTCGTCGCCGGTTGGCTCGATGGTGCGGTGACAGAAGGCTCCGCCAGGGCGGCACCACCGATGATGAACTCACCCAACATCGCCAACTGCAGCCTGTCCTTGCCATCTCCACCCTGCCCCTGCGGAGCAGGCTTTTCCAGCCCCAGCCCCAGTCTCTCTGGCGAGGGCTCAGTATTTGCCTGTTCGGCCGTTGCCGAAGGCGCATTGGCGCTATCGTTCTCTCCGCTATCTATACCCTGATTCAGGACAGGTTGCATCGATGCCGCGCTGACCGCGTCTTCGACCCTGACCGCATCGGCATGCGCGCTGTCCTCCGGCAGCGGGGTATCAGGCAAAGATCCGGCATCGTCGGGTTCAGTTGCCGCCGCCAGGAAGCTGTCTGGCTCCCCACCCTCCCCCGCTGGCCCGTCAGCGAGTTGGCGTGGCTGTTTCATGATGACACGGGGGGTGTGGATAAACTTGCGGACCGATTCGAAACCCTCGCGCACTGATAGCATCCCGGATATATCAGCCAAATCGACCCAGGCGTCGGCCGCTGCAAACAGCACACTCTCTTCTGAATCCAAATCCGACACCTGCTCCTCGACGAAATCGCGCACCTCATCGGCGCTGAAGAGCGCGAGCACCAGCGCCATACCCCAGAGCCGGGCCAGAAGCCACCAGCGGCCCTGTGGTTGCATCTTGTCATTCATATCCATCGTTCCCTCAGAATTGGAAGTAGGCTGTGGGAGAGACACCAAAGGGCTTGAGCGTCAGCAGCACGAGGCCAGCCGTAACCCAGGCGACCGGCCGATAGCGCATGGGAATGCTATTTTGCAGGGCTATCGCGCCCTCGAAGAGCGGCCGGCCAAAGAAATTGAGCGCAAAGGTAAGGAGCGTCACCAGGATCACGCCCAAATCGATGCCCTCGCCCCGCAGCGACCCTTCAAACAGCCTGTCCCAAAACTGGTAGGCCGTCTCAAGATTGGGTGTCTTGAACCAGACGCGGGTAAAGGCGCAGAAGATGAGGGTCAAGGCCCAGCCACCCACAGCCCAGACCACGCCCTGCCCGGCTTTCAGATCCAAGCCCAGTGCGCGCCGGAAGTCCAGCGACGCCTTGTAGATGACCAGCCCCATACCGTGCAGGAGACCCCAGATGATGAAGCCCCAACTGGCCCCATGCCAGAAGCCGCACAGGCCGAAGGTGACCATCAGATTGAGGTAGCAGCGCGAGCGGGAGCAGCGCGATCCGCCGAGGGGGAAGTAGATGTAGTCCCTCAACCAGCTTGAAAATGTGATATGCCAACGCCGCCAGTAGTCCCCGATATTGGTAGCGGCATAGGGGTAGCGGAAGTTCTCCGGCAGTTCGAAACCCAGCAGCAGCGCACTTCCACGGGCGATGTCGGTGTAGCCGCTGAAATCCAGGTAGATCTGTGCCGTATAGGCGAAAACCACCAGGAGCAGTTCAAGTGACGACCAATGGTCCGGTGCGAGAAAGGCGTCCTCGACCATATGGGTGGCGAGATAGGTGCCCAGGATCATCTTCTTGAACAGACCGGCACCGATCAGGGCGAAGGCGCGCGGCAGATCGCTCACCCTCTCCGGCGGTTCCGCCATGATCTGCGGCAGGAGTTGATGCGACCGGCAGATTGGCCCCGCAGCGAACTGCGGGAAGAAGGACATGAAGAGCATGAAGTCCAGGACGCTCTTCGGTTGGACGGCCTTGCCCTGATAGGTATCGACCAGGTAGGCGATGCCCTGGAAGGTATAGAAGGAGATCCCAAGAGGTACGATCAGCTCAAGCAGCGGCAGGTGGACGGACAATCCAAGCACCGCGAGCAGATCCCCCAGATTCTCGGTAAAGAAGCCGTAGTACTTGAAGAATCCGAGAACGGCAAGGTTGCCGATCACCCCGATAACCAGGAAGCCATACCGCTGCTTGGGATTTCCAAAGCGATGGATGAGCCGGCCGATGAGGTAATTGAAAAAGGTCGAACCGAGGATCGTCACCCAGAACAGCGGTTTCCAGGCGCAGGCAAACCAGTAACTGGTGGCGAGCAGGAGGCCGTTGCGCAGGTGCCGGTTGGGTCGTATGGCCCAGACCAGCGTGAAGACGCCGAGAAAGAAGAGTGCGAATTTCTGCGTTGCAAACTCCACAAACGCTGTCTCCTCTTCTTAGCTTACCTGCCGGAATAACGGCAGGTAAATACAACAAGAAACCAAGCAGAAGGCGCATAGCCACCCCTGCACCAGGGTTGGCTTGGTCATGGGTTGCGTAACTTAACACAAATCCGGCGGCATCGGAACAGCCTATATCGCACCTGCAGACTTGGTTAATATGGTTGTGATATTGGGTTCGGATGAGGGTGCTGATACCCACAGTTCAACTGCATATTCAATAGGTTGTAAACTAGCCCAATGGCATTCTATCGCCGATGCGGCCTTGGAATCGACTGGGATACTGGGCTAGGATAGGGCCGCAATCTTGGTAAAGACGGTGAGAAAAGGATCCAATGAGTAGATGTTCGAAGCTGGGGCTGATAATGGGCATAGTGGCGGGCCTGCTGGCCGGCTGCTCTGAGCAGGGCTGGTTAATGGGAGAAAAACGCGCCGAAATGACAATGCCATTGGGGGTGGCCGAAGACCCCAGGACGAAACCAACGAAGGCCGAACCGGCACCCTCGCTAAACGACCTGAAACCCGTTATATCCCTGCCCGCCGAGGCCCCCAAGCAGCCCCCATCCACCCGGTGGGAGGAAGTCATCGCGCGTTTCGAGCAGGAGGATCTGCTCAATCCCCCGCCAGGGAATCCCGTTCTCTTCATCGGTTCCTCCAGCGCCCGCAAGTGGGATCTGCCCAAGTATTTTCCGGCGATCAACGCCATCAACCGCGGCTTCGGCGGGTCGGAGATCGCCGATAGCCTCTACTTCGCTGATCGCATTGTGCTCCCCTACAGGCCGCGCCTGATCATCTTCTACGCCGGTGACAACGACATCGCACGCGGCAAGACCCCCGCTAGCGTCGCTGCTGACTTTCTGGCCTTCGCAAAAAAGATCCAGGGTGCCTTGCCGAATACCAAGATCCTCTTCGTCGCCATCAAGCCCTCACCCTCGCGCTGGAAGCACTGGCCGAGGATGAAACAGGCCAATGACCGCATCGCGGCCTTCTGCGCCAAGAGCGACCAGCTCATCTTCATCGATACTGCCGAACAGATGATCGGCACCGACGGCAAGCCGCGAAAGGAATTCTTCGAAAGGGACGGCCTGCACCTCAGCCACAGGGGGTACCTGGCCTGGTCTACGCTGGTCCAGCCGCACCTGAACAAGGCAGGACTCTGAGCCTCGGCGCTCCTGCAGGAACGGCCCGGCCATTACCTCGGATCAATGCCTTCCCTCCCCCCAACGTCCCCCGAGGGAGGGAGAGCTAACGATCGCTTCGCGCCTTTCAGGCTAAAGGGACTATAGTGAGGAACTTGCAAAATGGCCATCCTGGCCATTTTGCAAGGCGAAAACGAGAAGTGGTACAGGGATGTACCGTTTACGGACCAAAGGACGGAAAAATGCGATTTTTCGTTTTCTCCATTTTCAATGGCTTAGGCCATTGAAAATGGCGGTTCATCCCTGAACCGCAAGAGGTTCTTGCAGTTTTGCAAGAACCTCTAGTTTCCCGATGTTCCCAATAAACTCCACGGAGTCTACCCATGTTCGAGGCGGCAAAGCTTAACCGAAAGGTTTCCAAGCAGGATTTCAAGGACCAGGAGGCCGAGATTCGCACCCATCTGCTTGCCTTGCAGCGGGAGCTGAACCTCTCCGGGCGCCTCTCGGTGATTTTGATCGTGGCCGGGATCGAGGGGGCCGGCAAGGGCGAGGTGGTCAATCGGTTGTCCGAATGGATGGATACGCGCGGCATCGCCACCTATGCCTTCTGGGACCAGACCGAGGAGGAAAAGGCCCATCCCCGCTACTGGAAATTCTGGCGCGCCATGCCCCCCAAGGGGAAAATGGCCATCTTCTTCGGCGGCTGGTACCTGGAGCTGCTTGAGCGGCGCATGATGGGTGACTGGGACGACGAGAAGCTCGGCCAAGAGTTCCGGCGTATCGAGGACTTCGAGCGCATGCTCAGCGAAGAGGGGGTTCTGGTCGTCAAATTCTGGTACCACATGTCGGAAAAGGACCAGCGCAAACGGCTACAGGCCTTGTCGCGGGACGACCGCAGTCGCTGGAAGATGCTGCCAAAGAAGAACCGCTTCTCCGAGCATTACGTCGAATTCGAACGGGTGGCGGAACGCCTGATCCGCTATACAGACACGGGCGTTGCGCCCTGGTACATCATTGAGGCGACCAACCCCCAATACCGCGATCTGACCACCGCGCGCACACTGCTGACCGCAATCGGCAAGCGGATGGCTGTGGTGGACAATGAGCTGCCGATCAAGGAAGGTCCCTACTCCGAGCTCAACCTCCCCCTCTCAGACTCGGCCCAGGTCACTGTGCTGGACAAAGTTGACCTGACGCAAACCCTGACGCGGGCAGCCTACAGGAAGGAACTGTGCGCACTGAGAGACGAACTCAACGAACTGGCCTGGGCAGCCTACAAGAACGGCCAGGCCTGTGTACTAATCTTTGAGGGCTGGGACGCGGCCGGCAAGGGCGGCGCCATTCGTCGCCTCGCTAACGCCATAGACGCCCGCCTCTACCGGACCATCTCCATCGCAGCCCCCACCGACGAAGAGAAGGCCCACCACTACCTCTGGCGTTTCTGGCGCCACATCCCCCGCCCCGGACGCATCACCCTCTTCGACCGTTCCTGGTACGGCCGGGTACTGGTCGAGCGGGTCGAGGGCTTTGCGGATGAACAGCAGTGGCGCCGCGCCTACAGTGAAATCAATGACTTCGAGGGCCAATTGATAGAGAACGGCATCCTGGTGCTGAAATTCTGGCTCCACATCGACAAAGAAGAACAGCTAAACCGTTTCCAGGAACGAGAAACGGTGCCCTACAAGCAGCACAAGATCACCGAGGAGGATTGGCGCAACCGAGAGCGATGGGACGACTACAAGCAGGCCGTGCATGAGATGGTAGTCAGGACCGGCACCGAAAAGGCCCCCTGGATCCTGATCCCCGGCAACGACAAGAAAGTGGCCCGCATCAATGTCCTGCGAACAATCCGCCAGCACCTCAAGGAGAAACTGGCGGGTATAAACTAACGAGGCCCTGCCCCAGACATTTTGTGGGAAACCCCCTCCCAACCTCCCCAGGGCCATGTCATCTAACAGCCTAACGATAGTAGCCGAGAGTTTAGCAGTTTGTCCTTTACCAACGAACGGAGTTCTCCCAAACGGTGTAACCGTTCAGCCCCCTCCCCCTCTGGGGGAGGGTTGGGGAGGGGGTGGCATAATAAATTCAGAGCGTTTTCCACAACCGCCCTCCCCCCAACCCCCTCCCAGAGGGAGGGGGGGGTGAACGGAAACCAAACGGTGGAAAATGCCCGGCTTTAAGCCACACCGTTGCAGATTAACGGCTGATAGGCTCAGACATCCTCAAATGCGCCATCCACCAGGTGCAGCATGCGGTCCATGTGGGAGGCCAAGTCGGTGTCGTGGGTGACGATGATGAAGCTGGTGCCGAGGGATTGATTGAGTTCCAGCATCAGGTGATAGATGCTGTCGGCGGTCTTGCGGTCCAGGTTGCCGGTCGGTTCGTCGGCCAGGACGCACTTGGGATGGGTCACCAGGGCGCGGGCCATGGCCGCGCGCTGGCGCTCGCCGCCGGAGAGCTCGCCGGGCTTGTGCTCCACCCGCGGGCCGAGACCGACCCGCTGCAACATGACAGCGGCCTTCTCTTGCGCCTCGTCCACCTCGGCCCCGCCGATCACCAGGGGAATGGCCACGTTCTCCAGGGCGGTGAACTCGGGCAGCAGGTGGTGGAACTGGTAGACGAAACCCAGGTTCCTGTTGCGATGGCGGCCCATGTCCGTCTCGTTCAGGGAGAAGAGATCGACCCCGTCGAGCCAGACAGTTCCCCGGGTCGGCCGGTCAAGCCCTCCCAGGCAATGCAGGAGGGTGCTCTTGCCCGAACCGGAGGCGCCGAGCACGGCGACGGTTTCGTGGGAGCCGACCGAGAGCGAGACCCCGCGCAGGACATCCACGTTTTGGGGGCCTTCACTGAAGCTCATGTAAAGGTCCTTGCAGGAGAGCACCAGCTTACTCATAGCGCAGGGCCTCCGCCGGCTGGGTCGCCGCGGCCCGGCGCGCCGGATAGATGGTCGCGATCAGGGTGACGGCGAAGGCGCTCACCGCCACCATCCAAACATCGTCCCAATGGAGATCGGAGGGCATGCGGCTGATGTAGTAGACCGAGGGATCTAGGATTTTGAAGCCGAACAGGCTCTCCACGCCTGCGATGAAGCCTTCCAGATTCAAGGCAACGACAATGCCGACGATGACGCCGATAACTGTGCCAACGAAGCCCAAGGTGGCGCCCTGAATAATAAAGATCTGCATGATCTCCTTGGGCGACAGGCCCAGGGTACGCAGGATGGCGATGTCGCTACGCTTGTCGGTGACCACCATCACCAGGGTCGAGACGATGTTGAAGGCGGCCACTGCGATGATCAGGAAGAGGACCATCCCCATCATGCGCTTCTCCGTGCGCAGGGCGCTGAAGAAGTTGCTGAACTCCATGGTCCAGTCGGAGACCCGGAACCAGCCCTCCTGCTCCCGGGCCAGCTCGACGGAGACCTCCGGGGCCTTGTACATGTCACGCAGTTTCAGGCGGATACCCGTCACCGACTCGCCCAGGCGCAGCACCTTGGCCGCATCGTGCATATGGGTCAGGGCCACGCCGGAGTCGAACTTGCCCATGTCGATGCGGAAGATGCCGGCCACGTCGAAGCGCTTCATGCGGGGCATGTTACCGGTGGGGGTCATCATCACCTCGGGCGCCACCAGGGTCACCTTGTCGCCGATACGAACCCCCAGATTATTCGCCAGTTCGTGGCCCAGAATGATATTGAAGCTGCCGGGTTCGAGGAGGCCGAGGCTGCCTTCCGTCATGTGCTTGCCCACGTCGGAGACCTTGGGCTCCTCCTCGGGCAGGATGCCGCGTACCTGCACACCGCTCACATACTGGCCATTGATGAGCATGCCGCGCATCTCGACGAAGGGGGCCTGACCGACGACCTCGGGATGATCCTTGGCGACATCGAGGCCCCGGTGCCAATCGTCGATCCTGCCGTCAGCCCCCAAGATCACGGCATGGGAGGCCATGCCCAGGATGCGTTCCCGCACCTCTTTGTGGAAACCGTTCATCACCGAAAGGACAACGATTAGCGCTGCCACCCCCAGCATGACACCGAGCATGGAACTGCCGGAGATGAAGGAGATGAAGTGGTTGCGCCGCTTGGCGCGGGTGTACCTGAGACCGATATAAAGGGGCAATGGCTTGAACATGGGGGCATTTAATCACAACTGGGGTTACCGGGTCATGACTCAATTCGAATCGAGGGCTGGCCGGCATGCTAAACTTCGCCGCACCCAACCGGACGAGCAGAGATGACCCCGTCGCGCCATGAAATCACCGTCGGTCTGATCCAGAAGGCCTGTACAGCTGACCGCGCCCTGAACCAGGCATCCCTGGATACCGCTATCCGCGACTGTGCTGCCCAGGGGGTTGAGTTGATCCTGCTGCAAGAGCTGCACGACAGCCTCTATTTCTGCCAAACGGAGGACACAGCGCGGTTCGACCTGGCGGAATCCATCCCCGGCCCCTCCTCCGAACGTCTGGGGCGCCTGGCCGCCGACTTACAGGTGGTGATCGTCGCCTCCCTGTTCGAGCGGCGGGCGCCCGGTCTCTACCACAACACGGCGGTGGTGCTGGACAGCGACGGCTCTTTGGCCGGCCGCTACCGTAAGATGCATGTCCCGGACGATCCGGGCTACTACGAGAAGTTCTATTTCACCCCGGGCGACCTGGGCTTCCGGCCCGTGGAAACCTCCCTCGGCAAGCTCGGGGTCCTGGTCTGCTGGGATCAGTGGTATCCCGAGGCCGCCCGTCTCACGGCCCTGGCCGGGGCCGAGATCCTGCTCTACCCCACCGCTATCGGCTGGAACCCGGCCGACGACACCCAGGAACAGCAACGGCAGCTCGATGCCTGGATAACCATCCAGCGCGCCCATGCAGTCGCCAACGGCCTGCCGCTGATCGCCGCCAACCGGGTCGGCTTCGAGGCCGATCCCTCGGGCCAGACCCAGGGCGCGCAATTCTGGGGCCATTCCATGATCTGCGGCCCCCAGGGCGAGATCCTGGCCCAGGCCGGTTCCCAGGAGTGCCTCCTCACCGCCCGCATCGACCGTCAGCGGACCGAGGAGGTGCGTCGTATCTGGCCCTTCTTCCGCGACCGGCGCATTGACGCCTATGGCCCATTGCTGAAACGCTACGACGAGGGTTGCTGACTGGGGACGCCAGGGGCCTGCCCCAAATGGCTTCCCCCTGTTCTTTGCGTCCTTCAGGGTTGACATCAGGCTGGCCTCCAGAGGTTCCCTTTAATCAACATTGCGATTGCAAGGCGCTTCTACAATTCACGGCTCGTCGATCTGAGGCAAAGCCTCATCAGAGGTTCTGATGCATTGAATCCTTGTGTTCCTCCACAGCGCGGGCCTCGCCGCGACGGATGACCCGCAACTGGGTCCGGCGCCTTTCACGGGGATGGGCGAACCCCAGGTTTTCCTCCGCAATCCGGTGGTCACCAGGCGAGCGATGGGTGAACTCCCGGACCTCCACCGCCTGGCCATTGAAGACCCGTCCGTTCAAGCGGCGTATGGCCCGCTCTGCCGCCCTGGGATCGCGGATCGAGACTAGGCCGTGGTGCTCCACATTGCCTGTCTCCTCGTCCTCGATATCCAGGATCTCGCAGTGCGTGATTTCCGGCTCCGGCGCAAAGGGCCACCAATGCCTGGCCCCCTCCAGGGTATGAAGGAAGAGTTCCCGATGGGTCGATCTCGCGGGGATATTTCGGAAAAAGAGTTCCACCAAATGACTCCTCAAATTGCGCCCCGGGGGCAAATACAGACATCATAGCCCCGTCGATGCGGATGCCAAGCCGATATTCGGCCGGGAGATCAGAAGCCGAGTTCGAACCCTACTGCCTTCAGGCGCAGGGACTCCCCTTCCAGCTCGGCCCGTGTCAGGGGATGGGCATCCAGCGAATCGTCGGGGAAAGCGACATGCAGCCGATTGCCGTCAACCTTCAGGAAGGGTGCCGGCTCGCAGAAGGCTGAGCGGGAGCGGTGCAGGAGCACAGCCAGCCGCAACAGGATGCAGAGGCGTATGGCACTGGGGAGGAGCGACTCCGGCAGGGTTCCGAAGACATCCTGCGGCGACAGTTTGCGCCGGTGGCCGCGTACCAGGGCCGCAAGCAGGGCCTGCTCCTGGCGCGAGAAGCCCGACATGTCGGCATTTTGCAGGATATAGCCGCCGTGTTTCTGGTATTGGGCGTGGGAGACGGCCAGGCCGATTTCGTGCAGCCGGCAGGCCCAGCCGAGCATGTCGGCGTAATCCCCGGACCCGATGGACCAATTGTTCCGTACCTGATCCAGCAAGGCCCGCGCTGTCTTTTCGACCCGCTGGGCGTGGGGCTCATCGATCCCGTAGCGGCGCGAGAGGGAGGCGACGGTGCGGTCGCGCACGTCCTCGTGACGGATGCGGCCGATCATGTCGTAGAGCAGACCTTCCCGCAGGGCCTGGTCGGACACCATCATCTGCTCGATGTTGAGCGCCTTGAAGACCGCAAGCAGCACGGCGACCCCGCCGGGGAATACGGGGCGGCGTTCGGGACTGAGCGAGGCGAAGCCGAGCCTGTCCAGGCTTCCGGCTTCGATGAGGGCCTTTTTCAAGCGCTTCAGGGAGGCATAGGTGATGCCCTGCTCGCTCCAGCCCTCGCCCCGGACCACCTCACGAATGGCGCGGATAGTGCCGGAACTACCCAGGGCGCTCTGCCAGCCGGTGGCGCGGAATTCTTCCTGGACCGGCCGCATCTCCAGGGCGCCGGCGGTCTCGGCCCGCCGCATCGCCTCGGCGGAGATCCTGCCGTCCGGGAAATGGGCCAGGGTCATGCTGACGCAGCCCATGTGCAGGCTCTCGCGCTCCATCGGAACAAAGCCCTCGCCGACGATCAGTTCAGTGCTGCCGCCACCGATATCGACCACCAGGCGCATCTCATCCCTGGCCGCAAGGCCGTGGGCAACACCCAGATAGACCAGGCGCGCCTCCTCGCGGCCGGCGATGATCTCGATGGGATGACCGAGCACCCGCTGGGCCTCGGCGATGAATGCCGCGCCGTTACGCGCCTGGCGCAGGGTATTGGTCCCCACCGCCCGTACGGCCCCTTGCGGCAGGTTGCTGAGGCGCTGACCGAAACGGCTCAGGCAGTCGATGGCGCGTTGCCGGGCAACCGGGGTGAGGTATTTCCCTTCGTCGAGGCCCGCCGCGAGACGGACCATCTCCCGCAAGCGATCCACAAGGTGCAAATGGCCCTGCCCGTCCACATTGGCCACGATCATGTGAAAACTGTTGGAACCAAGATCGACGGCCGCCACTGTCGGCGGCAGGGCATCCACTACCGGGCCGCCTCTTGTTGTTCCCGGAACGCCCACATGTCTTCGCTCTCCACCCGCTCACACACTATAGCGCCGTCCGGCTGCGAGTGAAGTTGAATGTGCAGCTTAAATCAAGTGCATTATTGTCTTGACTCAGGGGTCCAGAATAGTGGATTCGATTGTGGACGGAAGGATTTGTTGATAGCAAATTGTCGTTATTAATCAATTGACTACAGCAAATTATTGGCGGAGAGAGAGGGATTCGAACCCTCGATGGAGTTTCCCCCATACGCCCTTAGCAGGGGCGCGCCTTCAGCCTCTCGGCCATCTCTCCAGAAATTGAACTTGCTCAGAACCGGCTTTTGCCTTTCACCCGCCCTGAGACACTACAGACTCCCTTCGGATTCTCCGAGAATCCACAGGGGATGCCGTCGAAATCGGGAGGGAAGTATAACCGGCCTTGCGGCCGGTTTCTATTTCGAAAAGCTATTCGCCGGAAGATTCGGCCGCTGCGGCCTGTTCGGCCTTGATGCGTTCGTAGATTTCCTCGCGATGCACACTGACATCCTTGGGGGCATTGATGCCAATACGCACCTGATTGCCCTTCACACCCAGCACGGTAACGGTGACATCGTCACCAACCATGAGGGTTTCGCCAACACGACGGGTCAGAATCAACATTTCCTATTCTCCTTTCCATTGGCGCGGTACCGTAAATTTCCATCGGCACGACGCCCAACCAAGCCACACAAGTATTTTATAGTTGTTGCCATAAGGGAAATAAACCCGATTTTCTATGCAGATAGCGGATCATCGCCCCATACGGCATCGGCATTCTAACACGAGTGTTCTTGTGCTTGCACAATGGATTCCTTGAATTGCCTCAAGCCTTGGCCAACTCAAAGGCTTCGTGGAGTGCGCGCACGCCCAATTCCAGATATTTCTCATCGATGACAACGGAGATCTTGATCTCGGAGGTGGAGATCATACGGATATTGATCCCCTCCTTGGCCAGGGTACCGAACATCTGGCCGGCGATGCCCGCATGGGAACGCATGCCCACGCCTACCAGGGAGATTTTGACGATGTTGTCGTCGCCCAGCACCTCGCGGGCATTCAGGCCCCTGGCAATCTCTTCCAGGATTGCCAGGGCCTTGCGGTAATCGTTGCGGTGGACGGTAAAGGTAAGGTCTGTGGTACCGTCGTGAGAGATGTTCTGGACGATCATGTCCACTTCGATATTGGCCTCGCCGATGGGGCCAAGGATCTTGAAGGCCACGCCGGGCATGTCGGGTACGCCGCGCACAGTGAGCTTGGCCTCGTCGCGGTTGAACGCGATACCGGAAATCTTTGCCTCTTCCATCCCGTCTTCCTCAAACGTAATCAGGGTGCCTTCACCCTCCTCGAAGCTGGACAGCACACGGAGGGGCACTTGGTATTTGCCGGCGAACTCGACCGAGCGGATCTGCAAGACCTTGGAGCCGAGGCTGGCCATCTCCAGCATCTCCTCGAAGGTGATCTTGTCGAGCTTGCGCGCCTTGGGTTCGACGCGGGGGTCGGTAGTATAGACCCCGTCCACGTCGGTGAAGATCTGGCATTCGTCGGCCTTGAGGGCCGCTGCCATGGCGACCGCCGTGGTATCGGAACCGCCGCGCCCCAGGGTCGTTATGGCTCCCGACTCGTCGACCCCCTGGAATCCGGCCACCACCACCACGCGGCCGGCGTCGAGGTCGGCGCGCACACGGGCATCGTCGATCTCCTGGATGCGGGCCTTGTTATAGGCGCTGTCGGTCAGGATGTGGACTTGGGGACCGGTGTAGGAGCGGGCGGGACAGCCGATCTTCTCCAGCGCCATGGCCAGCAGGGCGATGGTGACCTGCTCGCCGGTGGAGAGGAGCACGTCCAGCTCGCGGGGATTGGGCGGTTCCTGGATCGCCTTGGCCAGATCGACCAGACGATTAGTCTCGCCCGACATGGCCGAGACCACCACCAGCATTTGATGGCCCGCGTCGTGGGCCTTCTTCACCTTGGCCGCGACCGATTGGATGCGCTCTACGCTGCCGACCGAGGTGCCGCCGTATTTTTGAACCAGTAGTGCCATTGCCCTTCGTTCGTTTGTTCAATCCGCGCCCCAGGGGGCGAATAAAGAAGCGGCGTATTAAACAACATTCCCCGTTTCGGATAAAGGACCGGATTACCGGACAGTAATCGGCCTAATCCACCCAAACCCGCGCATTGCGGAACAACCGCAGCCAGGGGCCGTCCTCGCCCCACTCAGGGGGGCGCCAGGAGTGCTGGACGGCACGGAAGACGCGCTCGGGGTGCGGCATCATGACCGTGATCCGGCCGTCCCGGTTGCAAAAGCCGGTGAGCCCAGCGGGGGAGCCGTTGGGGTTGGCGGGATAACGCAGGGCGGGTTCGCCCCGATTTTCCACGAAACGCAGGCTGGCCAAATCCTGGGCGGCGGCGAGATGGGCTGCATCGCGGAACTCCGCCCTACCCTCCCCGTGGGCGACGGCGATGGGCATGCGGGAACCGGTCATGCCTTGCAGCAGGATGGAGGGCGATTCCATGACCTCGACCATCAGGAAGCGGGCCTCGAACTGTTCCGAGCGGTTGCGCACGAAGCGGGGCCAATGATCGGTGCCGGGAATCAGTTCGTGCAGGTTGGAGAGCATCTGGCAGCCGTTGCAGATACCGAGGCTAAAGCTGTCCGGGCGCTCGAAGAAGGCCTGGAACTGGTCGCGAGCCATCGGATTGAACAGGATCGACTTGGCCCAGCCCTCCCCCGCCCCCAGCACGTCGCCGTAGGAGAAGCCGCCGCAGGCGGCCAGTCCCTTGAAACGGTCCAGGGTCACGCGGCCCGCGAGGATGTCGGACATGTGGACATCGACGCACTCGAACCCCGCCCGGTCGAAGGCGGCGGCCATCTCCATCTGGCCGTTGATCCCCTGCTCCCGCAGGATGGCCAGGGACGGCCGTCTGCCCATGGCGATGAAGGGTGCCGCGATGTCGTCCTCCGGGTCGAAGGCCAGGGCGGCATGGAGACCGGGGTCTTCAGCACTATCGATGCGCTCGAAGGCCTCCTGCGCGCACTCGGGGTTATCGCGCAGGGACTGCATCTGGAAACTGGTCTCGCTCCAGACCCTGTGCAGCTCGGTCCTTTCGGCCCGGAAGACCGGGTTTCCGGCGTGGGTGAAGGTCAGATGATCGTCTTCGCCGTGGGTGCCGATGACATGACTGTGGTGGCCCAGCCCCGCCTCCCGCAGCCGCATCAGGACCTCGTCCGTGTCGCTGTGGCTCACCTGGATCAGCGCCCCCAGCTCCTCGGCGAAGAGGACCGCGAGCGGGTCCTCGCCCAGCGCGTCCAGCGCGATGGCAAGGCCGCAATGGCCGGCGAAGGCCATCTCGCAGAGGGTGACGAAGAGTCCGCCGTCGGAGCGGTCGTGATAGGCCAGGATGCGTCCATCCCGCTTCAAGGCCCGCAGCTCGTCGAAGAAGCGAATCAGCATTTCCGGGTCGTCCAGGTCCGGCCCCTGGTGGCCGATCTGGTTGTAGACCTGGGCCAGGGCCGAGGCCCCGAGCCGATTACGGCCCTTGCCCAGGTCGATCAGGATCAGGTCCGTATCGCCCATATCGGTGCGCAGCTGAGGGGTCAGAGTGTCACGCGCATTGCGCACCGGGGCGAAGGCCGAGACGATCAGCGACAGGGGGGCGGTCATGCGCTGCCCGTCCCAGACCGTCTTCATGCTCATGGAGTCCTTGCCCACGGGCACGGCGATGCCCAGCCGGGGGCAGAGTTCCAGGCCCACCGCCCGCACGGTCTCGTAGAGATTGGCATCCTCGCCGGGATGGCCGGCGGCGGCCATCCAGTTGGCGGAGAGCTTGATATCGCCGATGCACTCGATATCGGCGGCGGCAATGTTGGTGATGGCCTCGCCGATGGCCATGCGGCCGGAGGCGGGGGCATCGAGCAGGGCCAGCGGGGTGCGCTCGCCCAAGGCCATGGCCTCACCGTGATAGCCCGCATAGTCAGTAAGGGTGACGGCGCAATCGGCCACCGGCACCTGCCAGGGACCGACCATCTGATCGCGCGCCACCATGCCGGTGATGCTGCGGTCGCCGATGCTGATGAGGAAGGTCTTGTCGGCCACGGCCGGCAGGCGCAGCACCCGGAGCGCAGCCTCCTTCAGGTCGATGCCATCCAGGGCCAGCTCGGGCTTGTGGAAGGGGCGGTGATGCACATCCCGCAACATGCGCGGGGGCTTGCCGAACAGCAGCGGCAGGGGCATATCGATGGGGCTGTTCTCGAAATGGCCGTCACCCAGCACCAGGCGCTCGTCCTCGGTGGCAGAGCCGACCACGGCGAAGGGGCAGCGCTCCCGCTCGCAGATGGCCGTGAACTCGTCCAGGCGCTCGGCGTCGATGGCCATCACATAGCGTTCCTGGGACTCGTTGCACCAGATCTCCATGGGCGACATGCCTCGGTCGCCGCTGGGCACGGCCCGCAGCTCAAACTTCCCGCCACGGCCGGCGTCATGGACCAGCTCCGGCAGGGCATTGGAGAGCCCACCCGCGCCCACGTCGTGGATAAAAAGGATGGGATTGGCCTCGCCCCGCGCCCAGCAACGGTCGATGACCTCCTGGCAGCGCCGTTCCATCTCGGGATTGGCGCGCTGTACCGAGGCAAAGTCCAGGTCCTCGGCCGATGACCCGGAGGCCATGGAGGAAGCCGCGCCCCCGCCCAGACCGATCAGCATGGCCGGGCCGCCCAGGACCACCAGGGGGGTCTCCGCCGGGAAGGACCGCTTCTCGATATGCTGCTCGCGGATATTGCCCAGCCCCCCGGCCAGCATGATCGGCTTGTGGTAGCCGCGCAGCTCCTCACCGTCCGGCCCCGGTACGCGCTCCTCGTAGGTGCGGAAGTAGCCGCAGAGATTGGGGCGGCCGAACTCGTTGTTGAAGGCGGCAGCGCCGATCGGCCCCTCCAGCATGATATCCAGGGCCGAGACGATACGGTCCGGCTTGCCGAAGTCCCGCTCCCAGGGCTGCCCATGGCCGGGGATGCGCAGATTGGAGACCGAGAAGCCCGTGAGCCCCGCCTTGGGCTTGGCCCCGCGCCCGGTTGCCCCCTCGTCGCGGATCTCGCCGCCGGAACCCGTGGCGGCGCCCGGATCGGGGGAGATGGCGGTGGGGTGGTTGTGGGTCTCCACCTTCATCAGGAGATGGATGGCCTCGTCGGAATAGCCATAAACCCCGCTGACGGGATCGGGCAGGAAACGCTGCCCGCGATGACCGGCGATGACGGCGGCGTTGTCCTTGTAGGCCGAGAGCACCCCCTCGGGGGCCTGCTCGGTGGTGTTACGGATCATACCGAACAGGGAGTGATCGCGCGGCTCGGCGTCGATGACCCAGCCGGCGTTGAAGATCTTGTGGCGGCAATGCTCCGAGTTCGCCTGGGCGAACATCATCAGCTCCACATCGGTGGGGTTGCGGCCCAGGGCCTGGAAGCTCTCCACCAGATAGTCGATCTCGTCGGAGGACAGGGCCAGCCCCAGCTCCCCATCGGCCTTGGCCAGGGCCTCGCGCCCGCCGCCCATGACATCGACGCTGATACAGGGCCTGGGCTCCGCATGACTGAACAGCATCCCGGCCTCGCCCGTCTCGCGCCAGACCCGCTCGGTCATACGGTCGTGCAGCAGGGCCGCGCCCCTGTCGATCTCGTCCTCCGACAGACGGACATTCTCCCCGCTGAGGTAATAGGCGATACCGCGCTCCAGCCGCTCGATCTTCAACAGACCGCAGTTGCGGGCGATATCGGTCGCCTTCGACGACCAGGGCGAAATGGTCCCCGGACGGGGGGTTACCAGCAGCAGATCGCCTTCCGGCGGGTGCGCCGACAGGCTGGGTCCGTAGCGGAGCAGCCGCGCCAGCACCAGCTTCTCATCCTCTCCCAGAGACTGGCTCAACTCCGCGAAGTGCATGAACTCGGCATAGACCCCAACCGGCCGCCCGAGGGCATCGGAGACCCGGCGTTCCAGCTTGTTCAATCGGAAATCGGAAAAGGCGGGCGCGCCACGAAGGATAAGCATGCTGAAACCGTCCGTTGTGGAAAAATCGAGGCGATAGTATCCCACAATAGCCAGAGCAGGGCGCAGGGGGATGAAGCGCTCCGGGTCGCGGCAATACTTGCGTGTCAACCCTCATGCGTATGGCTCCTTTCCCGCCGGCACACTTGGCTTTGATCGTTCCCATGCGGAGCCTGAAATTACGGTGACACTTTACTAAATGCACTTATTACTAATTAAGTGCATTTAGTAAAGTGTCACCGTAATTTAATCAACTTGACTGCAACCTGGCTCGGCGCCATTATGTATTGACGCAACGTAAATACAACAATCTGCGCGGAGCAGGGCATGGCGCTGATCATTTCTGATGGAATAGCGAAGAAACTCACAGAAAAACATGGCGTCAATCGCGATGAAATCATCCAATGCTTTGCCAACCGGGAAGGCGGCATGTTACTTGACCGCCGCGAAGAACACGCCACCGATCCAGCCACGCAGTGGTTCGTGGCGGAGACCAACTCCGGCAGGAGGCTGAAGATCGCATTCATGCAGATTGGTCACGATGTTCACGTCAAGACCGCCTACGACGCCAACAGGGATGAAGTCCGGATTTACAACAAATTTGCCAAGGGGCCGCAACAATGAACCTGACCACAAAAATCACGGGAACCGCCGATGCCTGGGAATCGCGTCAGCTCGGTGCGGATGAGGACTTTGTAGCGTTGGCCGAAGAGGTCAACCAAGAGATCATCGATCAGTCCCTGGATCTGCGCATGGTTTCCATCCGTCTGCAAAACTGCCTGCTGGATGACCTGAAGGCCATCGCCAGGCTGCACGGACTGGGCTACCAGCCGCTCATCAAGCAGGTGCTGCAACGCTTTGTGGACGCAGAGAAGAAACGCCTCTTGCGCAACGCGGCAGCAGAGGTCCCGCAAGCCGAAGAGCAGCAGCGCGCTATCGCCTAACCAAGAACGCGATCACCAGCAAGGTCCGGCAACACCGGGTTTTTCTACGGCGCCAGCAGCGCCAGCAAGACCTCTTTTGTCGCGATGCTGGCAGCGCCAATGACGATGATCGTCAGTATCGCAGTGCCGTGGCTCGCGCGCCCGTCGAAAGCGGCATGCAGGACCGGCCCATAGCCGTACATGGCCAGGATGATCAGGATACTCGTGCCTCCCCATGGAATGGCCCCCACCGCAACCAGCATCATCCCCGCCACCCAGATCAGAATCGACATTCCCGCGACGGCCAGCCAAGTTTGGCGAAATCGCCGAAAGTCGCCGTATTTGTCAAGAACAATCCACAGCAGCGTAGCGCTGGCCAAAATGAGACGGCTACCGGAGCAAGGCCAGGTATTCGGGGCGCTTACTGGCCATGAACTTGAAACTGCGCAGCAGATGTACCAGTTCGTCAGAGGAGACGCCGTAGAGCTTGGCGACCGGTTTGTCGTTTTGCACGAGCAGCTTGTCTTGCGGCTATTACAGTCAGCGGCAGGTCGGCGCGTTGCACATCGATCAACGGCGAAAGTTTGACGAAATCGCCCCAGCCGGCCGACAGACTGAGCAGCAGCGCATTTTTCGCGAGTTGGGCGTAATCGGGGTGATTGCGTATCTCGTCATTGTTCGGATGCGGCATCGGCAGGCGGCAGCCCCTCATCGCGTTGGGGCCGCGCACACCGATCTCTCCCGCCGGCAGGGGCCTGCCCTCCTCGTCCAGGATGCGGATCTCCACATCCCACATCCAGCACCTCCGGGATAGGGAAGCCGCAGCCCGTTCTCCGCTACCGCCGATACCGCGCACCCGCCGGCAAAGGTATACGCCCAACCAGCCAGCTCCCAACCATCCCAAACCACAACGCCGGCAGCGCCTGGGCCAGCATGTGACTGTTGCCGCTGGAGAGCCAGGTCATGGGCTGTCCCATGACAGGCAACAGCCCCAATACATTGCCCCAGGAGATGCCCCAATGGGCAAACTGCATCCAGGCCAGGCCGAACAGCAGCCCTCCCAGCCAGAACAGCCCGCGGGCCTCCATGGCATCGGGCGCGCCGCGCATCAGCCGCCCCGCAAGGATCAACAGCACGCCCAGCCACAGGGCCTGCGCCGTGATCAAGACGAGGCCGGCCAACCCACCGAACCGGTTGAGCAGGAACGACGCAATGAAGTCATTCTGCACCGCCGGGAGACTCATTACCTCACGATTGGGGCCGAACCAAGCGGAAACCCCGGTCCAACCCCCTTCCCGCCCCCGCATCAACCCCTGGATCAATTGGTCCCCGCTGTGCCGGTTGCCCCAGGGGTCCGACCAGACCCGGAAGCGATCCGCCTGGGGCAAGACGCTCAGATAATCCGGCGGGTGATGCCATATCCAGGCCGCAGCGGCAATCACCAGCGCGAGGGGCATCCCCACCAGCAGCAGACGGCGCGACCATGTGGCCAAAGGACGCGGAATCAGCGGGCTCGGGGCCAGAATCCACAGAAAAGGGAGCGCCAGGGAGAGCAGGATGACCGCCGGCGAGTTGTCATGCACCCCGAACATGATCACCACCGCGCCGAAGGCGAACACCCCGGCCAGGGCCAAGGCAGCCCCTAGATGCTGGCCGCGCCGACTGCGATAGTCGCGGGTGTCCCGTCGCCGCAGCCAGTGGAGGTGAGTAAGGCCGGAGGCAAGCAGGAAGATCAGCACGAACTTGGCGAACTCCACCGGCTGTGCCCAGCCCAGCCCCTGCTCGTCCCCCACCAGAAACTGCATCACCAGCAACGCGCTCACCGTTAAAAGGCCGGCCCCCTTGGCCACGCCGATCAGGCCGCGATTGGCCAAGGCGCGGGTGGCCAGCCCACGCCAGACCCCATCGGGTAGCCAGGCGGCAAGGGCGACCACCAACGGCATCAGGGTCAGAACACGCAGATGGCCGGAGGCGTAGGCAAGCCACTGGGTATTGGCCGCCCCGGCGGCCAACTGCACCAGGTCGATGGCCCCGATCCCCGCAAGGCAAAGTCCCAACAGCCAGACCAACCCGGCCTCCCTCGCCAATCGCCCCTGGCGCCAAAGCTGTAGCGAGACCACCAGCCATGCCAAGGCGCAGATCGCCATTGCACGGCCCAAATCGGCGGCCATGGCATCCCAACCCCCGGTGGCCGTCCAGGCCAGCAACCAAAGGGGCAAGGTGAAAACCCACATGCGCCAAAGCCCCACGGGGTTTCCCTGCACCCCCTGGAGCGCCTGGAGAAAGAGCGCGAAGAGCAGCGACGCCACCAACAGCATGGCCCCCACCGCCAGCCCCTGGCCGCCAGGAAGCCCCCAGGGCGCGGCGCCGATCCAGCCCGCAGCCCGATGCGCCACGGCCACACCCTCCGGCAAGGGCCGCCCGGACTCCTCGACAAAGGAGGCCGGCAGATTGCGCACAGGCTCCAGGGTCAGCCGCTGGGCATCGAAGGAGACCCGGAACCAGGTCCGGCCCAGCACCAGCCGCTCCACCCGCCCCTCGGGGCCATCCAGCGGCAAGGATTGGGAGCGCAGCCGCTCCGGGTCCGCCTCCCCGGCCCGCCGCAGCTCCTCCCGCACCCCCTCGCCGAGGTTGCCGAGCCAGAACCGTCCACCCCGCCAATAGACACGGATCGCCAGCGGGGGCGCCCCGTCCAGCCCCCAGCGATCCAGGCACTGGACCTGCCCGCCGAGGGTAAAGAGCGCCATCTCCTCCTGCTCGCGCCAGTGACGCAGCGACCAGCGTAGCCGCACCCCGGCGTCCCGCAACCACGCCCAATCGCGACATCCCAGAAAGGCGGGGCGCCGGCAGGACGACAGCCTACCATCCCGCCAAGTCGCCCGCTCCCCGTCGTCCGCCTCCAACACCAGTCCCTGGACATCGTCCGCTGCGATCACCCGCAGCTCCCGTCGATCCAGGCGAAGGGAATCACCCGCCTGAAGCGTCCAGCGACGCAACAGCCGGGTCCGTACCTTGTCGGTACGGGCATCCACATGGCGCCCCTCGGCGAGGTTGACAATCTCCCAAGCCCCTTTTTGGTCCCGGCTCACCCGCAGGTGGGGGGAGGCAATGGAACGGTCATACTCCGGCATCCCCAGGGACTCCCGCCCCAAGGCCACCGCCCCCCCGGCGGCAACGCCACCGCCACCCGCTCTACCATCCAGATACCAGGCGCGGCGCCGATCAACCGCATCCCCAGCAAGACAAAAAGCCCCCACAGACCGATGGCCAGCAGCGGCAACCCCCTATCGAGCCACGGCATCGCCACCCTCCCACTGTTTCAGGATACGCGCCACCACCTCGCCGCACAGGCGCCCCCCTGTGTGTTCCCGAGCGTCCGGCAGATGGGTCAAGGCGCAGGCGAAGGCAATCTCCGGCTCATCCTTCCCCAGCGACTGCCGCCAACCGACGAACCAAGCGGAATACAAGGCCCCATGCCCGCCGCCCCTCTCCCGAGTCAGCGCCGTGCCGGTCTTGCCGAAGGTCCGGCAGCGCCCCTCGGGATACTCACGCTTAAAGGTCTTGGCCGCCGTGCCGGTCTCCGGCACCGCCTTCATGCCCTGGCGCAGCAGTCCGAGCAGCCCTTGGTCCAGGGCCAGATCGCAGGCCTCCGGGGCCTGCGCCGCGGAGCCCTCCCAGGCCCGCAACAGCGTCGGCTGGGGCAGCTTGCCGGTGGCGATGGCCGCGACCACCCGCGCCATCTGCAACGGGGTAGCGCGCACCCCCTGGCCGAAGGCATTCTGCGCCAGCCGCTGCATCGACGCCCCCAATTTTGGATCGCCCAGATCCAGGCCCCCAGATTGTCCCTGGGCACCCCGCCGATCTCCGGGAACAGCCCGAGGGGCGGCCCAAAGCCCAGGGTACGGGCCTGACGGAAGAGGAAAGTATCCGGTCCACCGGAAGAGAGATTGCCGGCGTCCATCGCCTCCGCCAGCCGCATGAACCAGATGTTCAACGAATCCCGCACCGCCTCTCGCAACCCGAGGGTGGTGGAGGTCTGCGGCGAGGCATCACAGCCGGCATCGCGTAAAAAGTAGACGGGACCGACCGAGTTGGAAAGCGGCCCCTTGCCGAAATTGCACACCTCCTTCGATACCCCCTTCGGCTGGTAACAGGCATCGCCCATCACTATCCCGGTACGGCGGGCAAACTCCGCGGGGGGACCACCCCTCCAGCATTCCCGCCAGCACCCCGTCCGCATCCTTTCCCTGCTCGATGGCCGCCATCGCCGCCAGTGCCGTCACGGGTTTGAAGGTGGATCCTGGGGCACTGTGGTTATCCAGGCCCTGCCAGGGTGTGAAGCGGAAAGGATCGAGATTGGGCCAGATGACCTCGAAGGCCGCCCGGTCCCAGCGGTGAGTGCCGCTTGGCGGCTGAGGATGGCCGGCGGCGGCCAGGATCGCCCCGCTCCGGGGATCGAGCAACACCACGGCGGCGCGCCGCTCTCTGGCGTCCGGGTCGCGGGGATCGGCGAGGTCCTTGAGCTTGCGCTCCAGTTCTGCCTGCGCGATGGCCTGCAAGCGGCCATCCAAGGTCAGGGCCACCCGCCCCTTATCGCTGATGGACGAACGGGCCAGCAGGCCGGCAAGCGTGCCCCGATACTCGGGACCGAATCCCACAAGCCCCGAGAGGCCGTGTTTCAGGGTGAAGGGCGTGGGCCGGCCGCTCCCCGTCTCCTCGGTCAGCGCCTCCCCATCCGCCGTCTCCAGCACGAAGCGGGCGGTGGGTCGACCGACCCCAGCCACCTCGCCGTAATGCTCGCGCAGCGGCCTCCACACCAACCGCCCCTTCTCCAGGACCAGGGGCAGATCACGGTCCTCCGGCGCCGGATTGCGCACCGGCTCTGCCTTCAGCGCCAAGGCATGGTTCCCTGCCGCCAGCGGGAGACGAATCTGCCAGGCATCGTAAGAGACCCCCGGTTGCGGCTTGGCGCAATGGGGTTGCCCCCGGCCCGGATCGCGCAGACAACCCAGGACGGTGGCGTCCGGCAGGCTGGAGAGATCGGGCCGCCCCACCAATTGCAGGTGCAAGCTGGCGGGGGCGGCGAGCCGCACCTGGGTGCGATAGGTCACCGCCTCCCCTGGGGCCAGGGTCCAGTCGCCAAAGCCGGGCCGCAGCTCCCCGTTCAGCAGATAACCGAACTCCAAGGGCAGCCGGGCATGGGTCCCCAGCGGCTCGTTCCACCGGTTCCAGGCGGTCCAGCCGGCATCGCCCCCTCCCTCGGGATTGGGATGAGGGCTCGGCCGATCATCCCGCACCCCGCTCAACACCCGGCCCCGGTTCCACTGGCGCAGCCACTCCGCCAGGACATCCCCCGCCGGGCTGTGATAATAGGTCTGCAACAGCCGCTCCCAGCGGCCCAGCCCCTCACCCGCCACCCCGGCGGCCCGCTTGACCAACGCCTCGTCCGCCGGGGCCAGCGGCATGCCGGGGCCGTTGGCGGCCTCCTTCGCCCAGCGCAGGGCCAACACCTCGTCCGCCGGGGCCGGCGACACCCGTCCCTGTTTGTCCAGGGTCAACAGCCCCTCCGCCTGCATCGCCTCGAACAACTGCTGGGCCTCGCTCACCCGCTCCACACCTGCCTGCGCCGGGTCGAACCCATACAGAACGAACAACCGCCACCCCAACAGGGCGGCGGTCAACAGCGCAGAGAGGAAGATGGGACGCAAGGACATGGAAGGGAGAATAACCGAACCACCGGCGCCACGGCTATCGCTGACCGATCACCCCCGCGCACCCGCGATCCACCCCGTTCACCCAATTTCCTTGCTGGTCTGAAGCCTCCCCCTTTAGGGGGATTTGTTGAACTAGACAACGAGTCGCGGGACCCGTTAACCTCTCGGTAGCCCCGTCGTTCACGGCGGGGCAATCCGCAAGCCTCTACCTGCTGGCGGATTTTCGCCTGGCGGATGAGGCTGGGCGCGGATTGAAACACCGATCCCGAATTGTCCATTGGGATCTTCGCGGACGGAAAATCATCGGGTTGCGGGTCGGCCTTTGTCGTGAAAATACGCGAAGCTCGTTTGCCCCCTCCCCCTTTGGGAGGGTGTCGTAGAACTAATAATGTAGGGTGGATAAGCGGAGCGCATCCACCATTCGGCGCGGTTTCGGTGGATGCGCTCCGCTTATCCACCCTACGTTCACCCCGTTTTGCGACACCCTCTTTGGGGGAGGGGGCAAACGAGCGCTTCGCCACTTTCAGGGTAATGGGTTATTCGGGCTGATTGCTCCCAGGCTCCAGCCTGGGAGTCTGTCCACGGCCGCCCCGGCGGCCCGTGACGTTCAGGTGCCGCCAGACCCAAGTCAAAAAAACCAAATGATTCAAATCACCCAATGACCCAGTTCATTGTCCGGAGGCGCGACATACCCGAACGAAGAAGTCGTAGGCGGTGTCGAGCCAGAGGACGTCGCCGAGGCTGAAGGAGACGAGCCACACGGCAGCGGAACCCGCCTCCTTGTCTGCGGTCCACATCCAGCGCTGGGTCTGGTCGAACACCGGATCGATGTAGAGGTCGCCATTCAGGGGCTTCGGCTCCAGCAGCGAGGCGGCCTCCTCCAGCGTCGGCAAGCGCCAGTCGTTGTGGCCGCCAAACCCTTTCTCGTTGAGCTGCCTCACATACGCCTGGGCATCGGCGTAGTTCATGGACTTCGGCGAGCCCCCCTGCTGCCACATCAGCCCGGTGGCCCG
The DNA here is from genome assembly GCA_018812525.1 of Gammaproteobacteria bacterium. Lineage (GTDB taxonomy): Bacteria > Pseudomonadota > Gammaproteobacteria > Chromatiales > Chromatiaceae > YD12-FULL-61-37. Next base: position 29,982 of record JAHJDE010000109.1, read on the forward strand.
GTCCGTCACGGTGTCATTGGGGTTCTTCACGAAGTCGTTGGCCAGCCCCTTGCCCTCCTTATGCCAGTCCCGATCAGAGTACCCCCGCTGTTTCAACATCAACTTTACCTCTGCATCGCCCAGGCTTCGGGGCTGGCTGCGCAGGGTGACGCGCCCGGCGCCACCTTGGGGAGCGGTTTGAGCGGTCTCGCCCTGCTGGGATTGCGCGGCCTGCAATCGGGCGTTCTCCGTGGCCAGCCGGGCCTTTTCCACTTCGGTGGCGGTCAGCGCCCGTTGTTTCTCGTCGAGGGCCTTTTGGGCAGCGGCCAGCTTCTCTTCGGCGGCGGTCAGCGCCTGTTGTTTCTCGTCGAGGGCCTTTTGGGCTGCGGCCTTTTCCGCCTGCCGCGCGATCTCCTTCTCTTCGAGCGCCCGGCCAAGGCGGGTCTGCGCCTGTTCAGCGGCGGACAGGGCCTGTTGTTTCTCGTCGAGGGCCTTTTTGGCGGCGGCCTTTTCCGCCTGCCGCACGGTCTCCTGGCCCCGCGCCTCGATGGCCTGTTGCAGCCGGTCCAGGGGGGCGCCGGCGGCGCTGATGCGCCAGGCCACCGCCAGATCCCGCCCCTTGCCCCAGTACCCCCGCGCCCCCTCCAGGTCCGGCAGGGTGTGCGCCAGCAGCCCTTCCGCGTGGGCCGCCAGGGCGCCGATCAGCCGCGCCAGCGCCGCCTGCGCGCCGGGGTGGCCGGGGTTGCTGGTCAGTACCCCCTCCAGCAGTGCCAGCGCCGCCGGACCATCCTGGCCGGCAGTGGTCAGCCGTTTCTGCTCAATGGCCCGCTCGGCCTGCGCCACTGCGGCATCCTGCGCCGCGATGCGCGGCCCGGTGAGGTCGAGCCCCGGCGGGCGGCTTTCCAGCGCCGATACGGCGGCGGTCATGATCGTCAGCAGCAGGACGGCGAGCAGCGGTCTGTTGATCGCTCCCAGGCCCGCGCCGCCGGAGCGGCGCGGGTGACATTGCCACGCGGGGGCCTGGAAATGATCATCGATGTTCAGCAATAGTGCTTTCATGCGGTTTTTCATGGATGGAAAATCAAAGGGTCGTAGGTTGGCCTTCAGGCCGACACGTCGGGCTAACCCGGATTTTTCAATAATTTGTTCGGCGCTTCCCTGCGCCTCTCCTCTTCAAGGCTGGCGCGAAAAGCCGCTCCTACGGGGGATTTCGGGTTTTTCATGAAATATCCGGGCTCATTCGAGCCGACAGAGAATGGCGGTGAGGTTGTCGTCAGCCCCGGCTTCGAGGGCCTGCCAGAGGAGTTGGCGCAGGGCGTCGTCCGCGGGGGTGGCATCGCTCAGCCCTGCGGCCTGGGGCCAGGCCTGCCACGGGGTCGATCCCGTTGCTCCAGATTCCGTCGGTGGCAAGCAGCAGACGGTCGCCCCGGCGCAGGCGCAGGCCGCGGAGGTCGGCGCGGGCCTGGTGCTCGGAGGGCAGTTCGCGGGCGAGGTCGAGGCGCAGGCCGGGGGCGGCGCGGGCGGGCTTGTCGCCGTCGGCATCGCGCAACAGGCCGAAGGAGCCATAGCCCAGGGCCTGGGCGATGGCGTGCTCGGGGGCGCCGTCGCGCGGGGGGTCGCCGTCGCGCTCCAGAAATTCGGCCTCGGTGTGATCCTGGGTGAGCGGCTGCCAGATGCCGTCCCGCCAGTGCCAGGCGCGGCTGTCGCCGACATGCAGGAGATGCAGGGTGCCGTCGGGGCGGATGTCGATCCAGATCAGGGTGCTGCCAGGGCTCTCGGGGCTACTGTGGTGGCGGTCGTAGAGACGCTGATGCAGGGCGAGGAGGCGCTCCCGGCGCTGTGCCTCGGCGCGGGGAGAGAAGGGTTCCCGGCGCAGGGCATCGGCCACCTCGGCGGCGAAGGCCCGGCCTCCCTGGTGGCCGCCCATGCCGTCGATGACGCAGAGGCGCCAGTGGTCTCTGGGCCAGTGGGGAAGTCGCTCGCGACGTTCCCTACCGTCGTGCAGCCAGGCGGCCTCGCCGCTGCCGTCGATGAGCAGGTAGTTGTCTTGGTTCTCGGCGCGGGGGCCTTGCTCGCTGCGGGCGGCGGCCTGGGCGCGAGGGTAAGTCAAGAGGGGGAGGCGAAGTCCGAGCATGGGGTCAGCCCTGGGATGCCTGGTAGCGCAGGAGATAGAGACCGAGCAGCAGGTGCTGGCCGCTGGCTATGACCACCTGCCCGCCGCTGCCCGGCTCCAGGGTGCGCAGGTACTTGCCCGCCGGGTCGAGGATATGAAGCGGGGCGCTGGCGCTCAGCATCTCTACCCGCAGTCCGTCGCCCTGGGGGAAGAGGCGGGCGAAACGGCCGGAAACGAAGTCGTTAAGGGAGCCGCGGGTGGTGTTGTCGTCCCACAGCAGGCTACCAGGCTGGTTGAGCAGGGCGAGAGGGATGGCGGACTCTTTGGCCGGATCGGCGGCGGGGGCGCGGCCGATGATCGCCCCGCCGACCTTGGCGGCGGGAATGGGAAACTCCTTGGCGTGCTGGGGCCGCAGCAGGCCGAGGTAGTCGGGGAGCGGCAGGGGGTCGATGGCCAGTGAGGCGCTGTGCTGACCGGCCTTCAGGCCAGCGGCGGGGAGGCGCAGGGATTCGAAGCGGCTGCCCCCCGCAATGCGCAGGTAGAGGGTATCGTCGCCGACCTTGCCCTTGAGAGTGGCTCCCGTGGCCCCGTCGGGGGCGGGGAGACCGTTGGGGTCGATGCGCAGGGTCCATTCGTTCAACCCCGGCATCAGCTCGGGGTCGATGCGAGGCAGGGCGATGCCGGCCAGCACCAGCCGGGGGCCGGAGCGACGCCCGGCGAAGACGATGGTGCCGCTGGCGGGGGCGGGTCCGGCCCCAGGGTTCGCCGTGGGTGGGGCATCAAGGCGGATCCGTACCTCCAGCCCCCTCCCCTCCTGGCCCTCGAAGCGGCAACTCCAGGCGCCGGACGCCGTATCCCATTGCACGTCGGCGCCCCGCAACGGCCCCTCCTCGGGTTCCAGCTCCGGCTGTTCTCCTGCCAGGTTCACCAGCACATAGCCCTCGCGCCCCTGGGGCCAGAGGGGGCTTTGGATCGGCGCCTGGAGGCTGTCGGCGGCGAGCAGGAGGTAGTGCTGGTCCTGGTAGATGGCCGCCGCGCGGGTGATGCGCTTCATCGGACCGCGGCCGGTCTGAAGGGACTCCCACTCCGGCAGGCTCCGCTCCTGCCCTTCCAGGCGGATCGTCACCTCGCCGCGCAAGCGGTCTTCAGCATCGGGAATAAAGACGCCGAGGCCGAATTGGCAGAGGATTTCGTCGTCACTCAAGCCGTCTGCGGGGATCACCTGGTAGCGGGGCGCCCGGTTGGCAAAGAGCTGGTCCTGAAACTCCTGGTTGTGGCGGTGGGCAAGGCGGTCCAGCAGGATCGGGATGCGGCCGCTGGCGGTCATGCGGTGTTGCCTCCAAAGCCCGCGGGGGATGCGCAGCAGGACATCGGCATAGACCCGTGGGTCCTCGACGAGATAACCGCGGGCGTCGGCGTGGCGTTGCATCACCTGGCGGTGGGCGTCCAGGGCCAGCCGCAGGCGGCGATCCGGGCGATTGGTGCGGGTCTCGCGGATTGTGCTGCCGCCGCCGTATTCGTGATCCCGCAGGGCGTCGCCGTCAAGGGGATCGGCAACACCCCTGAGGCGGAGGGTGAAAAGAAAGGGGTTCTCCGGGTCGTTCAGCCAGGGGGGGATACCGCTGGTGGCGGCGACCAGGTCGCGGGCGGTGCGGTTGAGGAAGTTCTTGAGCATCCGGTCTTGCCGTCAGGGGTTGCTGTTACCGTAATGGTTCGATCATCGATCCCATTAGGCTCCAGCGCAATGGGATCGCTTCCTGCGCCTCTTCAGGAAGCCTCTATTTTTTGAGGCTCCCTTCAACAGCGCGTCACGAGAACGGACCGCCGGAGCATGTGAGCGATCCGTACTTTTTGTTATCGCTTCGTCAACCCGGCCAGCCGCTTGGCGGCGATTTCGTCGCCAGCCTGCGCGGCAGCGGTATACCAGCGAGCGGCCTTTTCCGCATCGGGCTTCACGCCGTCTCCCCGGTCGTGGCGATAGCCGAGCCAGAGCATGGCGTTGGCATCCCCCGCCTCGGCGGCAGCTTCAGCAAGGCGATAGCCTTGGGCGCGCTCGTCCGGATCACGGGAACGCAGCAGCAGATCGGCCAGGCGGTCGAGGCCGGCGATGACGGGGCCGGCGCCTTGCTCCCCGAGTTCCAGGGCCTTCTGGTAGTGGAGGCGGGCCTGGGGGCGGTCTTCCGCCGCCCCGAGACCGCTTGCGTACAGGTAGCCTAGCCAAAGATGGGCGCCGCCTTCCCCGCCCGTCGCCCGCCGGATCAGTTCCGGGAGGCCTGCCTGAATAGCCTTGGTATCTCCGGCCGTCACCGCTTGGGCAAGAGCTGCGTAAGGATCGGGCTCCGGCAGCTCCCGAACGGCCAGCAGCCAGTAGCCGCTGCCGATGGCGGTTGCCACCGTGAGCGCATAGGCGAGCGGCCGTAAAGCGGTCACTATCCATTTTGGCGTCCCCACCGGGGCGTCCTCAATCTCACGGACCCGGCGTTCGAGATCGGCGTTGTCTGGATGCTGGGTTAGCAGTTCCCGCAGCAGTTCCAGGAGACGGACCCTCTCCCCCAGGGTGCGGGCCTCGCTGTCCAAGATATCCAGCCATTCTGGCCGCAGCGCCAGCGCTAGGGCCTCGCGCCGATGCCCGCCGCCGACGGCCCAGAGTTGTTCCGGGGTGACCTTGACCCGATATTCCACCTCGGCCTTCAGGAGTTCGCCGGCCACTTGGCACTGCACCTCCGCCCGATGGGTGCCTTGTTGCTTTAGGGTCGGGCGATAACGGTACTCCCATCGGCAGGTTCCGCCGACGAAGGGTCCTTCGTCAGGCCCCGTCAAAGCCTTGATCGACGCGGCCTCGCCATCCACCAAGAGCTGGAACCAGCGGCCATGCGCGGAGAGGCCTTGGCCCTCCGCTTCAACCCGCAGGGTCAGTTCCTCTTCCGCTGTCACCTCGTGGGGATCGGCACTCAGGGTGAAGCGCTGCAGCCGGGGAGCGAGGGCCTCTTGGAGCCTATTGAATACGGCTCCAGCACCGGCGGCATCGGGTCGCTCCTGGGAGCCGGGGCGAGCAGTCGCTCCACCTGCTCGGCGAATACCTCCGCGATCAGGGGCAGGTCGGGCAAGGAGGGACGCCCTTGAAACACCAGGGTTCCCCCGGTGTTGCCCTCCAGAAGGCCCTTTACGGCATCGCGTAGCTCCCTTCGCTCCTTGGCCTCCAGACCGCCGATCTCGCCGATCAACCCCCTTCCCCCTTCCTTGAGTCTGGCGATGTGTTCCCCCCGTGTGCGGTCTTCGCGGAGGCGGAGCTGCGCCTTGGGGACCGCAGAACGCCCGATGGCCAGGCGAAACAGGATCAGCCCCAGGCAGTAGAGGTCGGATTTCGGCGATGGGGAGACGACATCCTCATCGGCATAGGCACCAGGCCGGATGGGGAGTCGCTGCTCCGGGGCGAAGTAGGACATATCCCGATGCCCGAGGGTTCCGGTGCCGCCCATCGCCTTGGCGATGCCAAAGTCGATCAGCCGCAGGTCGCCTTCGTCGGTGAGCAAAATATTGTCCGGCTTGATGTCCCGATGGACCAGGTTACGACCACCCTGGCCCTGGGCAAGGAGCCATCGCAGGGCCTCGGCGATTTGGGCGGCCCAACGCAGCAGGGCGGCGCCGTCCGGGGCGCGATCATGGGCGGTAAGCCGCACGGGCAGGAGGGGCATGACGAAGGCCGGATAGCGGCGCCAACCATACTCCCACTCGCCGGCATCCTGGCAGGGAATGATGAAGTGGGCCTCCGGATCGGGCAGGTTTTGCAGAAACGCTATCTCATCCCTCAACCGTTGCGCCAAGTCGCTCTGTATCTGTGGGTCGTCATGAGAAAGCAGGGTCTTGAAGGCGTACTCGGTCCCGTCGTGCAACCCGGTCGCACGCCAGACCTGACCCTGATTGCCGTGATTCAGGGGGGTGTTCAGACGGTAGCTGTACCGTTCCAGTTTGATTTCTTGGCCTGCCTCGATCATCGTGATTTTCGTCAAATGAGGTACGGATTCCAAAGCGGGATGGGACAGCGTCGCCGCAACAGCGGAAAGACTCAAGATCAGCCCTTGATAAAATCAATTTTTGGTTCTGGTGTCATCGTTGTTTCTCCGTGCGGGTTTTGGTATCTCCCTGGAGAGAGGTGCAGCAGTCCCACGGGACGCCCTTGGGTCGCGCCTCGCGGATCTACTTCCCAGACATCGGCGATGAAGTGCCGGGTCTGGGGATGGTTCTCTCGGTGCAGGGGCAGGGCGGCTTCGCAGTGGTTCACGGCGATGTCGGGCGATCTGCCCATCGCCTCTTCGATGGCAGGCGACATGCCGCCACCGCCAGCAAAGAGATCGACAATGAGCTTGTCAGGGTTGTTGTGTTTGAAGTGGAATGTGTTCACGGGAAGCTCCTGGTTATGTATTTCCAGGATACGGGCGGTTTCCAGAATGCAAGTGGGTAGTCGGGCTTATCCCTCTCGGTGAGAATGCTTTTGACCTCCTCCCCATGGCTAAAGCCGGGGGATTCCTGCCGCTAGGCGGCAAGTCTCTCATTGCTGAGAGGATTCGAAGCGTCCGCCCAACGGTGGTAGTGCCACCGCTGGGTTTCAGGCTTCGGGACGGCCTCCGCCCCGTCCCGGCTTTGTCCGGGTATGTTTGGAAATTCTGCTGCGGGTTTTTGTTCCAACAGCATGTTTCTTGATCCGGCCTGGTCGCTGTGGACCTCGAAGCCGCAGTCACGGCAGCAGGTGCATAACCGGCGGCTGTTCAAGGAACTCGACAAGTGGATTCGGGTTCGCCTGCGCAGTATGAAGTTCAAGCGTAAATGGAAGACCGACAACCGTCGGCTGCGCCTGAAGCACTTCCGTCACATGGGCCTGCTGAGCTTGCATGAGTTTTATGCGCAACCGGTGTAAGTCAACATTCACAACTCCCCGCAAGGGGTACTCTGGACGGAGCCGCCCGATGCCTGAAAGGGGCACGTCGGTAAATAGGGGGAATCAACCCCCTCGCGGCAACGGGGAGGCGGTGGCTTGGCCTCCGCCTTACCCACTATCAGCCATCAGGTGCGGATCTGGCCACTCGACCGATGCGGTCCGCTACCGCTCACCGCATCCTACGGGTTTAAGAACGCCGCCTCGGCCAAAAGGCGTCTATCCGCTTGACGAGACGATCGATCCCCTCAGGGCTCGAACGCCCGTAGGCCAAGCCGACGTAGCTGCCGATGATTGGCGCAACCTCCGGCGCCAGGTCGGGACGCTTCGACAGGACCCGCCGCTCAAAATCCAGCGGTCCCTCGTGTCCCTCGCGGGAAATCCCGATCCCGGCCAGGCGGCGGCAGAAACGCCCGTAGGCCTTGGCCAGGGGATCGGGCCTCTCCCTCCCCTGCCGGCGAAGATAGGCGAAGAGGATCAGAAAGACGATGCCGGCCAGACCGAAGGCCAGGGCTGACAGCAACCGCTGGTCGACCCAGCCTAGGCCCATATGGGAGAGGAAATCCCGCTGTCTGCTCTGGTCGTAGCCGATGATCCAGCGCTGCCAGGAGAGGTTGAGGGCATCCAGGCCCCAGCGGATATTGCGGCCGAAGGCGCGGAAGAGGCCAGAGCCCTCTATTACGAACAGGGCCGATTCCCCCTCGCCGAGGGCGGCGTCTATATCCAGCGGGCGTTCGATGCGTTCCGGGGCGACCGCCCCGGTCGGATCGACCCTGACCCAGCCCCGGTCGGGTAGCCACACCTCGCTCCAGGCGTGGGCGTCGGATTGCCTCACCAGCAGATAGTCCCCCTGGGGATTGAGTTCCCCCCCCTGATATCCGGTCACCAGCCGGCTGGGTATGCCGGCGAGCCGCATGAGCAGGGTGAAGCTGGTGGCGTAGTGCTCGCAGAAACCCCGGCGCGTCTCGAAGAGGAACTCGTCGATAGGGCTATTGCCGAGCAGCGGCGGGCGCAGGCTGTAGACAAAGGGCTGCTGATTGAAATGGACCAGGGCCTTCTGGACGATTTGCGCCGGCGAGGCCGCCCCGCTCCGCCAGCCCGCGACCAGCGCCCGCATTCGCGGGGTTACATTGGAGGGCAATTGAAGCCCCAGCCGTTGCTGCATGGGATCGATCCCCAGCGGGCTGAAGCTGGTGAAGGAGCGTGCCTGATAGCGCCGCAGGGCGGAGACAGGCGTCTGGGTGAGCACCTGGAAGTCCCGGCTCAGGACCGACCCGTCCGGGGCCGAGGCGGGGAGATCGAGCAGGATGAGCCAGGGATTTTCGCTGGGCTGGAGGAATATTCTGTAATCGGCCACCCGCAAGCCCATGGGCACCTCCTGGGCCGGCGCCATCATCTGGGGGCTGCGTGTCCAGTTGAGACCATCGGTCCGCCAGAGGACGGGGCCGCGCCAGTAGCGCTCCCGTGGCGGCGGGATCGGGCCATCGAACAGGACGCGGAAGGCGACCTCGGAGGAGAGGACCAACTGACTGATGCTCCCTGGGGTGATGCTGTCGGAGAGCCCGGTCCGGGCGGTCTTCTCCCCCAGATTGAAGGACCAGAGGGGGGCGTTCAGCCGGGGGAAGAGCAGGAAGAGGACCAGGGCGATGGGAAGGGCCTGGAGAGAGAGAATGGCCGCCTGACGGAGGTCGAAGAGGCGACAGGCCGGGCCGGCGATGCGGCTCGACTCGACCAGGATGGAGATCATCCCGATCACAGCGGCCAGCATCAGCAGGGCGACCGGAGGCGAGTCCTCGTGCAGGAAGACGGTGATGACGGTGAAGAAGCCCAACAGGACCGAAAAGTACAGGTCTCGCCGCCGCCTGATCTCCAGCAGCTTGAGCCCCGCCATCACCAGCAGCAGGGAGATCCCCCCCTGGGCGCCCAGGATCCTCTCCACGCGGAAAAAGAACAAGATCAGGAACGCCAGGGTCAGGACCAGGAGCAGCGGGCGCGACGGCAGCAGCCGGGAGTGGAAGACGGCGATGACGCGATAGATCAGCAGGGCGAAGAAGGTCCAGGAGAAGACCTCGTCCAGGATGAAGAGATGGGGAGAGGCCGCCATGCCGAAAAAGACCAGGAAGCGGAGTTCCTGATACCGCTGCAACGGCCGTTGCAGCGGGTCCAGGAGGGGGATCTTGCGGGGATTGGCGCTCAAGACTCCAACCCAAACAATGCCAGGGCCCGCAGGCAGTCGTCCACATGGTGGGGGCTGTCGTCCGCCGGAAGGGTCTTGCCCGGCAGCCTCAGCCCGAAGCGGAGATTGCCGGCGGCCGCATCCAGCACGGCATGGCAGAGCTGGCCCAGGCGGCTCTCCATATCGGGGCCGGGGACGGCATCCCATGAGAGCCAAAGGTCACTGGCGGTGGGCGTTTCAAATTCCAGGGCCATCAGTTCCTGACCCTTGGCGTAGGACTTCCAATGGATGGTCTTCAGTGGATCGCCGGGTCGGTATTCGCGCAGGCCGTGGTAGTCGGTGCCGGAGACATCCCGCCGCGCCATTCCGTTGCCGGGGTCGGCCTCGGCGCTGACCAGGGCCTGTGGCGTCCAACTCAGCGGCCTGGGATAGACCAGACACTGAACCTCCGGCTGCACGTAGGTCCAGGCACGGAATAGGGCGAGGGGATAGCGGCTGCGGACGACACAGCGATCCAGGACGAAGCGTCCGCGCTTGCTCAGGGTCAACGTCAGATTGAGCCGGTTTTCCTGGCCGGGACCGGCATCACAGGCATCGATGGCAATATGGGAGTAGAGCAACTCGATATCGGGACGGAGACGGCTGCCGGTCGCCTCTATGTAAAAGGGAAAGGAGGCGGTCCGGCCGGAAAAAACCGGATCGGGACGGCCGCAGCGCAATCGGAGACCGACCAGATTCCTCCAGGTATGCACCATGGCGATCAGGCCCAGGGCCGTGAGAAAAAAGGTGAGCAGGAAGCCCAGGTTGTTGGCGTAGTTGATCGACCCGATCAGCAGCAGCAGCAGGAGCACCGCGTAGACCAGGCCGAATCCGGTGGGGAGGATGTAGATGGAGCGGGCGGAGACAACCAGGGCGCCATCCGCCTGGGGGCAGACCAGGCGGAGGTATTTATTCAGGTCCAGCCTCACGGCAGGGGAACGGATTTGATCAGGTGGCGGACCAGGCTCTCGCCGCCGGTCTCGGCATCGGTCCCGCCCTGCAACCGGTGCGCCGCGACGGAGGGAAGGACGGCCTGGATATCCTCCGGCAGCACCATGTCGCGGCCACCGATCAGCGCCCAGGCGCGGGCGGCGTTAAGCAGGCCCACACCGGCCCGGGGTGAGAGGCCGTGATAGAAACGGTCCGACGAGCGCGTGTAGGCCAGCAGGGACTGGCAATAGTCGTAGATGGCGTCCGATGCGTGGATCGAGCCAGCCAGGCGTTGCGCCTCGCTGAGCCGGGCCGGTGTCATCACCGGTGTCATTCGGGAGAGGAGCTTGCGCCGGTCCTCGCCCTTCAGCAGGGCGCGTTCCGCCTGCCGGTCGGGAAAGCCGATATCGACGCGCATCAGGAAGCGATCCAGTTGCGATTCGGGCAAGGGATAGGTCCCGATCTGAAAGCCGGGATTCTGGGTGGCAATGACAAAGAAGGGCTCGGGCAACGGGTGGGTCGTCCCCTCCAGGGAGACCTGGCGCTCCTCCATCGCCTCCAGCAGCGCGCTCTGCGCCTTGGGTGTGGCACGGTTGATCTCATCGGCCAGGAGTACCTGGGAGAAGACGGGGCCCCGATGAAACCGAAACTCGCCGCTGTTGCGGTCGAAGATGGAAACGCCGATCACGTCGGCGGGTAACAGGTCGCTGGTGAACTGAAGCCGGCGGTATTCGAGCCCCAGCAGATGGGCCAGGGCATGGGCCAGGGTGGTCTTGCCCACGCCCGGCACATCCTCGATCAGCAGGTGGCCCTTGGCCAGCAGGCAGGCAAGGGAGAGCTTGATGACCCGCTCCTTGCCCAGGACGATGCTGGATGCCTGGTGGATGACGCTTTCCAGGGTGCTGTTCATCCTGAAATCCTCTTTATTCAACCGCGAAGCGCGCGTTTGCCCCCTCCCCCATTTGGGGGGAGGGTTGGGGGGGGGGAACGATCAGACCTGTCCTGAGCAGAGTCGAAGGAAGCAGAGTCGAAGGAAGCAGAGTCGAAGGAAGCGAGGCGGCCTTCATCATCCGGGGTGGCTCGACTCGCCCCACGATCGTTCGGTAAACCCACATCTGCGTTTCTTGGCGTTCTTTGTGGTCAAACAAGGAAATCGATAGGTCTCTAAAAATCAATCATCGCCGCGCGGGGGGCCTCCCGGACAGCCGGCCGGGCCTGCCCCAGGTTGATGTAGTCGGCCAGCAGACGGGCCGCCTCGTTGAGCTGGATCTTGGAGATGGCCTTGATTCCCTCCTCGTCGTCCTGCTCCGATTCCATGTCGATGTTTTCAGGCAGCGGCTTGAGCCCGACGCTGCTTCGGAAGCGATTCTCGCTGGCCCGCCGCGCCAGCTCGGTCTTCCGCCACTCCTCGCGGCGCTTGCTCTCCTTCAGACTCAGGCTGTGCCGGTCGCGCTGTTCCTTGGAGATCCGATAGCCCTCGTTGAGAAAGCCGAAACCGGGGTCGACGGCGATGCGCGCCCGATGGTGCTCGGTGAGGATATTCAGCTTGTCCTGCCGTATCTGGGTCACCTTTCGCACCGGTTCGATGCTGCTCCAGGGTAAGGCATTGTCGAGGGAACGCTCACCGTGTTCCTTGTCGCTCTCTGAATTGGGGTAGAGCACGTCGGGCACCACCCCCTTGAACTGGGTACTGCTGCCGCTGACCCTGAAGAACTGGGCCATGGTCAGGCGAAGGCGACCCAGATTCGTGTCCCCGCCGCGCACGAAACGGTCCAGGTCGATCAGGGTCTGGACCGTGCCCTTGCCGAAGGTAGGCTCGCCGATGATGATGCCGCGCCCATAGTCCTGGATGGCACCGGCAAAGATCTCGGAGGCGGAGGCGCTTTCGCCGTCCACCAGCACCGCCAGGGGACCCCTGTAGGCGATCTCCGGGTCCTTGTCCCGCTCGATCTCCAGGCGGCCGCTGGAATCCAGCACCTGGACTACCGGACCCTTGTCGATAAAGAGGCCGGTAAGCTCCGTCGCCTCGGTCAGGGAGCCGCCGCCGTTCTGGCGCAGGTCGATGACAATACCGTCCACACGCTCCTTGTTCAGCTCCTTGAGCAGCTTGCGGACATCGCGGGTGGTGCTGCGGAAGTTTTTGTCCCCGCTGCTCTGGCCCTGGAAGTCGCGGTAGAAGGCGGGAATCTCGATCACGCCGATCTTGCGGCCCTGCATCCCCTCCATCCCTTGAATGACCGACTTCTTGGCGGCTTGGTCCTCCAGCTTGATCTCGTTGCGGACCAGGGCGATGACCTTGGCGGAGCCACCCGCAGCGGCCCCCTTGGGCAGGACCTCCAGACGCACCACAGATCCCTTCGGGCCGCGAATCTTGTCAACCACGTCTTGCAGGCGCCAGCCCAGCACGTTCTCGATCTCGCCGCTCTTGCCCTGGCCCACGCCGACGATCCGGTCGCCCTTTTGTACCTGGCCGCTCAGATCGGCCGGACCGCCGGGCACGGTCTTCATGATCTCCGTGTATTCGTTGCGGCTGCGCAGGACGGCGCCGATCCCCTCCAGGGAGAGGCGCATGCTGATATCGAAGTTCTCGGAGAGCTGGGGCGACATGTAGCTGGTGTGGGGCTCCAGGCTCATGGTGTAGGCATTGGCGAAGGTCTGGAAGACATCATCTCTGTTGAACTGACGGACCTGGGTCAGGGTCGCCTCATAGCGCTTGTGCAGGGTCTTGAGGATCTCGCCCTCCGGCTTGCCCAGCAGGCGCAGGGAAAGGATGTCGTTCTTGACCCGCTTGCGCCAGACATCATCCAGTTCGCGGTTGTTTGCCGCCCAGGGCGCCTTGCTGCGGTCGAAGCGGTAATCCTCGTCGATGCTGTAGTCGTGCTTCTGCCCCAGTTGGCGCAAGGCGAATCCCACCTCGCGCTCGACCCGGTCCCGGTAGATCCTGAAGATATCGAAGGGAGCATCCAGCTCGGCCGTGATCAGGGCATCGTCCAGCCGCTCCTCGTATTTCGAGAAGCCGTTGATGTCCTCCTGGGTGAAGAAACTGCGGTTCGGGTCGAGGGTCTCCAGGTAGTGCTTGAAGATCTCCCTGGAGAGCTTGTCGTCGAGTTCCACCTTGCGGACATGGTGGCGCTCCATCACCTTGGTGATGATGACGGCGGTCTGTCGCTGGGATGGGGTGGGGATCAGCTCGGCCGGATTGACCTCGTGGTTGTTGGTCGCGGCCTGGGGCACAGCCAGGGGCCAGAGCAGCGCCAGCAGCCCGATTCTCACCATCATTCGTTTCGTCGACATCTTCGTTACCTTACCGTAAAAATACGCGGAGCTCGATTGCCCCCTCCCCCTTTGGAGGGTTGGGGAGGGGGAACGATCAGGGGCGAGGCGACATTTCTCATCTTCCGGGGTGGCTCGCCTCGCCCCATCATCGTTAGTTATCCCGCCAGGGGTTGGCCATGGCCGGACGCAGTCCAGTCACCAAATCCAGATACTCGTCGTGCTCGGGGCCGATGAAACCCCGCCGCAACAGAAAATCGATCACCACCAGGTTGCAATTGGGCTTGAATTGGTCGGTTTCAAGGACCCGCTCCATCAGATCCCGCACCGGTTCGAGCCGGAATTCATCCACCTCGCCGTCGGTGCATCGGGGGCTGAAGTCGGCTGGCAACTCCAAGTCATAACAATAGAGTACGTCATATTTATAACCTTTTGCATTATCTACGTTATAACTCAGGGCGCCAACCGGCACGGCCTTGTCCACCATTTCCGCCGGAATCCCCGCCTCTTCCCAGCACTCCTTGCGCAGATTCTCGCCCAGGCTCAGCCCCGCCGGGATGCCGCCAGCCACCATCTGATCCAGCATGCCGGGATAGGTGCGGCGGTCGGTGGCCCGCTTGGCCACCCACATAAAGAACTCGCCGCCCTCCACCACATAACCGTTCAAATGCTGGCCAAAGGTGCGGATGCCGAACAGAGAGGCGGCGCTGCGGTCGATCTCGCACAGGGCCTCGCCGCGACCGGCGGGCGTGATCGGATAGGCCTCGCCCAGGATATAGGGATGTTCGCCGGCCCCCACCAGGGCTTCGAGGACCTGGCCCAAGGCCCGGCTCCGCTCCCCATATTCCTTCAGGGCGCCGTTCAGCCACATCCCATCGCTATCCACCCGAAAGACCTCCGGCCAGGCCGCGAGGCGTTCCGCGAAGGGGTGCCGGAAGCGGCCGATCAGCCGGCCGCCCTCGAAAAACGGGACGAAGTCGCCCGGATTGTGACGATTGCAGCGCTCAATGTGCCTCAGAAATCCCATCTTGACTCATCCACTGGGTTATGACGGATCGGTCGATCCAATAGTTCCACCCGACGCCCCTGCCCTCAAGAAACACGCAGGGCCGCCCCAAGTGTTTCTTGCCCCTTGAGGGGTCAAAAACGACGTACAGGGACGGACTAGTGTCGCGGGAGGCAGGATGCCGGGAGCGACCGGAGCGCAGCGGAGTTTCTGGGGGTGGGTAATCAATGTGACTTGGCCTCGTCCCAGAGCCGGTCCAGGGTCTGGAGCCCGGCCTCGTGAATATCTTGGCCCTGGGCGTTCAGAGCGGACTCGATGAAACGAAAGCGGCGCTCGAATTTACGATTGGCGCGACGCAGGGCCTCCTCTGCGTCCAGACCACAGTGGCGGACCAGATTGACACAACTGAACAGGAGATCGCCGCACTCTTCCAGCAGGGCCTCCGGGTCCTGGCCCGCCTGCTCCAGCTCCCGCAGTTCCTCCTGGAGCTTGTCGATCACCCCCTGCCGGTCCGGCCAGTCGAAACCCACCTTGGAAGCCCGCTTCTGCAGCTTCTGCGCCCGCGTCAGGGCAGGCAGTGCCTGGGGCACGTTGTCCAGCACCCCGTGCTGCGCCTGATCGCGGCGCTCCGCCCGTTTCATCTCTTCCCAGGCCCGGCGCTGCTCCTCCGCCGAACCGATAGGGGCTTCGGCGAAGACATGGGGATGACGGCGGATCATCTTCTCCTTGATCCCGGCCACCACGCCATCGAAATCGAACAGACCCCGCTCCTCGGCCAGGCGGGCATAGAAGACCACCTGGAACAGCAGGTCGCCCAGTTCCGCCCGCAGTTCCTCATGGTCTCCGGCAGCGATGGACTCGGCGACCTCATAGGCCTCCTCGATGGTGAAGGGCGCGATGGTCTCGAAGGTCTGCGCCCGGTCCCAGGGGCAGCCCGATTCAGGGTCCCGCAGGCGGGCCATGATCTCCAGCAGGGCCTTCACAGACAGACCGCCATGGCCCGTTCCTTTACCGCCAGCCGGGTGGGTGCATCGAAGCAATGCCCCTGCCGGCAGCAGTAGCCGAGCCATTTGGAGAGGAAGAGGTTGATGCGCCACTTGCGCTCCAGGGCACACATGTCCGGCCGGCGGCTCAGGGGCAGCACCCGCTGGCGCAATTCGAGCACCTCCATCTGCCGGGCGTCGTGATAGACGCGCAACAGGGCGTCCGGGTCAGCCCCGCCCTCGCAGAAAAGATAGGTGAGATGGATCAGGGTGGTGTAGGGCGTCTGCTCAAGGATTTCCAGGTGGAGGTCGATGTGGCCGTCCAGGCGCGATAGGTAGTGGCCCCGCAGAGAACTCAGCTCCGGCGCCAGCCGCAGCATATGACGATAATTCTCCTCGCAGAGATCCAGCAGGCCGCCAACGCTAGGTCGATTCGCCAGGAGATCACGCAGGCTCCAGGGATAGTAAGGTCTTCTCATGGGGGCCGATTATACGGCATGGCGGGGCAAAGCAGGGCATGGCGCACGGCGGGCGGATGGCACAAAACCACCGGAATGTACCCGGCACGGACCTCAGGATGGAGAAGCGGCACAGGGATGTCAGGACAACCTCATCAAACTTGCCAGAACGGGTAGAAACCATGTTGGAACAGATTCGCCGTGATTTGGCGTAAGCTGCCAATTGACATCCGACCGCCGAATCAGCAGAATACGCACCTTCAAAACAAGCGCCCGTAGCTCAGTTGGATAGAGTACCTGGCTACGAACCAGGTGGTCGGAGGTTCGAATCCTTCCGGGCGCGCCATACAAAACAAAGGCTTAGCGTTTTATCGGCGCTAAGCCTTTTTCGTTCCTGCTCATTTCGCGCTTCCTGCACCCACACTGCACCCACATTTTCATCCGGTACTTTCTTCAAATCCAATCTTCAATTGACTCGCCCAACAGGTTTAGTTTTGCGGCCATCCCGGCCAATGAAACCTGCACGAAGGCATCATGTTGCGCGGTCAACCGCTCGAAGGTATTCCAGTGCATCCCCTTGGGTTTCCAACCGCTGCCGTTGAGGATGCCAGGCTCCCATCCCAGCTTGTCGCGGATTCGATCTGCCCGCCGTGCCATCCTGTCGTAGCCGGTTTCCCTTTGGCTGGGATAGGCCAACTGGTGGCAATGCCGACAGGCGAAGATGCCGCCGCCGTAGAGGATCGCCACGCGCCGACCACAACCACGGGCGGGACAGAGGAACCAGGGGCGTTGCCCGCCAAGGTGGCAGGCGGTCCAGTCCAGATAGACGGGATAGCTTTCGTCCTTCCAGTCTTCGCCGCCGCTTCGGTGCCGCAAGGTGAGAATCACCCGGTCCGGTTCAGTGCGCACGCGGATGGAGGCGACTACTTCGCCATGCCGTGACCACTGCCAGCCGAAGGACTGGTGCGGGGTGAGCAGGCCATCCCGTTTCCAGCGCCGCACATCGATGGATCGGTAATCGTTGGTAGAGTCTTTCGCGCCCCAGTACCAGTGTCTTCCGCTACCCATGCCGCCCATGTCTGCCTCCAGGATTTTTAACCGAAATCATTTGGGAAATTCACCTTTTTGTTTTGGCCTTAGCGGGCCTTGGTTGGTCGTTGTTGGTTTGCTGTGGCGTTGGTAAAAAGCGTTCGCAATATCGCCGGTCCGTGTCCCACAATCCGGCGATGGCTTCCGGCTCTCCTTTGGCGCAGTGGCCAAGGTGCGGATGCCTGAATGGTTCGGTAATCCGCTCGAAATGGACGCATTTGCCGCAGGTAATCGAGTGACTGGCGGTTACCTGTTCCGGTACTTCCTTCGACCGTTTCAGAAAGTACCGGCAGGCATCCAGGTCATTGCGGCACTTGTCCACCACCTCTGCGATGATTGCCGGGGCGGTTTCCTCTATGTACGCCAGCCAAGCCCGGATGTTGGATTCTTCATCCGGCGACAGTTCAGGAAGTGGTCCTGGTTGTTCTGCGACAGCGACAGTTGCGACTGGTGCGACAGTTACCGGCTTATCGGTTTCTTGTGTCGCAGGTGTCGCGGGTGTCGCTGTCATGGTTCCAGTGAGCCCACCTTTTTTGATCAATGCGGAAAGAGTCATTGTTTACCCCCTTCCAGCAAGGCCGGGTTGATGTGTATCTCCTTGCGCCTGCCGTCCTGGACCAGTTGCACCCTGCCTGCTTCCTCCAATTCGGCCAGGGCAAAATCCAGCGCGGTTTTCTGGCGCAGGTGTCCAGGTGTCACATTGCGCTGCACTTCCCGCCGGGGAACGATGTTTGTCCTCTCCCTTCGGCAGTAGTCGAGCAACCAGCTATCCAGCCGCGAAGCGTCGGCCTGTTCTTCCGGCAAGGCCAGTTCACCGTAGAAACGCCGGGCTTCGTGCAGGTGCCAGGCGGCAATGCGTGAAGCGCCTTCAAAGGCCGTCAATCCGACAGCGCCGCCACCGCCATGCTCGAATATCTGAAACAGGGTGGCGATCCGGGCCGCGTTGTCGGCGGTCTTGCTGGCCACGTCGCGCACATCGTAGAGTTCACCGCCGGACCGCAGTTCGCTTTCGATGGCGTCATGGAACATTACCCATGCGTCCTTGGTATCCGCCGCCAGGGACAAGACAGGGGGCGACAGCGCCCCGTCTTCATCAATGGGAACATCCTGTTCGAGAATCCCGGCAATGCGTTGATTGAAACGGGCCAGTGCGGGCCAGGATTCCGGCGGATCGGTAAAAGGCCGATGCCCTTGCGTCGATTCAGGCCAGGCCAGAAGGAAACGAGCGAGAAAGCCCGTACCCCTCGCCAGTCCGCCGGTACGGTCGAAGAAGCTGCGCAGGGTGGTTTCCTGTACCTGCAAGGCGATGGTCAACCGTGCGCCGCGTACCGTGAAGGATTCGGTGGTGCGCCGCTCGGTGGCAATGTCCACGCCGTCCCATAACTGGTTCAGGGTGGCCAGGTTACGCATGACCGAATCCTTGCCCATGCCATGCGCTCCGAACACCAGCCCGGCTTCACTCGAAACCACACCGCCGGACGGCCAGCCTTTGGCCAGATTTCATTTCAGGGCTTCCGGGGTGGCGTCGCCATAAATCAACCGGGGCACCCGTGGCGGTTCCGGTTTGTCATGCTCCAGATCGCGCAGGGCGTCTTCCTGTTCGCGTGCGGGCTTTCCCGCCTTGGAAAGCTGGCGGTTTTTCTCCTTGATACCGCCGCGCTTCGCCTCCCAGGCTTCCATTGCCGCCTTGTGATCCTTGATCAGCACTTGGCGGCTTCCGCCTGTTCGGCTTCATAGTCCCGGATCGCCTGCATGAAGAAACCGTCGCAGGTGGACTTGCGTTCACCGGAATCGGCGACGGTCAGCAGAAAAAGCCCGCTAGGCCCTTGCAGCTTTTCCGCCCGCTTCACGTCGGCATGGGCCTGCACGGCCAGTGATAGCGCCTCCAGGGCGCTGGATGCCACCAGCGGTATCGGTGCCTTGGTGAAGGCGCGGACTTCCTCCACGGCGGCGCGTAGCGTCTCCGGCAGGGCATCCAGGGGATAGGGTTCGGGATCGATCTTGGCTGTCAGGGGTAGCGGATCGGGCCAGCCGTCATTGTCGGTGCCATCTGGTGTGATTGCCCCACCAATGGCCTTGGCGACTGCCTCAAATCCAAGCAGTGCCGCCATGTCGTTGAAGTCGGTTGCACCAACAGGGCGACGGTCTCCAAATTTCGGGACGGCGACCTTCCCACCGATAACCAGCGCGGCACGGTTTGCCTTTGCGAAACCGGGATTGCCTTCGGTGCCTGCATCATCGTCGGCACAAATGATGATTGGAAGGCCCAACAGTTTTTGACGCATGTCTTTGGCTACCGGCTCCAGATTGCCCGCATTGAATGCGACCGCAACCGGGTAGCCTGTTGCCTGGTGAATGGTTGCGCCCGTGGCAAATCCTTCGGCAATACACAAGGCATCCGCCCCCTGGACAGTGCCGATACTGAAATAGCCGCCGGAAATCCGCCCGCCGCTCAGAAATCGCTTGCCGCCATCATCATTGATGAATTGCAGGGATTGAAGCTCACCACCCGACCGCACCGGGATAACTAAAGCGCCTTGGTGTAACCGCGCCCCATTGGCCTTAATTCCCTTGCGCACAAGATAGGGGTGGCCATCGTTCGCGGGTGTGGCTGCATTCCAGATCGATACGGCCTTTACAGCCGCATCGGCATATTGTTGTTGGCGTTCCGCCTCGGCATGTTTCCGGGCCTCTTCGACGCGACGGATGAACGCCGCCCGTTCCAACTGGGAAAACGGCTTTTCCCGTTTCGCCTGCCAGTTCTCCGTAAAGCCCGAAGACCAATCACCGAAACATCCGCCCAGGCCATCATCAAACAACTTGCACCAACCAGCGGTGTTGCCGTTGCGTTTACCGAGGCCGGGGAAGCGGTGCAGCTTACCCGGTTCGATGGCATCGGGTGGTTCCAGGCCAGCGGCCCGGATCGCGTCCCTGATCTGGGAGATAGCATCATTCATCGTGCGGTTCTCCCCAGTGAATAAGCCAGTCCGCCAAGCTCACAGGCAGCCATCCCCACAAGGCCAGGGTGACAATGAAACCTTTAACGTGGGCGACAAGGCCGGTAAAATTACGGGTGTGTTTAGAAGTATTCGGGGTCGCCTGGTTGCAGCCAGCGCGGCCCTTTCTGTTTGCGGACACCCTCCTTGGTGTCCGCCCTTCGGGCCGGCCTCCGGTCGTCCAAAATCGTTCCCGACGATTTTGTCTGGTCATGGTCCCGGTCTCCCTCAGTGCGCAGCCTTGCGGCTGGCCTCGATTTGCTGGTTCAGCCAGTTGTTCACCTCTGCTTCGATCCATCCCACAGCGCGGCCGCCGAGGGAGACAGGCTTCGGGAACCTGCCTTCCGAGATGCGCAAATAGATGGTGGAACGGGAAAGCCCGGTACGGGCCTTGACGGTAGGAAGTCTCAGGATTGCGGTAGCCATGTTTGCGCCTCCATAGGCGTTGTTGAACATGGTACCGATTGTTATGTCACGACTTGCTCGTGACATCGCAACTGCGGATAGTCTTACCGCAATTGCGGTAGCGATCAGGAAGCTTTTAGCCCTCGCTTGGCTGCCGCAAACTTCTCTTCGAGGGTGCGCGCAGCGATGCCTGCCGTGCCCTCATGGTGGGCTAAAAGGGCGGAAATGATGGCTGCTTGACTAGAGAAGGTGGAGTAGGGTTGCCCGCCGGGCGATTGACTAAGGCGTCGAGCAAGAATAACTTGGGCAATATTGCGCTCGGATTTAGGTCAGATTTGGTCGAACCGATTGAGCAAAACCGCAGGCGTAGCAGTGCTACGTCGAGGAGTTTGCGATTGAGGTTCGGCCAAATGTGGCCTGA
>JAHJDE010000110.1 GCA_018812525.1 Gammaproteobacteria bacterium
AGCTTCCTTTCCGTACTCCTCATTCCTTAAGGCGCGATGGAGAGTTTCTTCGGGCACCCTTGCTTTCGCCTACATGTTCCCTTCTCCCAAGGGCCATGGCTGGAATTTCACCAGCTAGCCGACTAACATGCCGGTCACACGCCCTTCGGCTTCGCTCAGGACAGGCTTGTCGAAGGGTTGTTCATGGTTCGACAGGCTCACCACGAACGGCTGACAGGCTCACCACGAACGGCTGTTGGCATGACTAATCGGCTAATGGAAAATCTTGGCTAATCAGATTTATTCGGGTCTTCCGTGGAAGGAAGTGGGGTGGAAGAAAGTAAATCCGTTCGTCCTGAGCCCTTCGGCTTCGCTCAGGAGAGCCCTGTCGAAGGATGAACGGATTTACTGCGTGCCAAGCGGGAAACTTCCGTCCAGTCGCCGCGCATCATGGCTTCTTTCTTCATGCGGCTCCAGCCCTTAATTTGCCTCTCGGCCGACAAAGCTTCTTCCCGCGTAACACAGGCTTGTGACCAGGCAAGCACCACAGGACGGCGCGTTGCGGTATATCCCTCGCATTCCCCTGCCTGATGCTGGCCGATGCGCCATTCAAGATTGTCGGTGTGTCCGGTGTAATAGCTGCCATCGGCACAGCGAAGGATGTACACCCAAAACATCGTTTGTCCCTTTTTATGAAATTACAGAATAAAAAATACCGTTCGTGGTTAGCCCTTTGATATCGTTCAGGACAGGCCTGTCGAAGGGCTGTTCATGGTTCGACAAGCTCACCACGAACGGCTGACAAGGCTCACCACGAACGGCTGACAAGGCTCACCACGAACGGGTGAAGATGGCCAGCCTAGGCAGGATTACCCACTGCATTTCACCAAGAGCCGTTTTCCAGGGTCATAGCCCCGGCAGAAACCGCATCGAAAGGTCCACTGCGGTGACATCCTTGGTGAGACCGCCGACCGAGATATCGTCCACCCCGGTCTCGGCAATGGCCCTAACGGTCTCCAGGCTGACCCCG
This sequence comes from Gammaproteobacteria bacterium, assembly GCA_018812525.1. Taxonomy (GTDB): domain Bacteria; phylum Pseudomonadota; class Gammaproteobacteria; order Chromatiales; family Chromatiaceae; genus YD12-FULL-61-37. Next base: position 1,010 of record JAHJDE010000110.1, read on the forward strand.
CCGGATGCCTCCAGCCGGGCCTTGCCGCCATTCAGGCGCACGGCCTGGCGCAAGCCGTCCAGGGAGAAGTTATCCAGCAGGACACGCTTGGCCCCTGCCGCCAGGGCCTCGCTCAGCTCGTCCAGGCTCTCCACCTCCACCTCGATCTCGACTGTTTCGCCGAATTGATCGAAGGCCAGAGCCAGCGCCTGGGTGATGGAGCCAGCCGCCGCGATGTGGTTTTCCTTGATCAGAACGGCATCGAAGAGTCCGATCCGATGGTTATGGCAACCGCCGCAAAGGACCGCGTATTTCTGCGCCAGGCGCAACCCCGGCAGGGTCTTGCGGGTATCCAGGATGCGTGCTCCCGTGCCCGCCACCGCCTCGGCATAGCGGGCTGCCAGGGTTGCTGTGCCGGATAGGGTCTGGAGAAAATTGAGGGCGCTGCGTTCCCCGCTCAGGATGCCACGGGTATTGCCAGAAAGCCGGCACAGGGTCTGATCGGGCTCTGCCCGGTCACCATCCGCCAAGGCCCAGTCGATTCGGATGCGGGGGTCCAACTGGCGAAAGACCTCGTCGAACCAGGCCGTGCCGCAGATGACCGCTGCTTGCCGGCAGAGGACCAGAACCTCTGACTGGGCATCCGGCGGAAGGAGGCAGGCCGTGAGGTCGCCATTGCCCAGGTCCTCCGCCAAGGCGCGGGCCACATCCTCCCGGATGCCCTCCGGCGACGGAAATTCCGGCCTCATTGGACGCCCAGCAGCTCCACCTCGAACACCAAGACAGCATTGGGGGGGATGACACCGCCCGCACCCCTGGCCCCGTAACCGAGCTGGGGCGGGATGGTCAGGCGGCGGTTACCGCCGACACGCATGCCCTCGACGCCCAGATCCCATCCCTTGATCACGTGGCCGCGTCCCAGCGGGAAGACGAAGGGATCGTTGCGATCGCGGGAGGAATCGAACTTCTCGCCATTTTCCAGCCAGCCCGTGTAATGCACAGTCACCCGCTGCCCCACCTCGGCGGCCTCGCCATCGCCTTTCACCAGGTCCTGGTACTTCAAACCGCTGTCCAGCATCTTTTCGCTCATGGCCTGTCCCCTTCAAAAAGGGCGATTCTCACACAGGATTGGGGCGGGGACAAAAAGAGACTGCCCAGCGGATGCATTTGAAAGTGTTGGACGGAAGAACGCTTTTCACCCCTCTCCCCTTGCGGAAGAGGGGAAGCAAGTTCTCAGCAGACGGGGTTATTGTGGGGGCTCGGACTCAATGCAAAGCCGACAGCGCAGCCTCGGGTACCTTGTCCAGCACCTTCAAGAGTGCCTTGGCTGCGCCCGTTGGGCAGCGTTTTCCCTGCTCCCAGTTTCGGATGGTGTCGAGGGAGACATCAATACGCACAGCAAACTCAGCCTGGCTAAATCCGAGGCGCCTACGAACACGGCGCGCGAACTTCGCCGCATCAAGCGTGGCTTCGGCCTCATCAGCCGCTTTTTGCCGTGAGATGTCAACTTCGGTGGTCGCGTCGACTCGTTCAGCATTGATACGGCCGATGGACATGGAGGCAGAATCATTCGGGTCAATCGTCATGCGAACGGTTTTCATATTGCTTCACCTCAGGTTGGTTTGCCTTGCGTGCTGAAATGATGCGCATCGCATCATGCCGTGGCGTATAGACAATCACATAAATGCGACCCTCAACACGGCCTGTCAGTTGTTGATCGTTCCCACGCTCCGCGTGGGAACGCATCCCCGGACGCTCCAGCGTCCCGAGACCCATCTGGTGCCTCTGCATACCATCGACATTCGGCAAATCGCGACGCTGGAGCGTCGCTGGCGGCATTCCCACGCGGAGCGTGGGAACGATCAGTCTATTCATCCATCTTTTCGAAATGCGCCTGTATCAGGGGGTCCGAGAAACCGCCCCCCCCCTGGAAATCTGATGCACTGAACCAGGGATTCATTGATCGTTCCCACGCTCCGCGTGGGAACGCATCCCCGGACGCTCCAGCGTCCCGAGACCCATCTGGTGCCTCTGCATACCATCGACATTCGGCAAACCGCGACGCTGGAGCGTCGCTGGCGGCATTCCCACGCGGAGCGTGGGAACGATCAACCTTGCAAGCTCATCCAGTGAGCGCCTATCCCTCTGCCACCCAGTAATCCGGCCTTCTATGCTGATGGGCAACTGCGATGATGAAAATGTGGTCGACTTCAATGGAATAGAGCAGCTTGAACGGGAACTTATGCAGGAGACATTTCCTGACGCTGCCACGCTCAATAGACCATGCCTCCGGATAATCCGAAATCCGTTTTGCGGCCTTTCCAACTTCGCGCTTGAATCTCTTGCCAAGCCCCAGAAACTCCAGGTCATAGAAACGGATCGCATCTTCGAGTTCTTGCCGCGCAACTACTGAAAAAATGATCCTCACGCATTACTCCTCCTGGAAAATATCCTCCATGGGTATCCCCGCAAGCCTCCCCCCCCGGTAGGCATTAAGCCGCCTTTCTGCCTCATCGGCCCAAATTGCGTCTATGGTTCTATCGGGTTCATCCAGGCTATTAATCAAGCCCTCGACCACCATAAATCTCTCGTTGGGCTGGAGTTTCAACGCCTGTTCTAGCACTGACTTACCGTTCATCAAATTTACCTCGTTGCCATCATATCTGGGGCCAACCAGTCATCGGAAAGACCTTCATTGATCGTTCCCACGCTCCGCGTGGGAACGCATCCCCGGACGCTCCAGCGTCCCGAGACCCATCTGGTGCCTCTGCATACCATCGACATTCGGCAAATCGCGACGCTGGGGCATCGCTGGCGGCATTCCCACGCGGAGCGTGGGAACGATCAGTCTATTTATCCATCTTTTCGAAATGCGCCTGCATCAGGGGGTCCGTGAAACCGCCCCCCCCTGGAAATCTGATGCACTGAACCAGGGATTCCACCGGAAGTTCGACACCTGCTTGCCGGGCCTTGGCGCCTTGGGCAACCGTCTGGGCCTCGGCGAGGTCCTGGGTATCCACCAGGATGATCGTCGACTGGCCACCCTGAACCGTCACATGACAGGCCGATCCGCTGGGCTCTGCCAGTGCCGGTTGCAGAACGGCAACCAGGAGAGCAATGGAAGCTGTCGTTAATTTCAAGAATTGCTTAGCCATTTGGCACCTCTTACGGTTTGCAGACTCACCAGCACTCAGTGTCAGGGTCCGAGCCTGACCCTGTCGCCTCTTTCACGCCCTGGGAGTTGAGCGTCAGCGTCGTGCATTTGGAATCCGAGGCTTGAGCCTTGCCGGAAATCGGGGTGGCTGTCAGCAGATAACAGGGCGCGGCTCCACAACCTGCAATGGCCGCCGCCACGGAGTAATAGCCCTCTGGTGATACAGCCGGATTCGCGCTGTAACCCAACTGGGTCGTGTTGTTGGTATAGGACTTGCGGTCAAGCAAATACTGCTCCTGCCGATTGGCTACTTCCATCAAGAATACCTGGGCATCAGTGCGCCGCGCCTTTCTTGCCTGCTCCACATAGGAGGGATAGGCAATGCTGGCGAGGATGGCCACGATGGCCACGACCACCATCAGCTCGATCAGCGTGAAACCGCGGCCTTTTCTGTTGATTGCGTGCTTCATTTTTTTCTTCCGATCATTCAGGGTTGATTCAATCTCTCTCAATACTCTTCCTGGTACCAATAGACCCCCCTGGCTCCCTTGATCTTCTCCTCGGTATCCAGCGGATTGGAGTTGCCGCCGCTGCCGCCGGCGGGGAAGATCAGCCGGATCTTGCCGGTCCCGGGCTCAATGTGAATCGAGGGCGTATCCAGGATCATGGCGCCCATCTCCATGTATCGATCCTCCAGGGTCAGGGTGCCGTTCTGTGTGAAATCGAATACGGCACTGGCATCCTGGAGGCCGACGGCAAAGAGCCTGGCCTGTCCCGGCGAGGGGATACAGACATTCAGGTTGGCCTTCTCCGGGGTAAAGGTGGGGAAGAAGACCTTGCCGCCGATGGTGATGGAACCACCGAGGACCTTTTCACCCGCATGCCCAAGAGTGATGAACCAGCCGTATTTCTCGTAGAGCGCCGTTTGCGCAGCCTGGGCCTGGGCTGTGTTCCCCTGTTGAATATAGTTGGACGTCGCATCGTAGAGGTCGCCCTCATCCAGCGGCAGTTTGCACCTGAAATCCCCACTGTTTGTACAATCGGCGGGTTTGGCAGTGGTATAGGGTGTGATCTGCATATCCCGGAAGGCATAGAAACGATCGGTCACGTCGGTGGCGACAGGGTTGGTGCGGTCACCGCTACCGATCAGCACGGCGTCGTAGGCCGTGGTCCCCTTCTTGGTGCGCACTAGGTCTGGCCTATTGAAGAAGCGCCGGTCGCTGATGGTGGTTTCGCCGTTGACATAGGCCAGCTTCAGGATCTGCCAGTCGCTCTTGGTTGCGCTCGGCAGGTCGATGCGCCAGAGGGTGCCGCCCGTGTCCGCCGCATAGATCCGGTCCGTCTTGCCGTCACCGTTACTGTCCAAAATATTGACCGGTGCGGCAATGCTGTGGACCAGTCCGGTCTCCTGGCGATTGGACGCGGACCCCTCTGTCGGTGTAGCGCTCCAGATCAGGGCGCCGGTCTCCGCATCGACGATATAGATCGCACGCCCCTTGTCATCCAGGTTGTCCTTGGCGATCAGATCATGGTCGTCCTTGCCCTCATCGTAGCCGCCGCCAAAGATGAGTACCGGTCCCGTATGGCCGGGGATGCTGGTCACCCGTGGGGTGGACCAGGTCTGCCCCAGCTCATCGAAGCCGCTGGTGTCCCTATCGATCTTCCACTTGAACTTGGGCGTACCCGGTGTCGAGACATCCAGGGCATAGAGGATTTCGCCTCCCCGCCGCAGGCCGAAGTAGATATAGGCCTTGTCGCTTCCCGAGAGCGTACCGTCATTGTTGATGTCCTTGGTGTAGGCGACAACGGGCGAATCGATGCCATAGACGTGGTCGTTACTGTCCTGGTCTTCCAGGCGTTGTGCCAGGACGGGGGCCAGTTCCTTGGGGAAGAAGGCCCAGTCCTCTTCACCGTCGTCCACCCCGAACATGTGCAGGAAGCCCTCGTTGGTCCCTGCGATGAGCCGGATATCGGGATTGTCCGGGGAACCGCCGTAGTTCAGGGCCAGGGGGGCTGAATGCATGATGTCGCCCAGGGGCCAGGGGCGCATTTCGTTGGTATTGCCGTCGAGATCCTCGTCCTCGACATCCTGGCCCCTGGCCCAGTTGATCAGCGTATTCAACTCGGTCTGATTGGTCACGCCGAAAAACTCGAACAGCTTATCGTCGGCATCAAAGTCGAAGGCCTGCCGGTCGAGATTGCTGCTGTTGAAGGCTTCCAAGGCGCCGTCCTTTCCGCTGTTGGTCCAGAGGGATCGGCTGGCAGGCGTGCGAGACGCCAGGCGCCCTCCCACCCCACCGGCCTCCACCTTGGGGCCGTCGCCATCGCTGCTCCAATAGGTGGTCGCCGTGTCCTTGATCTGGCCAGACGCCGGGTCGAGGGCCGCCGAACCGTTCTTGTCCAGCAGTGTGGCCACGCCGTTGATGAACCCCAGCTTCAGCTTCTTGATGTTGCCCGGCCAACGGGTGCCAGGCGTCGGCTTGAACATGGCCAGCAACACATCGTCCCGGCTCTCTGTCCGATTGAAGCTGTTCGTCGCCACCGCCGGTGAACTGAAGGCGGTTGCCGTGGAAAGGATCGAGAGCACAGCCCCCTGGAAGGCAGCCGCCAGCTCTTCCGCGCTGTCGGCCGTGTAATACTTGCCGCCGCCCTGGGTGGCCGTATCGCTCAGGTATTGCTGATCGGTCTGGAAGCCGATGGTGTAGGTGATGGCTCGCTGATAGCCGTTGCTGTCGTCCCCATCCAGGTCGTTTTCGTGCAGGTACCCCGCCAGGATGGGCATGCACTTGCCGCTGTAGCAACTCTTGCCGGTCAAGGACCGGATACTGGAGTCGGCGGCGGTATCGTTGGTGGGCGCGCCATCGGTCATATAGATGATATAGGTGTTTTGGCAACTGCCGATGGGCGAGATGTAGGTGCCGCCGCTCTCTGCCGCCGTATCGCGCAAGGGAATAGCGCTCGGGTCATCATCGCCGTACAAGACCGACTTACCCGCCAGATAGCGATAGGCCTCGTATAGGGTCTCGCTCAGCGGGGTCCAAGTGTAGTCCACCAGGTTGTTGACGATATTCTTGAGGCTGGTGCGCTGGGCATCGCTCATGTCCGGGATGATGCGTGAAACCACCCGGCCACCGTTGGGGGTCGAATTGTTATAGTTGAATACCATCAGGCCGAAATCGATCCCTGGATTGGCGTCGATGATGCTGGTCACCACCTCCTTGGCGACATCGATGCGTGACCGGCTTGCGCAATTCTTGCCGTCCTGGGTGGATGTCTTGCAATTCCAGTGATACCAGTTCATGTAGTTGGCGGAGTAGAGGGCGTAGGAGGTACTGGTCCAGCTCGCCCCGCCCGTGGCTGTGTAAGGGCCATCCGTACCGTTGGCCGGGTAGCCGTTAGACTGGCCGCTGCCGTTGGATGGATTGGAGCGGTCCACGTCCAGCTTGCAGTCCACGTGAGGCGGGTTATGCTCGCTGCTGGTGAGGGTGGTCCACTTGCTCTTTTTGGCTTTTTTGTTTGGCAACCAGCGCATCAGCCGATCCTGATATAACCCTGCGTTGTCCAGTGGCGTGTAGGACGAGGCGCAGCGATTGAGCGATTTACTGAACCAGGAACTGGTTGTGGCCGAGGGCGGTGTACTACCGGTTGTCCAATAGAGCCGGTCGGCGCTGATGCCGGAGATGGTTGTGTAGGTGTAGGCTGGGTTATAGGCGGGTTTCGAACCCGATGCGGTGACTATGGTGCCCATGCTCCCCGAGTTATCAAAGATGATCAGCACCTTTGGCCGGTCGTTGGCGTTGCCCGTGTATTGACTGCGGTAGATCTCGGTGTCGTCCGCCCGGACTTGACCCAATGTCGACAGGGCCAGCAAAGTGGCTGCGACAAGGATGATGAATCTGTTCATGGTCGTATCCTCTTTCACGACTTATGAGAAGTTAGTTATCTGTTGAAATATCAACGAGCTAATAACTCTTTTGCCACTCCTTGAGCTGCATTGGCTTTGACATTGTTTTCTATGTTCTTACTGTCAGTTATTTCTATGTAAGTACTGTCAATATCATAATATTTACAAGTAAAAACATCATCAGAAGTCGCGGCTTCTTTACGGGGACATGGCAAATCCAGCTCTTCCGGCGTCACATTCACTGTTAGTGTATATGGCACCCTCTTCTTATCTAGTTCATTTGAGCCGCCATTAAAAATATCTTCATGTAGCTTGCCATCAAAATTGCTTGCAACCGTCATTGCCTTAGAAACTCCAGCATCAGCCGACTGAAACTGATCATAGAAATCCTGTGTATTGCCCGCCATGCGCAATTCAAGAGTACTGCTAGTGATGCCAGATATGCCGATTATAGTCATAACCAGCAACAGCAAGAGTGCAGTCACCAGCGCAGCTCCTTGCGACACGCCTCTATTCATATTCCAGCCTCCCTCACAACAAACTGAGGATTACGAAGACCTATTGTTGTGCTTATTACTGTTCGGTGATACTTGTCAACATTTCTTTGAATGTCTGGCTTTGGATCGCCAGCCCCCAGGTTGTATTGAATTTTCCCCTCCATATCTTTTGGAGGATAGAATGGATCTTCATCTTGGTCGCTCACTAGCAATGTGACACGGACAGCGCCGACTGACAACCAGTCAGTATCTTTATTAGCAGGAGCAAAGGAATCGATATCACCATCACCATCACTATCCACACCGAATAGCAATGCCATCCTCTCAACTCCGACGGCTAGGTCCTCTGTAACCCAGCTACTATTTTGCAAAGACATGCGACTGAGGCAGGGAACTGGGGTGCAGAACAGAGAACCGGTACGGATATAGTAAATACTTGCCTGATACTCCCAAGATTTACCCGGCGACATACCGGCAGGCCTTCCATCTTTCCCATCATAAAGCCTGCCGTATGTACGGGTAGTCCTGATATAGGTCTTATTTATTTCTTCTGTTTCATTATCTTCGTCAAAAGAAATTGTGTGCTTAATCACCAATACATTGGTATCAGGCTCGCCATCCTTGATACAGCCAAAAGCTGTTCCATCTTTAGCAACCTTTTCCACTGCTAAAAAATCTGCTGTCTGGTAGGCTGACGCCACTCCCGTGCAATCAACATCCACTTTGCTTCCGGTAACCTCTGATCCACGCACCCATCCAAAGAACCCCGCCATACGGAGATCGCGCTCAAGAGTAAACATAGCATACAGAGCATTCTCCTGAAGCCGGGCAAAATGTTCTGATTCGGTATAGGACTTTTTCGATGAGACAAAGAGAGAGATAACGCCAGCGATCAACACCAGGCTGAGTGTCATGGCCACCATCATTTCCACGAGGGAAAGCCCAGAATTCTTAATGGAAAGCGGTTTCATACTCACTCCGTCACGTCATAGACCCAGGTGTTAACTATCGCAAGGCGACGCCTTTTTTTCTCATCGTCTGTTAAATTTTCAGGGCCGCACTCATCTTTAAAATCGTCATCAGGCACAATCGCGTCTGTGGTATCAGCCAGCCCTCTCCAACTGAGTCGCACCGATATCAAGCCTGTATTGCTTTTGCTTACCTCCTTTTGGAGGAAAACAATGCAAGCCCTTGGGCTTATCAAGCCACCTTCATCGCCGCCGTCCGTGTGCGTTATTGCAGCCCCGTCGATAGCCCGTTCCCACTCCCAAAGGTCATGAGCCGCCAACTGGGCTGGTGTGCAAGAGCTGGCAGCACAAGTAGGCGAGGGTTCGGTCGGCTTTGTGGCCTTGCCACCGAGATAGCTTGTTTTCCCAGTTTCATAGCTGCCGGCCCCCCTGGGATTGGCCCGGATGCGTTCGATGATGCCGTCCACAAGATGGGTCGCCAGGGTCCGCTGGTAGGCCTGATGGTTGGCCTTCTTGGCAACCCCTTGCAGGCTGGCAACGCCAAGCAGGCCAACAGAGAGGACGAAGACGGCTACCATGACCTCGATCAGACTCATACCCCGATTCGCTGCGTTCTTCATGGACAGGTCTCCCCCGATGCCATTTTTTTGGATTTCACGCGGCCGGTGGTAAAGACCAAGACGCAACGGTCGTAATCGGAGGCGCCATCCAGGTTCAGTAGAATGCCGATGAAGGCGCCACCGGTAATCGCCCCCGTTTGCAGATAAACCAGACTGGCAGCGCTTGCCGAGATGGTGAAATCACTCTTGCCCGCCGTGTCCCGCCACTGCCTCAGCAGGGTTTCGGTGGCGCTGTCGTAACTGCCATTGCCATTGGTATCGGCGAAGGCCATCCAGCCGTTCTGGCCCCAATTGGTACTCGCCCCGTCACAGTCGGTCTGTCCGGAATTCATGGCGCAGACCACCACCCGCGCGTGACGCTTCAATGCCTCCGATCGGGCATGGTTCAGGGCTGCGACCAGTTGGTTGGTCTGGGCGACCGACTTGTTGTTCTGGATGAGTGCCCGAAAACTCGGTATTGCGATGCTCAGGAGTATCGCGGCCACCACCAGGGTCACCATCAACTCAACCAATGTAAAACCCGAATTTCGCTTTTTCATGCCTTGTTAATAGTAGATGTTCGCGGTAACCGGCAAGGCCGGGGCGATAAACAGCGGCAAATTTCCGACGAACGGTTTTTTTTGACCGTAGGAGCGGCTTTGCCGCGATGTCTTTGAGTTTCGCGGCTGAAGCCGCTCCTGCAATGACGTTTGCAAACGGTATCTTAGTAATCTCCACCTCCCTTACGGGTCATGGATGGTTTTCGTAGGAGCGCCTTGCAGGCGCGATTCGGGATGGTCGGGTCGCGCTTGAAAAGCGCTCCTACATTCCCTTTACAAGCCAAGTGGTGATTCCCTGTCATGAGCCCCCCCGACTCCGCTTCCTTCGACTGCGCTTCCTTCGACCCCGCTCAGGACAGGCCTGATCGTTCCCCCTCCCCCCAACCCTCCAAATGGGGGAGGGGGCAAACGCGTGCTTCGCGACTTTTACAGTAAGGGCTCCCGTTGAAGGCCGAAAGCGAGGTGTAGGACCCAGTGGCGGCTGAGAGGTTGTGAAAGCTGTTGGTCAAGGCGTAACCGTGGGGGGCTTCAATTCCCCCATGGGCCAGCGGGGGCGAACGCCGAAGGCTGGTTCCGCCCGCTCCCCGGCCATCAATCTCAGGCAGCCGGCATAGGCGATCATGGCGCCGTTGTCGGTACAGAATTCGGGGCGGGGGTACCAGGCCCTGGCACCCATCTTTTGCATCTCCCGGTCGATGCGGCGTCTTAGGTGTTGATTGGCGCTGACCCCGCCGGCCAGGACCAGGGTTCGGGAGCCGGTCTCTTGCAGGGCGCGGCGGCATTTGATGGCCAGGGTGTCGGCGACGGCTTCCTCGAAGGCGCAGGCGATGTCAGCCTTTAGTTGTTCGTCCCTCTCTTCCATGTCAAATACATTGAGGCTGTTGAGGGCGAAGGTCTTGAGGCCGGAGAAGCTGAAGTCGAGGCCGGGGCGGTCGATCATGGGGCGCGGAAACTTGAACCGGTGCGGATCGCCTCGGGTGGCCAATTTGGCCAGTTCCGGTCCGCCCGGATAGGGCAGACCCAGGAGCTTGGCGGTCTTGTCGAATGCCTCGCCGGCGGCGTCGTCCAGGGATTCGCCCAGGAGTTGATAGCGGCCGATGCCCTCCACGGCGACCAGTTGGGTATGACCGCCGGAGACCAGCAGGGCAATGAAGGGAAAGTCAGGTGCTTCCCTTTCCAGCAGGGGGGCGAGCAGGTGGCCCTCCATGTGATGGATGGCGACGGCGGGGATGTCGAGGCTCCAGGCCAGGCTGCGGGCGATGGAAGCGCCGGCCATGAGCGCCCCGGCCAAGCCGGGACCGGCAGTGTAGGCGATGCCGTCCAGCTCATTGCGGTTCAGTCCGGCTTCTTTCAATGCCCATTCCGTGAGGGGCAGGGTCTTGCGGATATGGTCGCGCGAGGCCAGCTCGGGCACCACGCCGCCGAATTCGGCGTGGACCTCGATCTGGCTGTGGATACAGTGGGCAAGCAGGCCCCGGCTGGCGCAGTAGATGCCCACGCCGGTTTCGTCGCAGGAGGTTTCGATGCCAAGGACGTTCATGTGGAAACTATGTGCCCCTTTAAACCGCTGATATCTTCATGTAGAATCTCGCGCTCTCCGTGTAAGGCCGGAAATTGTATCAACCCGAGGTAAATAATGCCTAACGTACGTGTAAAGGAAAACGAACCCTTTGAAGTGGCCATGCGCCGTTTCAAGCGCTCCTGCGAAAAGGCCGGTGTCCTGGCCGAGGTGCGCCGCCGCGAGTTTTACGAAAAGCCCACCTGGGAACGCAAGCGCAAGGCCGCTGCCGCCGTAAAGCGCCACCTGAAGAAGGTCTCCCGCGAAAATCGCCGCTGGGAACGCAAGTACTGAGTCCCGCCATGCTCAAGCAGCGCATACTGGATGATGTGAAGACAGCAATGAAGTCAGGCGCCAAGCAGCGCCTGGCCACCTTGCGCCTGATCACTGCAGCCATCAAGCAGCGCGAGGTGGATGAGCGTATCGAGCTGAATGACCAGCATGTGTTGGAAGTGCTGGACAAGATGGTGAAGCAGCGCCGCGAATCCATTACCCAGTATGACCGGGCCGCGCGCAATGATCTGGCCGACCAGGAGAGATTCGAGGTCGGTATCCTGCAAGAATACCTGCCCGAGCCCCTGGGCACCGAGGAGATTGCAGCCCTCATCGAGGAGGCCATCCAGGCGACGGGTGCGGTATCCGTAAAGGATATGGGCAAGGTCATGGGGCTGCTGAAGCCCAAGATGCAGGGGCGTGCGGACCTGGGCCAGATCAGCGGCTTGATCAAGCAGAAACTGAACGGCTGACGGGAACTTCCTGATACCCTTTGCCGCATGCCCGGCAAGATCCCCCGCGAGTTCATTGATCAACTGTTGCAGCGGACCGACATCGTCGATGTCGTCAATAGCCGTGTGCCACTGAAGCGGACGGGCAAGGACTATCAGGCCTGTTGCCCCTTCCACGACGAAAAGACCCCCTCCTTCACCGTTAGTCGGGACAAGCAGTTCTACCACTGCTTCGGCTGCGGCGCCCACGGCTCCGCCATCGGTTTCTTCATGGAGTATGAACGCCTCTCCTTCCCCGAGGCGGTGGAGGAGCTGGCGCGTCTCCAGGGGATCGAGGTCCCCCGCGAGCTCTCCGATCAATCCCCGGCCAAGGACCTGCGCCCCCTCTTCGATGTACTGACCCAAGCCGACGACTTCTTTCGACTCCAGCTCCGCCAGCATCCAACGGCCGGCAAGGCAGTGGACTATCTGAAGCGACGGGGCCTGAGCGGCGAGATCGCCGTCGAGTACGGCATCGGCTATGCCCCCCCCGGCTGGGACAATCTCCTGCGTGAATTGGGTCCGCGCTTCGGCAGCCCGCTCCTGACCCAGGCGGGGCTGATCACCGAGGCAGAGGCGGGCAAGGGCTACGACCGCTTCCGCGACCGGATCATTTTTCCCATCCGTGACAGCCGTGGCCGGGTGGTGGGCTTTGGCGGCCGGGTGCTGGGGGACGATAAGCCGAAGTATCTCAACTCACCCGAAACCCCGGTCTTCCACAAGGGGCGGCAGCTCTACGGTCTCTATGAGATGACAAAGGCCCTGCGCCGCCCCGAGCAGTTGCTCGTAGTGGAGGGTTACATGGATGTGGTGGCCCTGGCACAGCAGGGCATCCGCTATGCCGTCGCCACTCTTGGGACAGCCACTACGGCGGATCACCTGGAACGGGCCTTTCGCCTGACCACGGAGGTGGTCTTCTGTTTCGACGGGGACCGGGCCGGGCGCGAGGCCGGCTGGAAGGCCCTGAGGCTGGTCCTGCCTTTGATGACCCAGGGACGCGGGGCGCGCTTTCTTTTTCTGCCTGAGGGCGAGGACCCCGACAGTCTGGTGCGCAAAGAGGGGGCGGAGTCCTTTGAGCGTCGTGTCCGGGAGGCGGAGCCCCTGTCGGATTACCTGCTCAAACAACTGGCGACGGAAGCGGATATGGGTTCCCTCGATGGCCGGGCCCGCTTCGCGGAGGCGGCGCGGGGCCATATCGAGCAACTGCCAGACGGGTTGTTCAAGCAGATGATGTGGCGGCGGTTGGCCGAACGTAGTGGCGCCCCGATCGAGGAGCTGGCGCCGAAGGCCGCTCCGGTCAGTACCTATCGTCGGCCGGTGTTCAAGGAGCCGACCCGTCACTTCAGGGGGGCTACGCCGGTGCGGCAGGCCATCACTCTCCTGCTGAAAGAGCCCGGTTTGGCCCTGCTGGCCGACCTGCCTGCTGATTGGCGTGCCCTGGATGCGCCGGGTATTTCCCTGTTGCGCGAGTTGATGGATGTCATCGGGCAGGAGCCGGCGATCGATCCAGGTCGTCTGCTTGAGCATTGGCGCGCTGAGGAGGCCTTTCGCCACCTGGTCGTCCTGAGCGGTATCCGACCCGATATCCCCCAGGAAGGATACAAGGCGGAGTTCCGGGATTGCCTGAAACGGCTGCAACGGGAATCCTGGCGTCAGGAGTTCACCCGGCTCACGGCCCAGGGGGGGGGGGCACTGTCACTACCCGAACAGGAACGTGTGAAGCTGCTGGCAAAATTGATCGCAGAGAAGGGGTAATGGCTTGTCGTAGCTCAATCGGATAACATACCTGGTTTGCGATTTTGCAAGAACCTCACAGAATTGGATTTTTTAACGGAGAGGCGCGCCGATGGCCCGTGTAACTGTAGAAGACTGCCTGGATAATGTTGATAACCGCTTTGATCTGGTGCTGCTCGCCACCAAGCGCGCGAGGCAACTGGCCTATGGTGCCGATTCCCTGGTGCCGGCCGAGAATGACAAGCCGACCGTGCTGGCCCTGCGTGAGATCGCCGAGGGCCTGATTACCCCAGCCCGGATGGAGGCTGTCGAAGCGGCGGCGGCGGTGGAAGACTCGGGTATGGATGAGTTTCGGCTCGGCGACGGGATCGACATCTGAGGGGGCCCAGTGCCTGTAGCCCGATACGGCACTCGTTCTGGAAATTGTCCATCGAATCAGAGTGCTGCGCGACTTCGCGGCAATTCATGAAATATCCGGGCCGGCTGAAAATAAACTAAACTGGTAACTATTCAGGTCGCCCCGGTTTGTAACCGTTCAGCCCCCTCCCCCCACCCCCCTCCCAGAGGGAGGGGGGTGAACGGAAACCCCGGTTTTTGGGCGATTTGAATGGTTACCTAAACTGAAAGTCGGGTTTTCAGTCGAGGTTTTGCAGTTTTGTAAGAACTTCGGTCATCCTGTAGTTACAGCAACGACATCGAGGGTCCCCATGACCCAGTCTGGGTCGAATCTCAAAGAGGCTGAGAAGGCGTCCGAGCATGGCCGCATTCTCATCAGCGAATTCTGTGACTCCCTCGAGGGCTATCTGAACCGGGAGCAGATCCGCGAGGTCTATCGCGCCTACCTGTTCAGCGCCGAGGCCCACCAGCACCAGAGGCGTATCTCAGGCGAGCCCTACATCTATCACCCCATCTCCGTTGCGCACATCCTGGCGGGCATGCGTATGGACCATACCTGCCTGATGGCTGCGATCCTGCATGACGTGATCGAGGATACGGGCACCAGCAAAGAGGTGGTGGCCCGGGAATTCGGCGAGGAGGTTGCCGAACTGGTGGACGGGGTCAGCAAGTTGACCCAGATGAATTTCGGCTCTCAGGCCGAGGCCCAGGCGGCCAATTTCCGCAAGATGCTGCTGGCCGTGGCCAAGGATATCCGGGTCATCATCATCAAACTCGCCGACCGCCTCCACAATATGCGGACCCTGGGGGTCATGCGGCCGGAGAAACGCCGCCGCATTGCCAAGGAGACCCTGGAGATCTATGCCCCCATCGCCAACCGATTCGGCATCAACAGTATCCGTCTCGAACTTGAACTGCTCGGTTTCCAGGCCTATTGGCCCGCCCGCTACCGGGTCATCACCGAGCGGTCGAAAAAGATTCGCGGCAACCGCAAGGAGACCATCGGCCGCATCGAGGAGGCCATTCGCCTGCGTCTGGGACAAGAGGGGATCGAGGCAGAGGTCTATGGCCGGAAGAAGAATCCCTACAGCATCTACCGCAAGATGCAGGGGAAAAGGCTTCCTCTCTCCGAGTTGGCGGATGTCTACGCCTTTCGCATCATCGTTGACAAGATCGACACCTGCTACCGCGCCCTGGGTGCCGTGCACAACCTCTACAAGCCCAAGCCCGGCGCCTTCAAGGATTACATCGCCATCCCCAAGGCAAATGGCTACCAGTCCCTGCACACGGTGCTGATCGCCCTGCACGGCCTGCCCATTGAGATTCAGATCCGCACCCAGGATATGCACCAGATCGCCGAGTCCGGTATTGCCGCCCACTGGAACTACAAGAATCGGCATGCCGGACGCGACCCCCTGGCGCACGGGGCCTCGGAATGGTTGTCGAGCCTGCTCGAAATGCAGAGCGGGGTAGGCGATTCCATGGAGTTCCTGGAAAACGTCAAGATCGACCTCTACCCGGACGAGGTCTATGTCTTCACCCCCCGTGGCCAGATCATGGTCCTGGCCAAGGGGGCCACTGTCATCGACTTCGCCTATGCCGTCCATACCGATGTCGGCAGCCGCTGCGTGGCGGCACGGGTCGACCGCCGTCTGGCCCCCCTGCGCTCACGTCTTCTCACCGGGCAGACGGTGGAGATCATTACCCGTGAGGGCGCCGTTCCCAACCCCGCCTGGCTCAATTTCGTGGTGACCAGCAAGGCGCGCGGCCACATCCGTTCCTACCTGAAGAATCTCAAGCACCAGGAAGCGGCAGAGCTGGGACGCCGGCTTCTGGAAAAGGAGCTGACGGCCTATGACACATGTATCGAGGCCATTCCGGCCGAGCGGGTGGCAACCGTTCTCAAGGAGTGTGGGGCCGGTTCCCTGCAGGGACTTCTGGTGGAGATCGGCTTGGGCAACCGCATGCCCCTGCTGGTGGCGCAACGACTGACCGGCCTGGAGGGTGGACCCCTGCCCGAGGCCAGCCACCGGGACCGGTACGAGGGACCCCTCTTCATCCGGGGAACCGAGGGGATGGTTGTGAATTATGCCAAGTGCTGTCGGCCCATCCCCGGTGACCAGATCACGGCGGTCTTCAATCCGGGCAAGGGGATGGTTGTGCACCGGCAGGAGTGCCGCAATCTGAAAAAAGAGCGCCGCTCCGGCGAGACTTGGTTGGAGCTCGATTGGGAGAAAGTGATTGAGGCCAGTTTCGCCACTGAGATTCGGGTCTCGGTCGGCAATCAGCGCGGTGTCCTGGCCTCGGTGGCGGCCGCCATCGCCGACATGGGCTCGAACATCGACAATGTAGGCATAGAGGAGCGGGACGGTCTGACCTCGACCCTGATCTTCGTGATCGAGGTGACCGACCGCCAGCATTTGGCGCGGATCATGCGCCGCCTGCGTTCACTGCCCAGGGTGATCCGCATCGTCCGGGGTCTGAGTTAAGGCGTCGAGCAAAAATAACTTGAGCATCTTGCATCTCGTCTTCAGGCCATATTTGGCCGATCTTCAATCGAGCTCTTTTCGCGGCAGAGCCGCTCCCACTGCCGTGGGAGCGGCTCTGCCGCGAAAATAGGCGGTTTTGCTCAATCAGATCGACCAAATCTGACCTAAATCTGAGGTTCTTGCAAAACTGCAAGAACCTCTTGCGGTTCAGGGATGAACCGCCATTTTCAATGGCCTAAGCCATTGAAAATGAAGAAAACGAAAAATCGCATTTTTCGTTTTCGCCTTGCAAAATGGCCAGGA
>JAHJDE010000111.1 GCA_018812525.1 Gammaproteobacteria bacterium
CAAAATGGCCATCCTGGCCATCTTGCAAGGCGAAAACGAAAAATGCGATTTTTCGTTTTCTTCATTTTCAATGGCTTAGGCCATTGAAAATGGCGGTTCATCCCTGAACCGCAAGAGGTTCTTGCAGTTTTGCAAGAACCTCCATTGATCCGCTAAAACAGGGTCTCCTCGCCTACATAGGGGATTGGTCGTCCTTTGGTCTGCTCCCATGCCGTCGCTAAGCCGAGTAACCGTTCGGTCAGCGGGTCGCTTTTCAGTAACAGCGATTGGCGCAGGGACTCTCCCGCCGTTCGGGAGTTGCCGCCGGCAAGTTGTGCCACGGCCTGGGCCAGGTAACGATCGGCGGTCTGTTCGGTCTGACGTAGTAACGTCAGTTCCATGCCGCAGCGACGGCAACTTGCCGCCTCATCAAGTCGTGCGCGGCAGGTGGGACAGCGGTCCATTCCGTTACGATTCCAGGTAGTAGATGAGATCGGTGAGCTGATCCATGGCTCGGTGTATCGCGGCTTCGTCAGGGTTCGACAGGGTATCGCGTAACGCCTCGATCAGATCGACCAGATCCTCTCGATCCTCGGTGCCGGCGCTCTCCAGCAAGCGGCCCGCCTTTTCGATCAGCGCCCGGGCCTGGACGTACTCGCGTTCCACGCGGGTTACCTGGCTGCCGTTGCCCCCTATCAGGGCGTCGATGCGTTCACGGGCGGCGTTCATCTCCTCCTGCTCGAAACGGGCTGTGGCGTTTTCGATGGTGATGCGTTTTTCCAGACCGGTCCTTTTCTCTTTCGATGTGACCTTGAGGATGCCGTTGACGTCCAAGGAGAATGTGGTAACGATGGTGTTGCCCGCCGGGACCTTGCTCAACCCCTCGATACGGTAGGAACCGATCTCGGTATTGTTGAGGGCGTCGGGGTCCTCGCCCTGATAGACACGGACATGGATGGTCTCCTGGTTGTCCTGGAGGGTATAGAAGGCCTCGCTCTTGGTTACCGGCACCGGGCTGTTCTTGCGGATCAGGTGGACGTAACAGAAGGGATAGGGTTCGCCGTTGAAGTCACCCACGGCGCTGGTGCCGAAGGTGTAGGGGGTGACGTCCACCAATACGCCGGAGACCTTATCACCGGCGATGACCGCCCCCTGGATGGCCGCGCCGCCGGCAACGCAGAGGTCGGGGTCGATTTCGTTGCGCGGCTGTTTACCAAACAGTTCCTCCAGGCGGCGCTGGATCAATGGGGTGCGGGTGGCGCCGCCCACCAGCAGGATTTCGTCGATCTCGGGAATCGTCAATCCAGCCCCTTCCATGGCGGTGTGAACCGCCTCCAAGGTCTCGTCGATATAGGGCTTGATCATCTCTTCATAGTCGAGCCTATCGATCTCCAGCGAAAGATGGACTGGATGGCCGTCCTTGCTCAGCAGATGCTCCTCCTCGATCAGGGCGAAGGGGGCGTCGCTGAGGTCGATCTTGGCCCGTTCAGCCGCCCGTGTGAGACGCGCCATTACCACGGCATTGGTGGCGGGGTCGATCCCCTGCTCCCGGAGATGCTCCAGCAGATGGGCGACCAGCTTGGCATCGAAATCCTCGCCGCCGAGGTGGTTGTTGCCGTGGCCGGCGAGGACTTCGGTGACCTCCTTCGATAGGCGGACCACGGAGACATCGAAGGTGCCGCCGCCCAGATCGTAGACCAGGATGTTCTTCGCCTCGGGATGTTCCACCTCATAGGCCAGGGCGGCTGCCGTGGGTTCGTTGATGATGCGCACCACCTCGAGGTCGGCAAGTTGGCCTGCGTCCCGGGTCGCTTGGCGCTGGGCATCGGAGAAGTAGGCGGGAACGGTGATCACGGCCTTTGACAAGGGTTTGCCGAGGTAATCCTCGGCGGCCTGTTTGAGCCGGCGCAGGATCAGTGCCGAGATCTCCTGGGGCGTATACTGCTTTTCACCGAGGGCGACCTTGCCCTCTTCGCCCATGCGCCGTTTGATGGAACGGATGCTGCGTTCCGGGTGCAGGACGTACTGGTTATGGGCGGATCGGCCGACCAGCAGTGCGCCGTCATCGGCCAGGCCGACCATGGAGGGCATGATGACGGCGTCGCCCACCGGGATCATACGCACACTGCCGTTTTCCACGAAGGCGACTTCGGAATTGGTGGTGCCGAGGTCGATGCCGATGATGGTTTCAGTCATTCGATGGATTCTCCGTGGGGTTGATGGGGCGTCGGTGTTTGTTGACGATGACCTCTGCTGTGCGTAACAGCTCGTCATCCCGCCGATATCCGCGGCGTATCTCTGCGATGACCTCATTGCTCGCGCGCTGGGGATGATTCTCCACCTCCAGGGTCCTCATGGTATGGGGATCGAACGGCCGGCCGAGGGTCTCGATCGGACAGATGCCGCGCCGGCTCAGGGTCTCATCCAGACGGCGGAGGTTCATCGCCAGCCCTTCGTTCATGCCGGCGACGAAGCGTTCCACGCTGCTCCGCCGGGCCAGGAATCCGGGTCGGTAGGCGATGCCGTGGGTCAAGCCGGACTGCAACCGGTCACGCAGTTCCAGGAGTTCCAGCAGCAGTTCACGTTCGCCGGCGCGGGTCTCGGTTCTTTGTTGTCCGCGTTGCCGATCGAGTTCTTGCGTCAATTGCTCGTTGGCTCGCCCCAGCACGGCAAAGACCTCGCGAAACTGTTCCAAGGCCTCCTTGACTTGACGTGACTCGATTTTGACCTCGTTCTTCAACGCGGCGAGTTCCGCCAAAAGGGTAAAGAGGTCCGGACTCTCGGCATCGTCCGAGGGTTCCGTTTCCACGACGGCGTCGAGATAGGCGCTGAACCGCGCCAGCAACCGTTGTTTGCTTGCTTCGTCCATGGTCAGGGCCTTCCCTTCAGCAGGGCCTTGAACAGTTCGATGGACGGACGCTGCGGGGCGCCGGTCGGGGCGGCCCGTTGCAGCAGATCCTCGATATCGGGCGGCGTGGTGTCGAACAGGTCGTAGGCCAGTCGGTCGCGCCGGGTACGGATTTTCTCGTAGGCGTTGCGCAACGCCTCGAAACGCCGCGGGTCTCGGTCCGGCGGCGAACGGCGGATGCCTTCGCGGTAAGCGGCCTCGATGGCGGCATCGTCGGCCTGTTCAGCGACACCGAGTATCAGGAAGGGATCATTCATTTGAACATATCCAACTGATCGGACAACTCGTCTTCATCATTACCCTGACCATTGTCTTTCGTTTGTTGCTTGGGTTTGCCGGGCCTCCCCTTGCGGGATTTGGGTTGCGGGGGTTCGGGGAATCGCTCATCGGCGTCGCCTCGGGCGAGCGACCCGATCAGTGTCTCGAACACCTGTTTTCCCAGGGATCGTTGCATATTGCGGAAGATATCGCCCAGCGGGTCGCTGCGGTCATTGACCAATTGCCGAATGGCCTTGATGCCGATGGTCCGCACGATCGTTTTCAGCATCTCCAACGTTTCGTGGAAGAAGTCCTTCATGTCCTCATCTTCATCGCGGAATGATTCCGGCGGTTCCGATAGGAAGGATGGCCCTGAATAGGGCAGGTAGCGCAGGTCGTTGAGCTGTTCGCCGATCTGGTGCGAGAGGCGGGTGTTGCCTTCGGTATTGGCCCGATACAACGCCTGTTCCAGTCGGTCGAGCTCAGCTTCGGTCGCCTGACGGTAAAAGGTGTTTTCGTGCTTGGCCTGGAAGGCGTGCAGTACGAACAGCGGATCACCCTGCCAGAGTATCAAGGCCGCTTGGGCGAAGGCCAGGCGGCTCGGCTGCAGGTCGGCCCGGCGCAGGGTCTCGCAGGCGGACTCGAACTCGTTGCGTTCCAGCCGCAGTTTGGCGGCCTGTTTCAGCGGCACGGCGAGATAGACGGCCAGGTCTCTCGCGGGCTTCCCCTTTTCGCCGTCCAGGTGTTCGCGCAAGGTGCGAAAGAAGGCGAGCAGATCGTTCCTATCGACCCTGGGTATCTTCAACAGATCGAGCTGTTGCAATAATCGCGTCGGATCGAGGCCGTTACGCTGGGCCTCCAAGGCCAGAATCAGACGGCTGTTCAGGCCGTTCCCCCGCGTCTCGGTCAGTGCCCGCAGAGCCGTTTTGCCTCGCGCCGAGTCTTCGGTCAGAAGGATGAAGGCGCGGAGCAGTTCCAGGGATTGGCGCGAGCGTTCGCTGCTGCTCCACTGCTCGGCATCGACGAGGGATTTTTCCGCCAGATCGGGCCGCGAACCGCGCAGGTGTTTGCGGGCATGCGCCAGGTGGGATTCCACCAGTCGTTCACGTATTCCGTTGTTGATCGGATCGACGGCGAGTATGTCGCGGGCGATGCCCGCCGCCTTCTTGTAAGCCCCGCCGGCAAGGGCGATCTCCATGGCTGCGGTGAGTATCGCCTTGTCTTCGGGCCAGCGTTCCTGGGCCGGTTTCAGAACGGCCCGCGCGGATTTCAACCGGTCGGTTCGGCGGTAATACGCGATCAGGCGCAGGTGACATTGACGGTCATCGGGGTCGAAGGCCAGGCTCCGCTCGAGCTGCTCCACAACCGCCTCAGCCAGTTCCTCATCCTCATCTCGGAAAGCCGCTTTCCCCAAAATATCGAATAGATTGTCGGTGCGTCGCAGTGCCAATGCGATACGCAGAGAGCGATCATCGATCTGTTGTTCCCCCAGGGCGGCAACATAATCCTCCCAGCCATTCAGCGAGGTCCAGGGCGAGTGCTCCTCCGCCATCCAGGCGTTGATCTGCGCCGTCTCAAGCGTGGAGAGGGCGGCACAACGGATCTCCCGCAACCAGGCCCCGCTTTGGGCCCGCCCTTGCAGCAATAGGCGTAGCCCTTGCCGTTGTGCCCAGTCATTCCCCATGGCCTGTCGGTGGCGATGCATCAGGGCAAACAGCGATTTGGCCCCGGGGTGGACACCCGGTTTATGTAGTGCTTGCCAGAGTTGTCGGCGCGTATCGTTCCAGCCCTTCAGGGCGAAGATGAAATCACGGCTGGCGGGTTCGGTCTCGGGCAGGATTTCCATCAACCCTTGTTCCGGCAAGAGGCTGTTCAGCGCGGCCCGGCGCAAATCCGCGAAGGCGGAGTCCTCTTTCACCCGGTCAAGGAGTTCGGCGGCCTTTTCCGGCCCTTCGGGGAGCAGCATCAGTGCCTTGATGATCTGGACGAAATCCCGAAAGGGTGAACGAAAGGGGATGCCGGCCAGGTGTCTTTGCACCCCCTCATCATCGCCTTCGCAATAGGCCCTGAGTGCCTCGCGTGCTGTCCCACCTTGGGTACGCAGCGGATCGTCCTCGGCCAAGGTATCGGCAATGGCGTCTTCACCCGCCAGGTAGAAAGCCGCCAAATATTCCGCCATCAACCGGCGAAGGTCGGCCGCGCTCTCATCGGCTGCGAGTCTGCGATATAAGGGGAGTAGATCGTTGATGCGACCGAGCCGAAGCAGTAGACGCACATATTCGATAGAGTACTCGACCCCACCGAGTGCCGCGCGATTTTGCCATATCACGAGCGCCTCCCTGTCCATTCCCTTGGCGCTCAATTGCATGGCGCGCCCTGCGTAGGCGGCAGCCAAGCCCTCCTTGGCCTCTTGGTTCGGTCCTTGTTTGAGCAGTGTCTTGAATAGGTCGATCGCGTCCCTGAATCGCCCACTTTGTAATTCGCTCAGGGCGGATTCGATATTCTGTTCCGGGGGATTGCTTTTAGGGGAACGAAAAAGTCCTTTTTGCTTTTTCTTCGACATGGCTGCTTGCTGCGAGGGAAATTTATTTTGCAATTGTATCTCGTCCCCACGTTTTTGACATTTCGTATCCTCGGCACGGCTTGATCAAGGCATCCAAGACATCCCAGCGGCGGCTAGGTATCATCGCCAGCAAGGCACAAACACAGGAGCAAGTTGACATGCAGCCGTATCAACGGGAGTTTCTCGATTTCGCCCTGGGCATCGGGGTGTTGCGCTTCGGCGAGTTCACCCTCAAGTCCGGGCGTGTCAGCCCTTATTTCTTCAATGCCGGCTTGTTCAACACCGGGGCCAGCCTGGCGCGGCTGGGGCGCTACTATGCCCAGGCCATCGTCGATTCCGGCATTCCGTTCGATCTGATCTACGGCCCGGCCTACAAGGGGATTCCCCTGGCGGCCGTGACCGCCGCCGCCCTGCACGACCACCATGGCCTTGACCTGCCCTATGCCTTCAACCGCAAGGAGGCCAAGGACCACGGCGAGGGCGGTGTCATCGTCGGCCATCCCCTGGCAGGGAAACGCGTCCTGATCATCGACGACGTGATCTCGGCCGGGACCTCGGTGCGGGAGTCCTTCGAGATCATCAAGGCCGGGGATGCCGTCGCCGCCGGGGTGGTGATCGCCCTCGACCGGCAGGAGCGTGGCAAGTGGGAGAAATCGGCCATTCAGGAGGTAGAACAGGATTACGGCGTCCCCGTTGCCGCCATCCTGCGTTTGGCGCAACTGGTCGAGTACCTGGAGGTGCGCGGCGAGGCCGAATACTTGGCGAAGATCCGCGCCTACCGGGACCAGTACGGGGTGGCTTGATGGAATTACGGTGACACTTTACTAAATGCACTTAATTACTAATTAAGTGCATTTAGTAAAGTGTCACCGTAATTCAAAGTGTCACCGTAATTCACGGAATGGCGAAGGAGCGAATATGGTTCTACCTTTGTGTCATGGTAAACGAGGAATCCTGGGATCAATGAACATGAAACTCCTTCCAATACTGGCCATCTCCCTGCTGGTCTGCCCGCCCCTTCAAGCGGCCAAGCTCTATCGCTGGGTCGACGATCAGGGCAAGGTCTTCTATTCCGACAAGGTCCCCCCTTCCGAGGTGCAGCACAAGCTCGATACCCTCAACCAGCAGGGCGTCGTGGTCGAGCGGACTGAAGCGGCCAAGACCAAGGAGGAGTTGGCCCGCGAGGCCGAACTGGAGAAGAGGCGCCTCGAACAGCAGCACCTCATCGAGGAGCAGAAAAAGGCCGACCGGGTGTTGCTTCGTACCTTCCGCGCCGAGGACGATATCTTCATGGCCCGCAACGGCAAGCTGGCCTCCATCGATGCCAAGATCCAGATCGTGCGCGGCAATATCCGGCGCCAGAAGATCCGTCTGGCGGAGTTGCAGTTTGCCGCCGCGAGCATGGAGCGGGCCGGCCAGGCGGTTTCATCGAATCAGCTTCAAGAGATCGAGAACATCCGCAATCAGATCAACAACGATTATCAGGGCATCATCTCCCAGGAGGAGTTGAAACAGCAGATCCGGGAGAAATACGCATCCGACCTGGCGCGGTTCCGTGAACTGCGGAATCTGCGACCCGAACAGGGCGTCGTGCCCGAGCGGAGCGACAGCCCCTACTCCCTGCTGGATACACTGGTGGCCTGCTCAAGCGCCTGCGACGAACTCTGGCAGAAGGCCGAACTCTACGTGCGCGAGCACGCCAGCACCCGGATGCAGTTGCTGGGCAGGAGCATCATCATGACCCACCCGCCGATCAAGGACCAGGACATCAGTCTGACCGTCTCCCGCATCAAGCGGGAGGGCGCCATCGAAGAGTTCTTCCTCGATATCCAGTGCAAGGACAACACTCTGGGCGATGAGTTCTGCAAGAGCGCAACGGTGCAAGAGATTCGCAAGGGTTTCCGGGGACTGGGACAGGGCGGAAACGCCGCGCCCGAAAAGAAACCGGCGGAGGGGGCGGGGACCCCTTGAGGGGCTCTGCCTCAGACCGGCGAGACGTGAATTACCCCACCATGCCGTAGGGGCGGGTTTCAAACCCGCCCGTACAGGGGTGGGTTTCTAAGCGCGATCTTCACCGCCCGAATCGCGCCGGCAAGGCGCTCCTACGAGCCACATGGCTGAAAGAGGGCATCGGCCAGCAAGCGCCACTGCTCTTCCCAGGAGTGGAGCGGAGAGACCCGGAAGTGGGTTCTCACATACTGATGCATGCGCCCCTCGATCCAGGTCAACAGGAGGTTGGCGCTGAGCCCCGCCTTGAGTTCCGGCGGCGCGTCCTGGCGGATGGCGCTCTCCCGCAGAATCTGTTTCAACTGGGTCTCCAGGCGGGTGAAGAACTGCTCGACCCGCTCCAGCAGGCGCTCCTGTTCCCCCACCAGGGCATCACCCAGCAGGATGCGGGTGATGCCGGGGTTCTTTTCTGCGAACCCAAGCACCAGGTACAGGAGCCGGGAGCAGCGCTCGGCACTGTCCTTCTCCTCCTCCAGGATCCGATTGATCCGGCTGAAGACCGTCTCCTCGGCGAACTCGATGAGGGCCTCGTACATGCGCGCCTTGCTGGCGAAGTGACGGTAGAGCGCCGCCTCGGAGACCTCGCATTGCCTGGCCAGGACAGCGGTGGTGATGCGCTCGCCGGGGTTCTGTTCGAGCAGGCGGGCCAGGGCCTCCAGGATCTGCTGCTTGCGGTCGTTCCGTTCCGTCACGGCTAACCTCTCTTTATCAGGGTGCCAATGCCTTCATCGGTAAAGAGTTCGAGAAGCACGGCGTGCTCCACCCGGCCATCGATGATGTGAGCCCTGTTGACGCCGGCCTGCACCGCCTCCAGGGCACAGCCGATCTTGGGCAGCATGCCGCCGTGGATGGTGCCGTCGGCGATCAGTTCATTGACCCACCGGCTGTCGAGGCCGGTCAGGAGCCTGCCCTCCTTGTCGAGCAGCCCCTGGGTATTGGTCAGGAGGATCAGCTTCTCCGCCTGGAGCACCTGGGCTAACTTGCCCGCCACCAGATCGGCGTTGATGTTGTAGGAGTGGCCATCCTCGCCGATGCCGATGGGGGCGACCACGGGGATGAAGTCGCTCTTCACCAGGGTGTCGAGGATGCCGATATTGATGCTCTCCACCTCACCCACATGGCCGATATCGATGATCTCGGGAACCTTCAGCTCGGGTGACTCCCGGGTAATCATCATCTTCCTGGCCCGGATCAGCTCGCCATCCTTGCCGGTAAGCCCCACCGCCGAGCCGCCCTGGCGGTTGATCAGGTTGACGATCTCCTTGTTGACCAGGCCGCCCAGCACCATCTCCACCACATCCATGGTCTCGCTGTCGGTGACGCGCATCCCCTGCACGAATTCCGAGTCTTTGCCCAGGCGCCCCAGCAGGTTGCCGATCTGTGGGCCGCCGCCGTGGACCACCACGGGATTGATGCCAACCAGCTTCATCAGGACGATATCGCGCGCGAATCCCTGCTTCAGGATGGGATCGACCATGGCGTTACCGCCATACTTGATGACCAGGGTCTTGCCCTGGAAACGCTTGATGTAGGGCATCGCCTCGGACAGGACATGGGCGACATTACGGGCGGCATCGGTGGAAAGGCTCATGGAAGCTCGGTTTCTCCCTGTTCGTTGAATTACGGAATTAAAAGGGCGGTTCCAGGCCCGGTACGGCCCTTTTCAGCAGATCGCGAAAACGCCCCTGGATCTTCTCCAGCGAGGCCGCATCCCGTGCCTCGAAGCGAAAGACCAGGGCCGGCGTGGTATTGGAGGCACGCACCAGGCCCCAGCCTTCGGGAAATTCCGCGCGCAAGCCGTCCAGGGTGATCAGATTGGCGTCGTCGAAGGCAGCAGCATCAATGATCTTGTTCATGGTGGCCTGTTGGGAGCCATCGGTGATCTCCAGGTGGATCTCCGGCGTACTGACATCCTCCGGCAGATCCGCGAAGACAAGGGCGCTGGAGCGTGAATCGATGGCGAGGATCTCCAGCAGGCGCGCGCTGGCGTAAAGGGCATCGTCGAAGCCGTACCAGCGCTCCTTGATGAAGATATGGCCGCTCATCTCCCCGGCCAGCAGCGCCCCAGTCTCCCGCATCTTGGCCTTGATCAGGGAGTGCCCGGTCTTCCAGAGGACGGGACGCCCCCCCATGCTCAGCACGCGTGGCGCGATATGGCGGGTGGATTTGATGTCATAAATGACATCCGCGCCGGGATTGCGCGCCAGGATGTCGTCGGCCAGCAACATGAGGAGCCGGTCGGGCCAGATGATCTTGCCGTTGGAGTCGATGACGCCGATACGGTCGCCGTCGCCGTCGTAGGCGATGCCCAGATCGGCCCCGTCCGCGAGGACGGCCTCTATGAGATCCTTCAGATTTTCCGGCCTGCTGGGATCGGGGTGATGATTGGGGAAGGTGCCGTCGACCTTGGTGAAAAGCTCCTTCACCTCGCAGCCCAGGGCGCGCAGAAGATCGGGGGCAACCCTTCCCGCCACGCCGTTGCCGCAATCCACCACCACCCGCAGGGTGCCTTGCAGGGTCAGGTTATTGCAGACCCGCTGGATGTAGTCGGGGATCAGGGACTGCTCCATGCGTGTGCCATTCCCGATCAGGAAACGCCCCTCGACGGCCCGATCATAGATCGCCTTGATACCCTGACCATGGAGCCCGTGACCATTGATGACGACCTTGAGGCCGTTATATTCAGGCGGATTGTGGCTGCCGGTCACCATGACGCCGGTATTACTGCCGAGAAAATGGGTGGCGAAGTAGAGCAGGGGGGTGGGCGCCATACCGATATCGACCACGTCCCGGCCGGTGGAGGTCAGTCCACGCACCAGGGCATTCAGCAGGGCCTCGCCAGAGGTCCTGCCGTCCCGGGCGACGATGACAGTTTGCTGGCCTGCCTCGTAGGCCTCGCTGCCGATGGCCTTGCCGATGTCGTAAACGATCTCCTCGGTCAGGGTCTTGCCGACGACACCGCGGATGTCGTAGGCCCGGAAGATGGCCGAGGGGATATTGGTTTCCATTTCCATCCGCTTGGGCAGCAGCTCGGGTTTTGGCGTCGCCTCCCCGGCGGCAGCGGGTTCGCCACCCTTGGAAACGGCTTTCGAACCGGACGGGGCCTGTTCCGCCCCCCCCGCCATGAGCGGCATTCGTCCCTCCCTTGGCGGCGGGGCCATCTCCTGCTTGCCACCGCCCTTGACGTTGACGGCCGCCTTCTTGGCAACGCCCAGCAGGAGTTGGGTGAGGGCATGGAATTCCCGGATACGCGCCTGCCCCAGGGGGGGGCGGCGACCGCTGAAGATTGCCACCAGGCTGTGTTGAAAGTCCCGCTTGTCCTGTTGGAAGTCCCTGTTCAGCGACCGCTTGGTGACCATAAGCGCCCCAGATCCGGCGATCAGAAGGAGCGGCAGCAGCAGCCAATAGGCCCAGTCCAACCAGGCGGGACCGGGATTGAGGCCCCGCGAGGCGATCAGCCAGATGGAACCGGCAACGGGAACCCCCTTCGGGTAGCTCATGCCAAGATCGGCCTGATCGTTGTTGGAGATGGCCCGCAGGGGCTTGTCCTTGGAGACCTGTTGCAGCAGTGCCACGGCAGTGCTCACCGGAATCTCCTTGACGATTCTGACCAGCCAGTTGGGACGCAAGGCAAAATACATGTATCCCAACAGCCCTCCGCCGGCATCCGTGATCGGAAAGGCCACGGCGATATGCGCATCCGGGCCGGTGGGGTTATGGAGTTCGAACAGGGTCTCCTTGCCCCCTCGATCGATCTGGCGCAAGAGATCGAGGGAGGCGTAGCCCAGGGGCGGGGTCGCCTTGAGGTCAGGGACATCGTAGCCCTTCGGCAAGGCCAGGATCTTGAGGGCCTCCTCAGCCTGGGGCCGCAGGGTCCATTCGATATGGGTCTTGAGCATGTCATCCTGGTGGGATTCCAGGAGGGACGCCACGCTGGGGTCCTTGGAGAGGAGACGCAGCTTTCGCTTCAGGCCATCCAGGCGTTCCGCGATCCGATCCGCCGTGATCTGCGTGATGACCCGGGTGCGATCCTCCTCGTGGCTGGCAAGCTTGAATTCACCCAGGACGAAGGAGATGGACCAGGCCAGGACGAAGAGCCCGGACAGGAGAATATAGAGGTGCGTGAGAAAGGCATCGGCGGGACGACCCAATTCGGTCCCAGCCTTGGCAGGGGCAGCGGCCTTGGCTGAATCCAGGGGGGCCTGCACTGGGGCCTGTGGGTTCATCTTCTTGAACATGGCGCCTTGTTCTCCTTCAATGACGGCCGGAATGGCCGAACCCCCCCTCTCCCCGCTCGGACAGGTCGAATTCATCGACGATATCGAAGCTGGCCCTGATCACGGGGATGAAAACCAGTTGGGCGATGCGCTCCCCGACCTCGACGCGGAAGGAGGTCTGGCCCCGGTTCCAGCAGGAGACCATGATTTGCCCCTGGTAGTCGGAATCGATCAGCCCGACCAGATTGCCGAGCACGATACCCTGTTTATGGCCCAGCCCCGAGCGAGGCAGAATGACGGCCGCAATCCCCCTGTCCTCCATGTGCAGCGCGATGCCAGTGGGGATCAGCTCGGTCTGGCCCGGCATCAACTCCAGGGACTCCTCCAGCATGGCGCGCAGATCCATGCCGGCCGAACCGGGCGTGGCGTAATGGGGCAGCGGAAACGCCTTCCCCAGTCTCTGGTCAAGGATCTTCAACTGGACGGGTTGCATGCGAAAAAGTGCTCCTCAATGAAAGAGACCAGGGCGGCGGCCAGCTCCCGCTTGGGCATCATCGGCAGATCCATCCTTAGATCCGCAACCGGTGCGTCCCCGCACCGCTTCTCGGCCTGGCCGTCGTGCCACAAGAGGGTCAAGGCATTGTTGTCGTCCTCGAATCCACCCTGCGTACCGCCGACGAGATTGGCCGCCAGAAGGTCCGCCCCCTTGCGCCTGAGCTTCTCCTCGCCCAGCCGGCGGATGTCGCCCGTCTCGGCGGCAAAGCCGACGCAGCAGGGCCGCCGGTCGGCCGGCAGGGCGGCGACCTCGGTAAGTATGTCCGGGTTCCGCGTCAACGACAATGTCATGTTGGCGTCGTTCTTCTTGATCTTGCCGGCAGAGACCTCCGCCGGGCGGTAGTCCGCGACGGCGGCACAGGCGACAAAGAGATCGAGCGGGGCCTGGTCGATCCGGGCAAATACCGCGTCGTACATCTCCAAGGCAGTCTCCACCCGGACCCGTTCCACCCCCGGCGGCGGCGCCAGGGAGACCGGGCCGCTGACCAGGGTGACCGAGGCACCGGCCGCTTGCAGGGCCTCCGCCAGGGCATAGCCCATCTTGCCGGAACTGCGGTTACTGATGAAACGGACCGGGTCCAGAGGCTCGCGGGTCGGACCTGCCGTTACCAGCGCGGATCGGCCCTGCAAAGGACCGGTTGGGGACAGCTCGCGCAGCCGGTTGAGGATCTCCTCCGGTTCGAGCATGCGCCCTTCCCCCGACTCGCCGCAGGCCAGCTCCCCCCGGCCGGGACCCAGCAGACGGATGCCGCGTGACTCGATGATCTCCCGGTTGGCCTGGGTGGCGGGATTGAGCCACATGGCGCTGTTCATGGCCGGGACGAGGACAGGGGGCGCCCGCGCGGCCAGGCAGACCGCCGTGAGGATATCGTCGACCATGCCCTGGGTCAGCCGGGCCATGAAATTGGCGGTGGCGGGGGCGATCAGAATCCGGTCTGCCCAGCGGGCCAGATGGATATGACCCATGGCACTCTCCTGACCGGCATCCAGCAGATCCGTGGCGACGGGATGCCCCGACAAGGCCTGAAAGGTCAGGGAACCGACGAAGCGCGTCGCGGCCGCCGTCATCATCACCCGTACCTCGAAGCCCTCCCTTCGCAGCAGCCGGACCAGTTCGGCCGACTTATAGGCAGCAACCCCGCCGCATACGCCGAGAAGGATATTTTTTTTCAAATCGTTATCTCGCCCAGGTAAAAAATGTTTCAACAGGGTACAAGAAACCGCCCGGCGCACGAAAGCGGATACTTAGGGGCTGTCCGGGAATAAGTTGGACAATATCGCGCTCAGATGAGGTTCTTGCAAAACTGCAAGAACCTCTTGCGGTTCAGGGATGAACCGCCATTTTCAATGGCCTAAGCCATTGAAAATGAAGAAAACGAAAAATCGCATTTTTCGTTTTCGC
>JAHJDE010000112.1 GCA_018812525.1 Gammaproteobacteria bacterium
AAATGATGATGAACTTGCAAAATGGCCCTTGCTGCCAGTTTGCAAGGCGAAAACGAAAAATGCGATTTTTCGTTTTCTTCATTTTCAATGGCTTAGGCCATTGAAAATGGCGGTTCATCCCTGAACCGCAAGAGGTTCTTGAATACCGGAATGCTTTGCATTTGAGTCAAATTTTGCTGTAACGCGTAGGAGCGCCTTGCAGGCGCGATCTTCATCACCCCAATCGCGCCTGCAAGGCGCTCCTACGGTATGGCGGCCAATTTTGTTATCGCCGATCGCTCCAGCATGGCGCCCGTTATTCACATCAGTTCTTGTGGGCCTCGATAAAGCCCTCCAGGTCCGCGGCGGTCACAGTCCCCACCTGCCGGGCGACTATCTTGCCGTCGGGGGCGATCAGGAATGAAGTCGGCATGCCGGGGACCCTGCCCAGTTCGGTACTGGCCTTGGGGCCGCTAAGCAGCACAGGATAGCTGATGAACTGTCCGTCGACGAAATCCCGCAAGGCATTCGGGCTGATCTGTTCCAGATTTACACCCAGAACCACCGCGTCCTTGTCCTTGTGATTGTTGTGGAATAGCTCCAGCTCCGGCATCTCTTCCAGGCAGGGGGGGCACCAGGTTGCCCAGTAATTGACCACCACCCACTTGCCGCGATAATCGGAAAGCTTGCGCGCCTTGCCTTCGAGGTCCGGCAACTCGAAATCCACCACAGCGGCTTGCGCGAAGGGTGCCGCCATGCCGAGAATGGCCGCCATAAGGAACGCCGGTATCAATTTCATGGAGGACTCCGATCAGATATTTTGGAAAAAGGCTGTGCATTGCCAACGGTTCCCGTTGCATGGCCGGCCCCGTGGTCGTTTCCCCTTCTCATACGGGGGAGTATGGTCTTAAATGGTATGAGTTTTAATGGTCGGAATAAATGCCTGTAATGGATGAGAACAAAGACAAGAAAATCAGGCTGACGGTTCCCGCAACCGACGGCAGACTCCCAGACCCGGCCATCACCCGGCCGGGCGCCTTGCAGGAATGGCTGGACCAACTGCCCAACATCGATGTGGAGGGGATGATCGCAAGGATCACCCGGGCACTGGGGGGCCTCAACAGGCACCCTGAAGCGCCGGCCCAATTCCCCGCGCTTCTCCAGTGTTATCAGAAGTCCTTCGATGAAACCTGCGAGCAGTTCGTCAAGGGTCGCGGCCTGCACCAGAACAGGGGGGCCGGCCGCAGGTCCACCGCCCTTTTGAACGGCTTTCTGGAATTCAACCGGGAGCTGGCCTTCGGTTACAGCCGATTGCTCAACGACCGGGCCGACAGCCTCAAGCGGGACGAGCTTGTCAATGTCATCGCACGTGCCATGGAAAGCCACGAGCGCGACATCCTCTTTTCCTACGAACGATACCGGAAGGCGCCCCCCCGCTCCCGGCTGGAGCTGTATCAGCTCTTTCTGATCGCAGAGGACCGGGGTGTGGCGGTCGAGCCCAGCGAGGCCGCCGGCTCCTCCCCCGGCGCCATCATCAATCGTGTGCTCCTGTTACAACTGGCCGACCCCTTCAGTCTGCCCCAGCAGGCCCTCTGGGCGACCCATGCCTATCTTGCCAGACATGCCCCCCTGGCCAGCCTGGGCCAGGAACCGGGCAGCGGCATCCTGCTGGACATCCAGGGCGGCCTCTCCCCGCGGCTGATTGTCGGGATGGCCAGTCCCTCCGACGATCCCAGGCGTTACCGTTATCTGGACACCCGCCTCCTGTGCGAGGCCACCCGCCGCCATCTCTCCCTGGCGGTCAAGGACACCTCGAAACTGCCCAAGAGCCTGGAGCAGCTGGACCAGCTCATGGCCCTCCAATTGCTGCGGCAATGGCATCAGAACTGGAGCCTGCCGCCCAGCCGCGAGATCCAGCGCCAGGAGAGGCACCACAGGGTCATGCTGGCCTGTGGACTGACGGCCAGCCACCATTATCTGACGAAGGGCTCGCTCAGCCCGGACGGCACGGACAAGGAGAGCCTGGACGAGGAGGTCATTCTCGAAGGCGCCACCTTCTACCAGGGCTCTGCCGGTCCTCAGGCCGATTTCCCGCTCCAGGAGTGGCGCCTGTTCGACCTGACCGAAAAGGGGGCCGGCCTGAGCGAGGAAGAGAACAACGGCTCCTGCTTCCAGGTCGGCCAATTGGCGCTGATGTCCACGCGGGCCATTCTTGATGAGCCAAGACCCTGGACAGTCGCGGTGATCCGCCGCCGGCTGGAGGGCGGCCCCCACGAAAACGAGATCGGCCTCGAATTCCTCAAGGGCCAACTCCATCCCCTGGAGGTGAAACCCCTGATCATGGAGGCGACCGACCCGCCTGATTTCGCCCCCGCGCTCATCATCGAGCAGCCGGACGCCCCCGCCCTGCTGCTGACCCTGCGCGGCCTCTTCAAGCCGAACCGTGCCTTCATTCTGCGCAAGAACAACCAGAGCCGGCGCGTCAGGGCGGCCAATCTGGACGAATCGACCCGTTACTTCGACCTCTTCTCCTTCACCGTGGGAGACTGATTCCGGGCCTCGAATCTCCTACAATAGCCTTTTTGAAGCCCCTTGGAGTTTGCCCATGGCCCTGGAAATCTACCACAACCCCCGATGCAGCAAGTCACGCCAGACCCTCTCCCTGATCGAGGGGCGGGGAATCGAGCCGGTCGTGGTCAAGTACCTGGAGACGCCGCCAGACGCAGAAACACTAAGCCACATTCTCGACCTGCTGGGCATGGAGCCGCGCGACCTGATGCGCAAGAAAGAGGCGGAATATGAGGCACTGGGCCTGGACGATCCCGCCCTGAGCCGCGATGCCCTGATCCAGGCCATGGCGGCGCACCCCCGCCTCATCGAAAGGCCCATCGTCATCAAGGACGGCAAAAGCGCCGTCCTGGGCCGTCCCCCTGAACAGATCCTGGAGCTGCTCTGATGTCATACGTCCTGGTGCTCTATTACAGCCGGCATGGCGCCACTGCTGGGATGGCCCGCCAGATCGCCCGTGGCATCGAACAGGGCGGCCGGGAGGCGCGGCTACGCACCGTGCCCCCGGTCTCGCCGGTTTGTAAGGCCGTGGCCGACAGCATTCCCGCCGAAGGGGCGCCCTATGTCACCGAGGACGACCTGCGCCACTGTGCCGGCCTCGCCCTGGGCAGCCCTACCCGCTTCGGTAACATGGCCGCGCCCCTGAAATACTTCATCGACGCCACCACGCCCCTCTGGATGTCCGGCGCCCTGATCGGCAAGCCCGCCGCCGTCTTCAGCTCCACCTCCAGCCTCCACGGCGGCCAGGAGACCACCCTGCTGTCGATGATGCTGCCCCTGCTGCACCACGGCATGCTGATCTGCGGCCTGCCCTACAGCGAGACCGACCTGATCACCACCACCAGCGGCGGCACCCCCTATGGCCCCACCCATGTGGCCGGCGCCGACAGCGACAAGCCCTTGACCGAGGAAGAGAAGCGTCTCTGCCGCGCCCTGGGCGAGCGGCTTGCCCGCATCGCCACCCGGCTGATGTCATGAAGATCCGTTTCGCGCAAAGACGCAAAGGCGCGTGGTCCGGATCATCCCGGGGTCATGCGGTATATCCCTATACCGCACCCTTCGGGCGCGTTTCCGTTCACCCCCCCTCCCTCTGGGAGGGGGTTGGGGGGAGGGCGGTTGTGGATAAGGCTCTGGATTTATTAGGCCACCCCCTCCCCAACCCCCCCCCAGAGGGGGAGGGGGCTGAACGGTTACTCGGGCGCAAGGCGTGCAAATCGGCTGTCCTGCCGACTTGTCCGCTTTGCTCCATCCGGGCTACTGCTATTCAGCCCCCCCTCCCTCCGGGAGGGGGTTGGGGGGAGGGTCGGCGTAGACCAAGCACCCATGCCCGAATCGACCTCTCACCCCCTCCCCAACCCTCCCCCAGCAAAGGAGGGTGTCGTAAAACTGAAAATGTAGGGTGGATAAGCGAAGCGCATCCACCATTCGGCGCGGTTTCGGTGGATGCGCTTCGCTTATCCACCCTACGCTCACCACGTTTTGCGACACCCTCCAAAGGGGGAGGGGGCAATTTCCGAATTGAGCTGAATTCGCCAAGGGCTTTAGAATGAACCGGACCGGGCTTTTCGGCGGGGTCGCCCTCGCCAGCTACTTTCTGTTGCTGGGCCTGCTCTTTCTCTGGGTGGTCGCCTTCACGCCGCCCCTGCACTGGCCCCGTCCGATCCTGCTGCTGATCGTGGTCCTACCCCTGGCCCTGCCCGTGCGCGGGGTGCTCCACGACAGGCCGCGCGCCTGGTTCGCCGTCATCTTTCTCAGTCTGGTCTATGCCCTGCACGGGGCGGCGGAGGTCTATGTGGCCCCCCGCGCCTCCGTCCTGCCCTATGCCGAGCTGGGCCTGGCGCTGACGCTCTTTTTCAGTGCCCTGCTCCATTTGCGCGGGTCGGACTCTGGGGAGAACCCCGTCCCGTGAGCCGACAGTTGGCCTTGCCCCTCCGGTTGATCGGCGATATCGGCTTCGAGGGTTTCCTCGCTGGCGAGAACGCCGAGGCCGTCGCGGTCCTCAAGGCCGCTGCCCAGGGAGAAGGAGAACACTTCCTCTCCCTCTGGGGCGGAACCGGCTGCGGCAAGAGCCACCTGTTGCAGGCCGCCTGCCGGCTGGCCGACCGCTCAGATCATAGCGCCTTCTACCTGAGCCTGGCCGAAGCACCCCAGTCCGATCCCGTACTCCTTCAGGGGCTGGAGGGGATGGACCTGGTGGCCATCGACGATATAGACCGAATTGCGGGTGATCCGGCCTGGGAAGAGGCCCTTTACCGGCTCTACAACGCCATTCGCCAGGCGGGCGGGCGCCTGCTCGTCGCCTTCCGTCCACCCCTGGCGGAACTGCCGATCGGCCTTCCCGACCTCAAGTCTCGCCTGGCCTGGGGGCCGGCCTATCGGCTGCTGCCCCTGGGCGACGCCGACAAGGGGCAAGTCCTGCAACGGGCCGCGGTCCAGCGGGGGCTGTCGCTACCCGATGAGACCCTCAATTATCTGATGCACCATTACAGCCGCGACCTGCCGGAACTCCTGCGGCTGCTCGACCGGCTCGACCAGGCATCCCTGGAGGCCCAGCGGCGCCTCACCCTGCCCTTCGTGCGGCAGTGGCTGCTCACCCCCGGCGCCGACAAATAGGCACTGTCAAAAAAGTTGCACTAGCCCCCCCCCCCCCTCGCACTACAATTGAAAATAGTCAAGGGGATGCAGCCCTGAACGCAGGCCCCACAATGAGGAAGGTAGAGACCCCATGACCAAGCGAAGGCCCCCCGCCGGCAAGGCAACACCCCCAGCCGAAGATCTGCCCGCTGTCCCGGTGGAGAAGACCGGCCTTCCCGCCGCCAATCCCGCCCAGGGCTTTCCGATCATCGGCATCGGCGCCTCTGCCGGGGGCCTGGCCGCCTTCGAGGCGTTTTTTTCGGCCCTCCCCGCCGAGGCCGGCAACGGCATGGCCTTCGTGCTGGTGCAACACCTTGCCCCGGACCACAAGAGCCTGCTCGCCGACCTGGTCCGGCGTTATACCCGCATGGAGGTCCGGGAGGTCGAGGACGGCATGGCAGTTCAGTCCGGCCGTGCCTACATCATCCCCCCCAACCGCGACATGGCCTTCATCGACGGCAGCCTGCAACTGCTGGAGCCTGCGGCACCGCGCGGCCTGCGGCTGCCGATCGACTTCTTCTTCCGCTCCCTGGCCCAGGACATGCGAGAGCGCGCCATCTGCATCGTCCTCTCCGGCACCGGCAGCGACGGCACCCTGGGCATCCGGGCGGTCAAGGGCGAGGGCGGCATGGTCATGGCGCAGGACCCCGACTCCACCGAATTCGACGGCATGCCGCGCAGCGCCATCGCCACCGGTCTGGTGGACTATGTCCTGCCGCCGGCCGCGATGCCCGAGCAACTTATCGCCTACACCCGCCACGCCTTCGGCCTGGCGCGGCTACCCGCCGTGGACAAAATCCCCAATGCCGAGGACTGCCTGAAAAAGATCTGTGTCCTGCTGCGCGACCGCACGGGCCACGACTTCTCCCAATACAAGCAGAACACCCTGGTGCGCCGGGTTCAGCGGCGCATGGCCCTGCACCAGATCGACCGCCCCGCCGACTACCTGCGTTACGCCCAGCAAAGCCCCAAGGAACTCGATGCCCTGTTCCGGGACCTCCTGATCGGCGTCACCAATTTCTTTCGCGACCCCGAGGCCTTCGAGGCACTGGAGCAGGGCGTCATCCCCCGTCTGTTCGCCGACAAGCCCGCCGGCGCCCCGGTGCGGGTCTGGGTGTGCGGCTGCTCCACCGGCGAGGAGGCCTATTCCATCGCCATCCTGCTCCAGGAGCATCTGGATAGCCTGCGGCTGACCTTCAGGGTGCAGATATTTGCCACCGACATCGACCCGCAGGCCATCGAACGGGCGCGCAGCGGCATCTACCCCGCCAGCATCGCCGCCGATATCTCACCCGAGCGGCTGGCGCGATTCTTCGTGCAAAACCCGGACGACGGCAGCTACCGCATCCAGAAAGCGATCCGCGACCTCCTGATATTCTCCGAGCAGGATGTCATCAAGGACCCGCCCTTCTCCAAGCTGGACCTGATCAGTTGCCGCAACCTGCTGATCTACCTGAACGGGGACCTGCAAAAGCGCCTCATCCCCCTGTTCCACTACGCCCTGAACCCCGGCGGGATGCTGTTTCTGGGGACCTCCGAGACCATTGGCGAGTTCCTGACCCTCTTCTCCCCCCTGGACCGCAAGTGGAAGCTCTACCGGCGCCAGATGGATTCGCTCTTGGTCCCCAGCCAGGTAATGAGCCAATACCTTCCCTTCCGTCACAATCCTGCTCCCGCCGGCCAGGCGGCCAAGGACGGCAGCCGTTTTAATCCCCGCGAGCTGACCGAGCGGGCATTGCTGGGGCACTATGCCCAGGCCGGCATCCTCATCAACGGACAGGGCGACATCCTTTACATCCACGGCCGCACCGGCCAATACCTGGAGCCCGCCGTCGGCGAAGCAGGCATGAACATCCTCGCCATGGCGCGGGAGGGACTGCGGCGCGAACTGTCCAGCACCCTGCACCGGGCGGTCAGCCAGAGGACAGTGGTCCGCTGTGCCGGGCTGCGGGTCCGCACCAACGGCTGCCACATCGGCGCCGACCTCTGCCTGCTGCCGGTCATGGCCGATCCGGAGAGCGGCACGGCAGCGGACCTCTACCTCGCCATCCTGGAAGAACGGCCCGAAGAACCGCCGCCGCCCGCCCCGGCGACGGACGAAACGGCCTCCGAAGGGGACCGCCGCATCGCCGCCCTGGAACAGGAGTTACGGTCCAAGGAGGAGTACCTCCAATCCACCCTCGAAGAGATGGAGACCGCCAACGAGGAACTCAAATCCACCAACGAGGAGATGCAGTCGGTCAACGAAGAGCTGCAATCCACCAACGAGGAACTGGAGACCTCCAAGGAGGAGCTGCAATCGGTCAACGAGGAGCTGGCCACGGTCAATGCCGAACTCCAGGTCAAGCTGGCCGACCTCACCCGCGCCAACAACGACATGAACAACCTGCTGGCCGGCACCGGCGTCGCCAGCCTGTTCGTGGACCTGCAACTGCGCATCACCCGCTTCACCCCCGCCACCACCGAG
Source organism: Gammaproteobacteria bacterium (assembly GCA_018812525.1). Lineage (GTDB taxonomy): Bacteria > Pseudomonadota > Gammaproteobacteria > Chromatiales > Chromatiaceae > YD12-FULL-61-37. Next base: position 7,649 of record JAHJDE010000112.1, read on the forward strand.
ATCATCAACCTGATCCCCGCCGACGTGGGCCGCCCGGTGGCCCACATCGTCTCCAACCTGGAGGGTTACGACCGGTTGATCGAGGACCTGAAGTCGGTGCTGGACAACCTGATCCCGCTGGAGGCCGAGGTGCGCACCAAACAGGGCGCCTGGTTCCTGATGCGCATCCGCCCCTACCGCACCCTGGAGAATGTCATCGAGGGGGCGGTCATCACCTTCGTGGAGATCAGCGAACGCAAGCGGCTGAACGAGGCGTTGCAGCGCGAGAGCGCACTCAATCAGCACTATCTCGATACCGTGCAGACCATCATGGTCGCCCTCGGCGCCGATGGCCGCGTCACCCTGATCAACCGCCGGGGCTGCGAGCTGCTCGGCTACCGGGTGGAGGAGTTGCGGGGGCGTGACTGGTTCAGGACCTGCCTGCCCCAGCCGGAGGGCATGCTGAGGATCTATCCCTTCTTCCTCCGGCTCATGGCGGGGGAACTGGAGGGGGTCGAGTATGCGGAAAACCCGGTCCTGTGCCGCGACGGCAGCCAGCGTCTGATCGCCTGGCACAACGCCCCATTGCGCGACAATGAAGGCAATATCTGCGGCACCCTCAGCTCGGGCCAGGACATCACCGACGTTGAGGAGGCGCGGGCGGAGGCCGCCGACCTGGCGCGCTTCCCTGCCCAAAACCCCAACCCGGTGCTGCGTTTGAGCGGTGAGGGCCGGATGCTCTATGCCAATCCCGCCGGGGAATCGCTGCTGTTCGACCGGGACGGCGCGGACGGCGGTCTCGCCCCGGAACCCTTGCGGACCGCGGCGTTAGAGGCAGCGGCCACGAAGGTTAGCGCAACCCTGGAGCTGGAGCAGGGCGGCACCCGTTTCGTCTTCTCCGTCGTCCCGGTCCCGTCACGGGGCTATGTGAATTTCTACGGCATGGATATCAGCCGCTACACAAGGCAAGAAGCGTGAATCGCCGCTCTGATCGTGCCCAGGCTGATCGTTTTGATCGGCCCCACGCTGATCGTTCCCAGGCTCCGCGTGGGAATGCATCCCTGGACGCTCCAGCGTCCCGAGATCCGCGCACGGCACTGGTATCCGGTAACCCGCGACGCTGGAGCGTCGCGGGCGGCATTCCCACGCAGAGCCTGGGAACGATCAGAGCGAGATAACAGTTGAGTCTTGAGAAAAAATTGCGGAAGGAGGCGTTATGGAAGGGGGGAGAAAAGAGATGGGCAGCGAGGACATCAAACGGGAATCGAGGCAGCGGCTGCGCGAAGAGGCGGAACGGCTGGTCCGAACAGGGCAGGCCGGAACCGGCGAGACCGGGCACCTGCTCCACGAGTTGAGTGTCCATCAGATCGAACTGGAGATGCAGAACGAGGAGCTGCGCCGGACCCAGCAGGAGCTGGACGCCTCCCGCGAACGTTACCGGGAGCTGTTCGAGCTGGCCCCCGTGGGCTATCTGGTCATCGAAAACGGCCTGGTCCGGGAGGCCAACCTCACCGCAGCCGAGCTGTTGCGCCTGCCGAGGGGGGAGTTGGTGGAGCGGTCTCTGTCCCGCTTCATCATCCCCGCCTATCAGGACCCCTACTACCTGGGCCTCAAACGGCTCTTCGATAGGGGACAGCCCCAGACCCTCGAACTGGAGCTGAAACGGGCCGACGGGACCCTCTTCTGGGCACGGCTGGAGCTGACCCCGGTCCAGGGTTCGCCCAGTTGCCGCATCATCCTCAGCGACATCAGCGAACAGCGGCTCGCCGAGGAACAGAAACGTATTGCCGCCGTGGCCTTCGATGCCCGCGACGGCATGCTGGTGACCGACGCCAAAGGCGTCATCCTGCGGGTCAACGGCGCCTTCACCCAGGTCACCGGCTACAGCCCAGAGGAGGCCGTGGGCAAGACCCCCGCCCTGCTGCACTCGGGGCGCCACGATGCCGGCTTCTACCGCGCCATGTGGGAGGCGATCCGGCGCGAGGACCATTGGGAGGGGCAGGTCTGGAACCGGCGCAAGGACGGCGAGATCTACCTGGAATGGCTCGCCATCTCCGCCGTGCGCGATCCCCAGGGAACCATCACCCACTATGTGGGGCACTTCTCCGACATCAGCGAACCCCGCCTGGCGGAGCGTAAGCTGCATGAGCTGGCCTACTACGATCCGCTCACCGGCCTGCCCAACCGCCGCCTGCTGCTCGACCGGCTGCAACAGGCAGCCGCCGCTTCCGAGCGCAACGACCAATACGGCGCCCTGCTGCTGTTAGACCTGGATCGCTTCAAGAACCTCAACGACAGCCTGGGCCACCCGGCGGGCGACCGCTTGCTGGCCGGCACGGCGCAACGCCTGACCGCCAGCCTGCGCCAGTCCGATACCGCCGCCCGGCTCGGCGGCGACGAGTTCGTGGTGCTGCTGGAGGACCTTGGCCCGGAAGAGATCGCCGCCGCGACCGCCGCCGAGTCCATCGCCGAGAAGCTGCAAGCCGCCCTCGAACCCCCTTTTCAGCTCGACGACGGAAACCATCACCTCAGCGCTTCTATCGGCATCACCCTCTTTTGCAGCCGGGGCCAGGTGGTGGAGACCCTGCTCCAGCAGGCCGAGCTGGCCCTCTATCAGGCCAAGAAGGACGGCAGCAGCAACATCCGCTTTTTCTGCGCCTCCATGCAAGAGGTCATCGACGCGCGCACCGCCCTGGAGGAGGGGCTGCGCCACGCCCTGGCGAAAGACGAACTACGGCTCTTCTACCAGCCCCAGGTGGACTACAACGGCCGCCCGACCGGCGCCGAGGCCCTGCTGCGCTGGCTGCCGGCGGGCAAACCCATGGTCTCTCCCGCCCTCTTTATCCCCGCCGCAGAGGAGAGCGGGCTCATCCTCCCCATCGGCCGCTGGGTGCTGGAGACCGCCTGCCGCCAGCTTGCCCTCTGGGGCAGGGACCCGGCCACCCGCGACCTGCAACTGGCGGTGAACATCAGCGCCATCCAGTTTCACCAACCCGGGTTTATCGATCAGGTGCGCGCCGCGCTCGACAGCAGCGGGGCCGATCCGTCGCGGCTCAAGCTGGAACTGACCGAGAGCCTGCTGGTGAGGGAGCTGAGCAACGTCATCTTCACCATGCGGGAACTCAAGTCGATCGGTGTCGGCTTCTCCCTGGACGACTTCGGCACCGGTTATTCCTCGCTCGCCTATCTCAAGCGTCTGCCCCTGGATCAGCTCAAGATCGACCAGTCCTTCGTGCACGGTATCCCCGCCGACCCGGACGACTGCGCCATCGCCGCCGCCATCATCGCCCTCGGCCACAGCCTGCGCCTGGATGTCATCGCCGAGGGGGTGGAGACCGAGGCCCAGCGCGACTTCCTGGCCGGGGAGGGTTGTACCTCCTACCAGGGTTATCTGTTCGCCCGGCCGGGACCGCCCGAGGCCATCGAGTCGATGGCCCATGCCATCCCTTCCCCTGAGGAACCAGCCCATGACCACTGAGATTGACTCCGATAGGCTCCACCTCGAGACCGCGCAGGAACGCGAGCAGGCAAGCCGTATGCGAAGGCGGGCGGAGGCTGTCCTGGAAACCCTGGATGTGCCGGAACCCTCGTCCCTCTCCAGGGAGCAGGCCGAACGCCTGCTGCACGAGCTGCGCGTGCATCAGATCGAGCTGGACCTGCAGAATGCGGAACTGCGTCAGACCCTGCTGGCCCTGGAGTCTTCGCGGGAACGCTTCTGGGATCTCTACAATTGGGCGCCCCTAGGCTATGTCACCCTCAATGAAAGGGGCCTGATCCAGGAGACCAACCTCACCGCCGCCGATCTGCTGAGGACGGAGCGCTTCAACCTGATACAGCGGCCGCTTTCCGCCTTTATCCTGCGCGATGACCAGGACATCTTTTACCGGTCTCACCGGCAATTGCTCCAGAGCGGTAAGGGGCAAGCCTACGACCTGCGCCTGGCACGGGCCGACGGCAGCCCGCTCTGGGCGAGGTTTCAGACGACGGCGACGCGCCTCGGCCCGGACGGGGCGCTCGAATACCGCGTCAGCCTATCCGATATCAGCATGTTCAAGGCCGCCGATCTTGCCTTGCAGGAGAGCGAGACGCGCTACCGCACCCTGTACGAGTCCTCCCGCGATGCCATCATGCTGCTGGCGCCGCCGGACTGGCAATTCATCGGCGGCAATCCGGCGACCCTTGAACTGTTCGGGGCCAGGGATGAGGAGCATTTCATCCGCCATGCCCCCTGGCAGTTGTCCCCGGAATTGCAGCCGGATGGCGAGCCCTCCGGCGACAAGTCCATGCGGATGATCGAGACGGCCATGCGGCTGGGAAGCCACTTTTTTGAGTGGACCCACCTCAGGATCGGCGGCGCCCCCTTTTCGGCCACCGTGCTGCTGACCCGCATGACCCTGAAGGGGCAGGATATGCTCCAGGCCACGGTACGCGATATCAGCCAGCGCAAGGCCGCCGAATTGGCACTGCGCCAGGCCGAATTCCAATACCGCCTGTTGGCCGAGAGCGCCGCCGACTGCATCTTCTGGACGGGACCGGACGGCCATTTTCGCTACATCTCACCCGCCTGCCTGACCCTTTCCGGTTATCGCCCGGAGGAATTCCTCGCCGATCCGGAACTGATGGCCAATCTGATCCACCCCGACGACCGCGCAGCCTATGGGGCGCACATCGACCAGATACTGTGCCCCGACCCGATCGAGACCGAATTCCGCATCCTGCGCCGGGACGGTGGTCAGCGCTGGATCGGTCACCAATGCCTGCCCCTGTTTGACGAGGCCGGCAATTTTCTCGGCCGGCGCGGCAGCAACCGCGACATCACCGAGAAGAAACAGGCCGCCGAGGAGCTGGACCGCTACCGCTACCACCTGGAGGCGCTGGTGGAACAGCGCACGGCCGACCTGGCGCAGGCCAGGGACGAGGCCGATGCGGCCAACCGGGCCAAGAGCAGCTTCCTGGCCAACATGAGCCACGAGATCCGCACGCCCATGAACGCCATCCTCGGCATGGCCCATCTGATCCGCCGCGGCGGCCTGCCACCGAGCCAGACCGATCAACTGGACAAGATCGATGGCGCCGCCCGGCATCTGCTTGCCCTGCTCAACGACATCCTCGACCTCTCCAAGATCGAGGCCGGCGGGCTGGTCCTGGAAGAGCGGGACTTTCAGCTCTCCGATCTCTTCCATTCGGCCTTCGCGGTGGTCGGGGAACCGGTCAACGCCAAGGGAATCTCTCTGCGTGTGCACTGTTCAGGCGTACCCCAGTCCTTGCGCGGCGACCCCACCCGCCTCGGTCAGGCCCTGCTGAACTACCTGGGCAATGCGCTCAAATTCACGGAGAGGGGCAGCATCAGCATCGATAGCAAGGTGATGGAAGAGACGGAGCGGGAGCTGTTGCTGCGTTTCACGGTGATCGACACGGGCATCGGCATCGACCCTGCCCAGCAAGAACGGCTGTTCGAGCCCTTCCAGCAAGCCGACGGCTCCACCACCCGCCAGTACGGCGGCACCGGCCTGGGGCTGGTGATCACTCGCCACCTGGCGCAAGCCATGGGCGGCGATGCGGGTGTGTCGAGTACCAGTGGTCAGGGAAGCAGCTTCTGGTTCAGCGCCCGCCTGCGGAAGGGCTCAGGGAGCCTGGCACCCAGGGAACAGGGTGACGGCCTGGACAACGCCGAGTCGGTCCTGGCTCGGGATTTTCAAGGCACACAGATTCTGCTGGCCGAGGATGAGCCGGTCAATCAGGAGGTGACCTTGGAGCTTCTGCGGGGATGCGGCCTGGAGGCCGATCTGGCGCAGAACGGCAAGGAGGCCGTGTCGATGACGCGCGAGACCCCCTACGCCCTGATCCTGATGGATGTGCAGATGCCCGAGGAAGACGGCCTGGAGGCGACGCGGGAGATCCGGAAACTGCCGGGCCGGGCCAATACCCCCATCCTCGCCATGACCGCCAGCGCCTTCGCCGAGGACCGTAAACGGTGCATGGCCGCCGGGATGAACGACTATGTCGCCAAGCCGGTCGATCCGCCAAGGCTCTTCGCGACGCTGTTGAAGTGGTTGCGAAGCCGGGCCTGAATCAGGCCCCATAGAGATGTAGGCCTTTTGGTGGATGCGCTATCGCTTATCCACCCTACATAGGGGGGTGTCGTAAAACTGAAAATGTAGGGTGGATAAGCGGAGCGCATCCACCAGGGCTATTCCACCTCCATGCCGGCGATATTCCCTGGCTGCTGCTTACCCCAGTCAGGATAAGCGATAGCGCATCCACCAAAAGGCCTTCCGCGTCATGAGTGAATATCGTCGAGCACGGATACCCGGAGGGACCTTTTTCTTTACCCTCGTCACCCATGATCGCATTCCCTACTTCGACTCCGGAGCACGGGTTGCTGTCCTGCGGGAAGCCTTCCGCCAAGTGATGTCATCACGACCCTTCCGCATTGAGGCAATTGTGGTACTGCCGGATCATCTCCACTGCCTTTGGAAGCTGCCCGTGGGGGATGGGGATTATTCCAGCCGTTGGCGGGAGATCAAAAAGGCCGCTTCGCGGAGAATCGCAACTGACAGCAACCAGCGCAAGGAGCGCCCTGTCTGGCAGCGGCGTTTTTGGGAACACGCCATTCAAGACGAGTCGGATTGGCGTAGCCATGTGGATTACATCCATTACAACCCGGTCAGGCACGGGCTGGTTCAAGCCCCTGGAGATTGGCCTTGGTCATCCTTTGGAATGGCGGTGCGGCGTGGGTGGTATGAGCCTGGCTGGGGTAAGCAGCATCCAGGGAATATCGCCGGCATGGAGGTGGAATAGCCTTGGTGGATGCGCTATCGCTTATCCACCCTACATAGGGGGGTGTCGTAAAACTGAAAATGTAGGGTGGATAAGCGGAGCGCATCCACCAAAAATCTGAAAGAGCAGAACGGAATCAGGCCCCGTAATTCGGCGGCTTTGGAGACTGTGCACCAGTTCGCCCAATCTCCCCCCTTCCTCGGCTATCATTCGCGGGTTGGAATCGTTTCGGGAGGCCCCTCGTGGCTAAGTTGCGCCAGATGAACGTGCAGTTCGTGCCCCAGGAGGATCGCCTGATCCTCCGGGTCCGTTCGGATGACGACAGTGAGATACGGGCTTGGCTGACGCGCCGATTTACGCGGCTGCTCCTGGGTATCCTGCAGAAGATCCTCGCCAAGGAGCAGCCCCGGACGGAGCCTGTCTCGCTACAATCCGCCATGCAGTCATTCCGGCGCGATGCCGCCCTGATCGGCGCCGACTTTGCCACCCCATACGACAGCTCGACCGCCTCCCACCCCCTCGGCGTGGCTCCCGTGATGCTCTCCACCATCAAATATCAGCGCACGGATCAGGGGATCATTCTCCTGACCCTGGGGATGCCCGACGGTAAGACCATCAGCCTGCAACTGGACCGCAACCTGCTCCATGTCTTGATCAAGCTGCTGGAGGACGGGGCCAACAGCGCCGAGTGGGAGGTCGGCGCCCTACCGCAGCCGGAGGGGACCCTGAGCACGCCGGTGGTCAGGACGGTTCATTGAAATTACGGTGACACTTTACTAAATGCACTTAATTACTAATTAAGTGCATTTAGTAAAGTGTCACCGTAATTCCGCGTCAGTTCGCTGCCAGCACTAGCCCCGCCAGTGGCGGCAGGATCAGGTTGAGCGACTGATCGAAGCCCATCCAGGGGACGGATTCGGTCTGTAGGCCCTCGTTGCCGAGGTTGCTGCCGTTGTAGTAGGCGGAGTCGGAGTTGATCAGCTCCCGGTAGCTGCCCGCCCGGGGCACGCCGATGCGGTAGCCGTAGCGGGGCACCGGGGTGAAGTTGAGCACGATCACCAGGGTACGCCCCTGGCGGTCGCGCCGCAGGTAGCTGATGACCGACTGGGTGCTGTCGTGGCAGTCGATCCAGGAGAAGCCCTCGTGGGAGAAGTCGAGTTCGTGCAGGGCCGGCTGTTCCCGGTAGAGCCTGGCCAGATCGCCGACCAGCAGTTGCACGCCTCGGTGCTGGGGGTCCTGGTTCTGGTGCCAGTCGAGGGCCTCGGCGGCATTCCATTCGCGACCCTGGCCGAACTCGCTGCCCATGAACAGCAGCTTCTTGCCGGGGTAGCTGAACATGTAGGTGTAGAGCAGGCGCAGGTTGGCGAACTGCTGCCAGGCGTCACCCGGCATCTTGGAGATCAGCGAGCCCTTGCCGTGCACGACTTCATCGTGGGAGAAGGGCAGGACAAAGTTCTCGGTGAAGCAGTAGAGCAGGCCAAAGGTGAGCTGGTCATGGTGATAACTGCGGTGTACCGGGTTTTCATGGAAATAGGTCAGGCTGTCGTGCATCCAGCCCATGTTCCATTTCATGCTGAAGCCGAGCCCGCCCAGCCAGGTGGGGCGCGAGACCTGGGGCCAGGCAGTGGATTCCTCGGCCATCACCAGGGCGCCGGGGAAGTGCCTGTGGACCTCTTCGTTGAGGTGGCGGATGAAATCGACGGCGCGCAGGTTTTCACGGCCGCCGTACTCGTTGGGGATCCAGTCGTTGGCCTCGCGGGAATAGTCGAGATAGAGCATGGAGGCCACGGCATCGACCCGCAGCCCGTCCAGGTGGAACTCCTCCAGCCAGTAGACGGCGCTGGAGAGCAGGAAGTTGCGCACCTCGTTGCGGCCGTAGTTGTAGATCAGGGTGCCCCAGTCGCGGTGCTCGCCCAGGCGCGGGTCCTCATGCTCGTAGAGGGCTGTGCCGTCGAACTTGGCCAGGGCGAAGTCATCCTTGGGGAAGTGGGCCGGGACCCAGTCCAGGATGATGCCGATGCCGCGCTGATGCAGGTGATCGACGAAGTAGCGGAAGTCGTCGGGGCTGCCGAATCGGCTGGTGGGGGCGAAATAACCGGTGGACTGGTAGCCCCAGGAGCCGTCGAAGGGGTGTTCGGTGATCGGCAGGAGCTCGATGTGGGTGAAGCCCAGCCAGTTGACGTATTCGGCCAGGCGGTGGGCCAGTTCCCGGTAGTTGAGGAAGTGGCCCTGGTCATCCCGCTGCCAGGAGCCCAGGTGGACCTCATAGACGCTCATGGGGGTATGCTGCCAGTCCTGCCAGGCGCGCCGGTTCATCCAGGCCTCGTCGTCCCAGCGATAGTCGCTCCGGTTCACCCAGCAGGCGGTCTCCGGGCGCATCTGGAAGGCATTGGCATAGGGGTCGGCCTTGACCCTGAGAAAGCCCTCTTTGGTGCGGATCTCGAATTTGTAGAGGACGCCGGCGCCGAGGCCGGGGATGAACAGTTCCCAGATGCCGCTGTCGCCGCGCACGCGCATGCAGTGGGTGCGCCCATCCCAGCGGTTGAAGTCGCCGATGACGCTGACGCGCTCCGCGTTCGGCGCCCAGACCGCAAAGAGCACGCCGTCCACGCCGTCCGCCTGGTGCTCGTGGGCGCCCAGGAAACGATAGGCGTGCAGGTGGCGGCCCTCGGCGAAGAGGTGCATATCGAGATCGCCCAGTTGCGGCGGGAAGCAGTAGGTATCGTACTGTTCGTGGGCATGGCCCTGATCATCGGTCCAGCGCAGACGGTAGCGCTTGGGCAGGCCGGCGGCGGGCCCGCGCCATTCAAACAGATCCGTGCCTTCCTTGCGGGTCATGGCCTCGCCGTTTTCAACCAGGGTCAGGGCCTGACAGCAGGGGATGAAGGTGCGGACCACGGCATCTTTGCCTTCGATATGGCGGCCCAGGACCGCGAATGGGTCGTGGTGGCGAAAATCGAGAAATTTCTCCATTACTTGCTCCTGCCCCGGCAGACCTCAGCGAGGCTGACCGTTGTCATGAAAGATTGGTGAGTTGCGGGAGAGAATAGCATTAAGGAACTGTCCGGAAATAACTTGAACATCTCGCATCTCATCCTCAGGCCATCTTTGGCCGATCTTCAATTTTCGCGCCAGCCCGTAGGGTGAGGCGCAGGGAAGCGCCGAACAAAAAATTTGAAGCCGATGGCTTATCCCGCTAATGTCTGCCATTGCTGCAGTATCGCACACAAAGGAGCCGTAGATGGTCATGCCTCATGACAACAACCCACGTTTCGTTAGCCGCCTCACCCGCAATACCCTGGCGCTGATCCTGGCCGGGGGGCGCGGGTCCCGGCTCAAGCACCTGACCCTGTGGCGCGCCAAACCGGCGGTCCATTTCGGCGGGAAGTTCCGCATCATCGATTTTCCCCTCTCCAACTGCATCAACTCAGGTATCCGCCGCGTCTGCGTCCTGACCCAGTACAAGTCCCATTCCCTGCTGCTGCACCTGCAACGGGGCTGGAGCTTCCTGCGCGGCGAATTCGGCGAGTTCGTCGAGCTGCTGCCGGCCCAGCAGCGGATCGAGTCCAACTGGTACGAGGGGACCGCTGATGCCGTCTACCAGAACCTCGACATCCTGCGCTCCCATGGTCCCGAGTATGTGCTGATCCTGGCGGGCGACCATATCTACAGGATGGACTATGGCGCCATGGTCGCCGAGCACGTGGCCACCGGGGCCGACATGACCGTGGGATGCATCGAGGTGGATGTGGATACGGCCAGGGCCTTCGGCGTCATGAGCGTCGATACCGACAGCCGCGTGGTAAAGTTCACCGAGAAACCGGACAAGCCCGAGACCATTCCGGGCAAGCCCGACACCGTCCTGGCCTCCATGGGGATCTATGTCTTCAACCGGGGCTTTCTGTTCGAGCAGTTGATCAAGGACGCCGACGACAAGAAATCGAGCCACGACTTCGGCAAGGACATCATCCCCAATGTGATCCAGAAGTACCATGTGATGGCCTATCCCTTCCGCGACAGGGAGGGCAAGCAGGCCTATTGGCGCGATGTGGGGACCGTGGACTCCTTCTGGGAGGCCAATCTGGAGCTGACCGGCGTCACCCCGCCGCTCAATCTCTATGACGACACCTGGCCCATCTGGACCCACGCCGCCCAGTTGCCGCCGGCCAAGTTCGTGTTCGACAATGAGGACCGGCGCGGCATGGCCGTTGATTCCATGGTCTCTGGCGGCTGCATCATCTCGGGCTCTGTGGTGCGCCACTCGTTGCTGTTTTCCAGCGTCAAGGTAAACTCCTACAGCCTGGTGGAGGACTCGGTGATCCTGCCCGAGGCCAACATCGGACGGAACTGCCGCATCAAGAAGGCGGTGATCGACAGGGGCTGTCACGTGCCCGAGGGCACGGTGATCGGGGAGGATCTGGAAGATGACGCCCGCCGCTACCATGTGACCGCCGGCGGGGTCGTGTTGGTGACACCTGAAATGTTGGGACAATCCTTGCACCATGCGCGTTGACAATAAAACCGACGAAAAACCCCTGAAGGTCGTTCTTTGCTGGCACATGCACCAGCCCTACTACCGCGGTCCGGACGGGAGTGACTATGAGCTGCCCTGGGTCTATCTCCACGGAATCAAGGACTATTCCGACATGGCCTGCCACCTGGAGAACCATGAGCAGGCGCGGGCGGTGGTCAATTTCGCCCCCCTGCTGCTGGAGCAGATCGAGGACTACAGCCATCAGACCCGGCGCTGGCTGAAGACCGGGGAACGCATCCGCGATCCCCTGCTGGCAGCTCTGGCGGGTCACGGCCTGCCCCTGAGGCTGCGGGAGCGGCGCAAGCTGGTCAGGGACTGCCTGCGGGCCAACGAGAAGCGGCTGATAAACCGCTTCGAGGGTTTTCGCGACCTGGTGGAGATCGCCCGCTGGATCGACCAGCAGCCCTATAATCACAGCTATCTCAACGACCAGTTCCTGATCGATCTGCTGGTCTGGTATCACCTGGCCTGGATGGGGGAGAGCATTCGCCGCAACGACCTGCGGATCATTTCCCTGGAGAAAAAGCGGCACAACTACACCGAGTCCGACCGGCGCCAACTGATCGAGGTCATCGCCGAGGTCCTGGGCGGCCTGATCGACCGTTACCGGCGCCTGGCCGAGGAGGGCCGGATCGAGTTGTCGGTGACCCCCTACGCCCATCCCATCATGCCGCTCTTCTACAATTTCCATGTGGCGCGGGAATCCCTGCCCGACATGCCCCTGCCCGATGCCGAGGACTATCCCGGCGGCCGGGAGCGGGCGGTATGGCATGTGCGCAAGGGGATAGAAATCTTCGAGCGCCATTTCGGTTTTCGCCCCAAGGGCTGCTGGCCCTCCGAGGGGGCGGTCAGTGACGACACCGTGCGGCTGCTGGAGGAGGAGGGTTTTCGCTGGCTGGCCAGTGGTCAGCAGGTGTTGAGCAACAGCCTGGGGGCCATCCACGCCGACAGCGGTGCTCCCGCATCCTGGGTGCACGGCTGCTACAGGCTGGGCCAGGGTAAGCTGCACGGCTTCTTCCGCGACGACGGCCTCTCGGACCTGATCGGTTTCACCTATTCCGACTGGCACGCGGATGACGCGGTCAGTAACCTGATCCATCACCTGGAGGACATTGCCCACAAGACCAAGGGTGACCCGAACCGGGTGGTTTCCATCATCATGGATGGGGAGAATGCCTGGGAATACTACCCTGAGAATGGCGTCTATTTCCTCGATGCCCTTTACAAGCGCCTGAGCAATCACCCGACCCTCGCCCTCAGCACCTTCTCAGACTGTCTCGATGGCATCACCCGGGAGCCGGCCTACCTGAAGCATCTGGTCGCCGGCAGTTGGGTCTACGGCACCCTCTCCACCTGGATCGGCGACATGGACAAGAACCGGGGCTGGGAGATGTTGGTGGACGCCAAGAAGGTCTACGATCAGGCCTTGAAAAAGCGTAAATACGACGCGGAGACCCTGCGCAAGATCGAGCTGCAACTGGCCACCTGCGAGGGCTCCGACTGGTTCTGGTGGTTTGGCGATTACAACCCCGGCCAGGCGGTCTCCGACTTCGAGCACCTGTTTCGTTTGCAGTTAGGCCATCTCCATACCCTGCTGGGGGAGAAGCCCCCGGACTACCTCCATCATGTCTTTGCCCACGGCAGTGGCGATCCCTCCGCGGGCGGCGTCATGCGGAGGAATAATTAGGCCTGGGAATTACGGTGACACTTTACTAAATACACTTAATTAATTAGTAATTAAGTGTATTTAGTAAAGTGTCACCGTAATTTCACATCTGACCTGAATCTGAAATCTGAGCGCGCTATTGTCCAACTTATTTCCGGACAGCTCCTAACCTTCACCGCCCAGGGCGATTAGGCCATCCCGGTGGGTGAAAGATGGACAGGCCGTAGGATGGGTCGAGGTACGAGACCCATAGCACTTCCGAGATCAATGATGGGTTTCGTGCCTCAACCCATCCTACTTATCAGGGACAAACCCTTTGCGCGATCTTCCTCTGCCGCCGCGTCAGGCCGGCGTACTCCTGCACCTGACCTCCCTGCCGGGACTGGGAAGGCAGGGTCGTCTCGGTGCCGATGCCTTCCGTTTCGTCGATTTCCTGGCCGCCTCCGGTTTTTCCGTCTGGCAGATGCTGCCGATCAATCCCGTCGGCCTGGGGGGCTCGCCCTATCAGACCTCCTCGGCCTTCGCCGGGGACCAGACACTGATCGACCCCGTCCCGCTCATGGAGCGGGGCTGGCTTCCCAAGCAGGCGGCGATGGGGCAGGTCGGCTATGACGATTTCAGGGCCGCCCTGCGGGGATTCTGTCTCCACTCCGAGGGGGTCGAGCGTCAGGCCTTCATCGAGTTTGTCGAGCGCGAGGCCTATTGGCTCGACGACTATGCCCTCTTTCATGTCCTGCACCAGGAGCTGGGGTGCGGCTGGTGGGAGTGGCCGGATGAACTCCGGGACCGTACGCCCCAGAGCCTCTCCCAGGCCCGCGCCCGCCTGGCCGACCGGATCACCTGCTACCGATTCCAGCAATTTCTCTTCTTTGAACAGTGGCGCGCCCTGAAAAAATACGCCAACGAGCGGGGTATCCTCCTGTTCGGCGATGTCCCCATCTTCGTCGCCCACGACAGTGCCGAGGTCTGGGCCCATCGTGAGCTGTTCGAGGTGGACGAGTACGGGCATCCCACCATCGTTGCCGGCGTCCCTCCGGATTATTTCTCCGCGACCGGGCAGCGCTGGGGCAATCCCCTCTACCGCTGGGAGGTCATGCACCAAAACGGCTACCGCTTCTGGGAACAGCGCATCAATACCCAGTTGGAGCTGTTCGACCTGATCCGCATCGACCACTTCCGCGGCTTCGAGTCCTACTGGGCGATCCCCGCCCACGAGCAATACGCCATCAACGGCTGCTGGCTGCCGGGACCGGGCAATGCCCTCTTCGACCGGTTACGGGAAAAGCTGGGCCGCCTGCCGCTGGTTGCCGAGGATCTGGGGATCATCACCGACGAGGTGCGGGCCTTGAAGGAACGGCAGGGTCTGCCCGGTATGAAGATCCTCCAGTTCGCCTTTTCCGGCGGGGCCGACAACCCCTATCTGCCCTACAATCACGAGCGGCGCTCGGTGGTCTACACCGGCACCCATGACAACGACACCACATTGGGTTGGTACAATGGTCTGGACGAGGCCACGCGGCGGCGCCTCTACGACTATCTGGGCAACCCCGCCGAACCCATGCCCTGGCCCCTGATCCGCTCTGCCCTGGCCTCGCGGAGCCAACTGGCGATGCTGCCCATGCAGGACCTGCTGGGGCTGGATGGCAACCATCGCATGAACACCCCCGGCACGAACGGGGGGGACAATTGGCGCTGGCGTTTCACCTGGGAGCAGACACCGACCGATCTCGCCGCCCGGCTGCGGGGCCTGCTGTCACTCTATGGCAGGCTTAATTGAGGCTTGAGGCTTGAGGCTTGAGGCCTTACTGTGAAAGTCGCGAAGCGCGCGTTTGCCCCCTCCCCTGGGGGGAGGGTTGGGGAGGGGGTGACCTAATAAATTCAAGGCATTATTTTGGATTGCCCTCCCCCCAACCCCCTCCCGAAGGGAGGGGGGTGAACGGATACAGCGAGGCGGCCTTTCCATCCTTTGGTCCATAACCGGCGCATCCTTGCGCCATTTCTCATCATCCGGGGTGGCTCGACTCGCCCCATGATTGTTAGGCTTCAGACCCAAGCCTCAAGCCTAAAACCTAAAACCTAATCCCAAACTCCAAAACTGGATGAACCACCGATGACACGTACCGTTCGCAAAGCCGTTTTCCCCGTTGCGGGTATGGGTACCCGCTTCCTTCCCGCCACCAAGGCCAGCCCCAAGGAGATGCTGCCCATCGTGGACAAGCCCCTGATCCAGTACGCCGTGGAGGAGGCCGTCGAGGCCGGGATAGAGACCATGGTCTTCGTCACCGGCCGCAACAAGGATGCCATCATCAACCACTTCGATACCGCCTACGAACTGGAGAGCGAGCTGCGCACCCGCGGCAAGGACAAGCTGCTGCGGCTGGTGGAGGATATAATCCCGCCCCACGTCTCCTGCGTATTCATCCGCCAGAACATGCCCCTGGGCCTGGGGCATGCCGTGCTCTGCGCCCAGCCTGTGGTGGGTGACGATCCCTTCGCCGTCATCCTGGCCGACGACCTCATCGACGGACAGGGCCACGGCTGCGTCTCTCAGATGGTCAAGCGCTACGCCGAGAGCAGCTGCTCCATCCTGGGGACGGAGCGGGTACCCCAGGACGAGACCAACAGGTACGGGATCGTCGATGTGGATGGCGACGCCCAATTGATGAAGGTGAATGGCATCGTGGAAAAACCGGCCCCCGCCGATGCCCCCTCCAATCTCGCCGTGGTTGGCCGTTACATCCTCACCTCAAGGATCTTCCATCATCTGGCCCAGACCGGCCGCGGCGCCGGCGGCGAGATCCAGCTCACCGACGCCATCGCCCGCCTCATGGTCGAGGAGGATGTGCTTGCCTACCAGTTCAAGGGCGCTCGCTACGACTGCGGCAGCAAACTTGGCTACCTCCAGGCCACCGTCGACTACGCCCTGAAACACGACGAGCTGGCCCAATCCTTCCAGGAGTGGTTGGCGAGCCGCTGTAAGTCGGGCTGAAGGCCTCCCAGCCGGTATCTGATCGCAGACTACCCGTCGATCCTCTCCCCGATCTGTTTCGCGGCAGAGCCGCTCCCACGGCGGTGGGAGCGGCTCTGCCGCGAAAATAGGCGGTTTTGCTCAATCAGATCGACCAAATCTGACCTGAATCTGAGCGCGATATTGTTCAACTTATTTCCGGACAGCTCCTAACAGCCAAGCCATCTGGGAGGACGTAGTGGGGCGGGCTAAGCCCGCCAGTCGAAACCTCGGCGCATCCCGGTGCCGGGCACAGCCCGCCCTATGATCATCAGCCCCGCGAGCAGCAGCCCCAACAGCCCCAGGACCGGCCAGTTGCCCAAGCGGGCATAGGGGGTGAGCCCTTGCAGGGGTATGACCCGGTGGGTAAGCACATGCTCCTTCAGCAAGGGGGAGCGTTCCAGTACCTGCCCGTCGGGGCCGATGACGGCCGAGATACCTGTGTTGGTCGATTTCAGCAGGTAGCGGCCCGTCTCCAGGGCACGCAGGCGGGCGATCTCCAGATGTTGATGGGGGGCGATGGAGTCGCCGAACCAGCCGTCGTTGCTGGCGTTGATGAGAAAGGCCGCCTCCGGCAGGGCCTGGATCAGCTCCGCGCCGAAGGCATCCTCATAGCAGATGGAGATCCCGGCCTGATACCCTGCCACCCTGAGCAGGGGCTTCCCGGCCGTGCCGGGGATGAAATCCGACATGGGTATCCCCAGGGAATCGATCAGTGGCTTCAACAGGGAGCGGAAGGGGGCGTATTCGCCGATGGGGACTAGGTGGCGCTTGTAATAGGTCACAACCTCTGGCAGCCCGGGGGGGGGTAATGCGGCGGGTGTCCGGATGCCGGGAGCGGCCTTGCCCAGCCTGAGCATGGCGTTGTAATAGCGGTCGCTTTTGAAATCCATGATGGGAACGCCCAGCAGCACCTCGCTGTTGTGCTCCCGCGCGTCCGATTCCAATGGGTCCAGCAGGAAGGGGCGGACCGTATGTTCGTAGGCGCTCACTGCCGTCTCGGGCCAGATGATCAGGTCGCTGTCCCAATGGGCCGCAGTCAGCTCCAGGTGCTTCTTCATGGAGATGCCGAACTGGTCCGGGTCCCACTTGAACGTCTGAGCGATATTGGCCTGCACCAGACTGACCTTGATCGCTTCACCAGCCGTTTGGCTCCAGGTCAGCGGCTGAAGTCCCCAGCCCCCCAGCAGGATCACCCCGGCCATCGCCGCCAGGATGGCACGAACGCCAAGGGCCGAGGAGAACATCAGGGCCAGGGCACCCGCCAGCAGGGCCAGCAGCCAGCCGAGGCCATAGACACCAAGCAGGGGGGCATAGCCCGCCAGGGGGGTGTCGAGGGTGGCATAGCCCATTCCGAGCCAGGGGAATCCGGTCAGGAACCAGCCGCGTAGCCACTCCACCAGTATCCAGACGGCGGGAGCCACGCCGAGCAATCCCAGCCCCCCCCGCCCCCCCCGCCCTGATGCGAGGCGGGCGATCAGCCAACCGGCCAGGCCGAAGTAGAGGGCAATGAAGGCGACGAAGGCCAGGGTGAAGAGGATCGAGGCCAGAAACCCCACCTCGGCGAACAGGTCCAGGCTGATTTGCAGCCAGGAGACCCCCGCCCCCATCAGTCCCAGCCCGTAGGCATAGCCCGCGAAAAAGCCGGCGCGGGGGGGCAGTCGGACAAGATGAAAGAAGAGGAAGGCGAGCCCGATGGGAAGCAGGGGCCTCCATTCGAAGGGTGCGAAGGCTAAGACACCCAGGGCACCGCACAGCAGAAAAGGCAAGAAGCGGAGGCGGGGCGGAATCATCGCCAGCACAGCCTGTCGAGGAACTTGCAAAATGGCCTTCCTGGCCATTTTGCAAGACGAAAACGAAAAATGCGATTTTTCGTTTTCCTCATATTCAATGGCTTAGGCCATTGAATATGGCGGTTCATCCTTGAACCGCAAGAGGTTCTTGCAGTTTTGCAAGAACCTCTGTCAATTCCCATTTTCCGGGGAGCCCGGTGCCTCGGTCTCGCTTCGCACATCGAGGAGGTGGATGCGGCGGCTGTCGGAACGCAGCACCTTGAAGTGGAATCGCCCGAGCCCCACCGTCTCGCCGCGCTTGGGCAGGTGTCCCAGGGCGTTGGTCACCAGGCCGCCGATCGTATCGAAATCCGCGTCGTCGAAATCGCAGCCGAAATAGTCATTGAAGTCCTCGATGCTGGTGTGGGCCTTGACGGTGTAGGCATTCGCACCCCGTTTGAGGATGGCGGCGCCCTCGTCGAAGTCGTATTCATCCTCGATCTCGCCGACGATCTGCTCCAGCACGTCCTCGATGGTCACCAGACCGGCGGCCTCGCCGTACTCGTCCACCACGATGGCCATGTGGTTGCGGCTGGCGCGGATCTCCTTGAGCAGCACATTCAGGCGTTTGCTCTCGGGGACAAAGACGGCGGATCGCAGCAGATCGCGCATGTTGAAACGGCTGGCGGTCTGGCCGCAGTAGCGCAGGAGATCCTTGGCAAGCAGGATGCCGACCACCTCTCCCCTGTCATCGCCGATAACGGGAAAGCGTGAGTGGGCGGACTCGATCACTACCGGCAGGATCTCCTCCAGGGGCGCGTCGCGGCTCACCACAGACATTTGGGCGCGGGGGATCATGATGTCGCGGACCTGGAGCTCGGCGACCTCCATCACCCCCTCGATCATGCTGAGGGCTTCGCCATCGAGCAAGGCACGCCGCTTGGCGTCCCGGAGCAGCGCGACGAGCTGCTCCCTGTTCCTGGGTTCGGCGCCGAAGACCTGGAGCAAACGCCCCTTCCAGCCTACCGGCGCCTGGCTACTACTGGAGTCGTCAGTCATGGTTTCAACATGCCTCGTAGGGGTCCGGGAGGCCGAGACGGGCAAGTATCGCCACCTCAAGGGCCTCCATTGCCTCGGCCGAGGCATCATTTTGATGGTCATGGCCCAACAGATGCAAGACACCATGCACCACCAGGTGGGTCCAATGGGCCTCCGGGGCCTTGCCCTGCTCCAGGGCCTCGCGCTCCACCACCGGGGCGCAGATTACCAGATCGCCCAGGTAATCACTGGGAAAACCGGGCGGGGCCTCGAAGAGAAAGGAGAGGACATTGGTCGGCATCTCCTTGCCGCGATACTGGTGATTCAGCTCCCGGCCCTCCCCCTCATCGACGATGCGAATGACCAGCCCGGCGGACCCAAGTTCGGCCACCGGGGTTGCCATGACCCATGTCTTCAGTTGCCCGTCCGCCGGCTGGCCAGGGCATTCCGAGACGCGCTGTATCTCGACTTTGACCATCACTTATCGCCCCCCTGCGTCTTATCAAAGGCCTCGTAGGCATTGACCACCCGCTGCACCAGGGGGTGGCGCACCACATCGCGGGCATTGAAGAAGGTGAAGGCGATCCCCTCCACCTCACGCAGGACATCGATGGCCTGGCGCAGGCCCGATTGCTGTCCGCGCGGCAGATCGATCTGGGTCACGTCGCCGGTAATGACGGCGGTGGCGCCGAACCCAAGCCGGGTGAGAAACATCTTCATCTGTTCCGGCGTGGTGTTCTGGGCCTCGTCCAGGATAATGAAGGACTCGTTCAGGGTGCGCCCGCGCATATAGGCCAGGGGCGCAACCTCGATCACATTACGCTCGATGAGCTTGGCCACCCGTTCGAAGCCCAGCATCTCGTAGAGGGCGTCGTAGAGCGGGCGCAGATAGGGATCGATCTTCTGGGTCAGGTCGCCGGGCAGGAAACCGAGCCGCTCGCCCGCCTCCACCGCCGGCCGCACCAGGATGATGCGCCGCACCAGGTCCCGCTCCAGGGCATCCACCGCGCAGGCCACCGCCAGATAGGTCTTGCCGGTGCCCGCAGGGCCGACGCCGAAGTTGATGTCATGGGTCAGGATGCGGTGTAGATACTCGCGCTGGTTGGGACCGCGTGGCTTAATCAGGCCCCGGCGGGTCTTGATGCTGACATCCTGAGCCTCGGGCGCAGCCTCCCCCTGGGCAGCGTCCAGGCCTGAATCCTGTAGAAACAGGTGGACCCGCGCCGGGGTCAGCACCTCCGTGTCCGTCTCGCAGTACAGCTCGCTCAATACCCGCTCCCCGGCGCGCACGCCGTCCTCGTCGCCGATCAGTTGAAAGCGCCCACCGCGATTGTTGATCTCGATCCCCAACCGCCGCTCGACCAGGCGCAGATGCTCGTCCAGCCGGCCGCAGAGATTCGCCAGCCGGGCGTTGTCGAAGGGGTCCAGTTCCAGTTCAAGGCTGATGGGTTGGTCGGTCATAGTTTGTTTATTCGCATGGCGAGGGAGATCGATCCGGAGGATATCTCCTCGCCGTATGGATGAGATTCAAAAGGGAAACCGACGCCTCGCCGATCTCCACCACCGCAATGTAGGGCAAGCGGTGGATGACATATTCCTTGGTGCCGGAGACCCGCCCTGGCCGGCAACGGTCCGGAAACTGGGCCAAGGCGCCGACATGGGCCATGATCCTGGCGTAGACCGCTTCGGCGACCCGCGACTCCCCTTGCTCCAGGTAGTAAGCCAGGATGTTTTCCAGGTCCCGCTCCGCCTCATTCGTCCATCTGAGTTCGAACATGGGCGATGGTCAGGGGGCATCCGGTTTCAGTTGCAGCTTTTGCCGCAGGCGCCCCATGACCTCCTCGTGGGAAGAGGTGGTTGTCTTTCCGCTATGAAAGGCATCGAGGGTGCGCGTCACCTTGGCCTGAAACCAGGCGTCGTAGCCCTCATCCTTTTCCATGAACATCTCCGGGATGAGGGTATCGGCGGCATCCTCAATGGAAATCATGATGCCAACAGGACGATTGTTCTTGGTCACAAGCACGGGTTCACGCTGCATCGTGTCCAAGAACTCGCCGAAATGGATCTTTGCGTCACGAGCCGTCATCGTTTTCATGGGCGCGCCTTGAATGGAGGGATTGATGTGCTCATTGTAGTCACAATAATCACTCTCACAAGCCCTAACCCCTTTGCGGCTTGGCGCCTTTGCGCGAGGTTCATGACTGGGATTCCGGCTCGTCCACCAACTCTCCCCGCAGAGAGCTGGGCAGGGCCTCCAGAATGCGCACCGCGACGAACTAGCCGATCAGTGATTAAAGGGACAAGCTCGAATAATTTCTCGGTCGTATTTCCGAAGCGGTTAATCCGCATTTAATTCGACCCAGGCACCTGCCGCTCTCTTCATCCTTCTGATTCCCGCTCAGAAGTCTCTATCAAGACAACGGATACTCCGCTTTCCGGCTCCTGAAAGTCACAGTTCCGGTCACGATCCTCTGGAGGAGCGTCATTGTTCCTTCCATAGATGGCGCGTGCGCCATCTGGGCCTACGATGTCACTGACCGTCGAACAGGAAAGCCGCGACGTCGCATGGGCCACAACCGTTCCGTCAAGCATCGCAACTGTGTCGCCCACTGAACGTGGGTGTGGAGGTCGGCCTGAATTCTTTCTTCTGAAAGACTTCTTCACCCCGGTTTCCAGTAGGTCCCAGACTACTTGTGACCAATCCTGTTTCTTTGCCGACGAAGATTTGCCTTCAAACGGGCGCCCTGTGCGGAAGATGAAGAGGTTGAACAGTTCAGCAGCCAGATGACTATGATCCCGCAGTGACTCATCTGGCATACAACAGCCCACTGGGTATGTTCCTGGAAGTCCCAACAAGCCACTCATTGGTTCACTTGGCGGCCTGTCGTCGATCAGGAGGTATTGTGCGCCTGGATGCGGTGTCTTTGGGGTCACTGCACGTTTCTGACCGTTGAGAAATGACGATCTCTTGTACTCGAAGTCCGGCCAATCCCTGTAGAGCCGTAGTTGGTCTGTCTCGCCAGTAGGGATGCGATACGGTTGCTGAGCAGATGCCTTTGCCTGAAACAGGAGGGCGTTTCGCCTTGGGGCTCCAGTTCTCGGTGTGTGGACATAAGCGAAAAGGATGTCACCGAGTTCGCACGATCTCGGCGGGCGAGAGTTGAAAGTGACTTCAGGTTTCTGGTGGCAGAAGACAGCGAGTACGGAGACCGAGATGCGCCGAGGCGAAAGCACTGAGTTGAGGGCAGAATGAATGAGTGGAGTGCTTTCAGTCACAAGTCCTGCCACGAAATCCGGTTCCTGCGGTGTCGTATTCAGACGTCTGCACCGCCGCCAAGTATCCAGTATTCCGTAGATGGTGGCGATGTGGAAAGACTGAACCAATTCCTCACGATCATGCCAGAGTGCTGCAGTGATAGACATTGTTGCTTCCCTCTGTTTTGGAGTTAAAGGGCCAGGGTCGAATGAATTCGCGGTCGTATTTCTGCGGCGGCTAATTCGCATTTGATTCGACCCTGTCCCCTGCTTTTCTGATCAGTTGAAAACGACCGCCCCGGTTGTTGATCTCGATCCCCAACCGCCGTTCGACCAGACGCAGAGCTCGTCCAGCCGGCCGCACAAATTCGCCAGACGGGCGTTGTCGAAGGGGTCCAGTTCAGCCTAAGGCTGATGGGTTGGTCGGTCATGGCTTGGATTTTCTTTCACGGCAGGTGCAAAAGTCTAACAGCCTTTTCCCGCAAGGCATGTGTCCAAGCGGGCGACGTGCTAGAGTTGAATCATGATTGATTGGTCCACCTGTCCCGCCGTCGAACGTGATCCCCAGCGCCTTAGTGGCGCCTGGGTGTTTCGTGGCACTCGTGTGCCCGTAACCGCCCTGTTCGAAAACCTCGAAGACGGGGCTCAGCTCTCGGAGTTCGTGGCCTGGTTTCCCGGTGTCACCCTCGAACAGGCCCGTACCGTGCTCGAACACGCCGCCCGCACGCTGGAAGCGGCTTGAGTGGTCGTGCTTTTCGACCAAGGCACGCCGGTGCCGCTCCGTCATTTTCTGCCAGGACACCAAGTTTCAACAGCCTATGAGTTGGGCTGGAGCGGGCTCACCAACGGCGACCTGCTGCAACAGGCCGAGTCCCATGGGTTCGAGCTGCTGGTCACCACCGACCGGAATCTTCGCTACCAGCAAACCCTCTCCTCTCGAAGAATCGCCATCGTCGTTTTGGGATGCACCAGTTGGCCACGCATCTCCAGGGTCGTCTCCCAGGTTGTGGCGGCCGTCGAAGGCAGCAAGACCAACAGCTACACAGAGGTTCCCATCCCTTATGGCGACTGATCCGAATCGCATTCGGCGTTGACCAACTCCCCCCGCAGGGAATTGGGCAGGGCATCGGTGATGCGCACATCGACGAACTGGCCAATCAGCGAGGCGTTCCCGCCCTGAGCGAAGCCGAAGGGGCCATCGAAGTTGACCACCCGGTTGTTCTCGGTGCGGCCGGAGAGCTGATTCGAATCCCTGCGGGCGAAGCGGTCCACCAGCACCCGTTGCACCGTCCCCACCATCTGGCGGCTGATGCGCTGGGCGTTGCCGTTGATGGCCTGTTGCAGGCGTTGCAACCGTTGCTGCTTGGCCTCCAGGGGCACGTCGTCGGGATATTCGGCGGCCGGGGTGCCGGGGCGGCGGCTGTAGATGAAACTGAAGGAGTGATCGAAGCCGATCTCCTCGATCAGTTGCATCGTGTAACCGAAGTCCTGCTCCGTCTCGCCGGGGAAGCCGACGATGAAATCGGAGGATAGGCTGATGTCGGGCCGGATCTCCCGCAGGCGGCGGATCTTGGCCTTGTAGTCGTAAGCGCTGTGGCCGCGCTTCATCTGCATCAATATCCGGTCGGAACCGCTCTGCACCGGCAGATGGAGATGGCTGACCAGCTCCGGCACCTCCCGGTAGACCTCGATCAGGGCATCGGTGAACTCCAGCGGGTGGGAGGTGGTGAAGCGGACGCGGCCGATGCCCTCGATGGCCGCCAGGTAGCGGATCAGGCTGGCCAGATCGGCGATGCCGCCATCATGGGTAACGCCCCGATAGGCGTTGACGTTCTGCCCCAGCAGATTGACCTCCCGCACCCCCTGCCCCGCCAGGGACGCCACCTCGGCGATCACGTCGTCGAAGGGGCGGCTGATCTCCTCACCGCGGGTGAAGGGCACCACGCAGTAGGTGCAATACTTCGAACAACCCTCCATCACCGAGACGAAGGCAGTCGGCCCCTCGGCACGGGGCTCGGGCAGGACATCGAACTTCTCGATCTCGGGGAAGGAGACATCCACCACCGGCCGGCGATCGGCCCGCGCCTGCTCGATCATCTGGGGCAGACGATGCAGGGTCTGGGGACCAAAGACCAGATCGACGAAGGGGGCGCGCTCCAGGATCAGCCCGCCTTCCTGGCTAGCGACACAGCCGCCGACGCCGATGATCAGACGGGGATTGCGTTTCTTCCAGGGCCGCCAACGGCCCAGTTGGGAAAAGACCTTTTCCTGCGCCCTCTCCCGCACCGAGCAGGTGTTCAGCAGCAGGACCTCCGCCTCCTCCGCGTTCTCCGTCGGCTCCAGCCCGTGAGACTCCCTGAGCAGATCCAGCATCTTGGCCGAATCGTACTCGTTCATCTGACAACCGAAGGTCTTGATGTACAGCTTGGGGGGCATTTGGATGGATAGTGCAGGAAATTGAGGAGTGGATTCTACATCAAAGGCCGTAGGAGCGCTTTTCAAGCGCGATCTTCTCCCAATCGCGCCTGCAAGGCGCTCCTACTGACAGGCGCCATCAACCCCTGTACCCTTCCGCCATGAGTCATCAACCGCGCAAACGCTTTGGCCAGAATTTCCTGCAGGATCCGGGGATCATCAACCAGATTGTTGTCGCCGTTGCTCCCAGGCCCGGGGACCGGCTGGTGGAGATCGGCCCCGGCCAGGGGGCGATCACCAAGGAGTTACTGAAGGCGGCAGGCTCTCTCCAGGCCATCGAACTGGACCGGGACCTGATCGGTCCCCTGGCCAGTCTTTGCGCCCCCTTCGGCGACCTGAGCATCCATTCGGCCGACGCCCTGCGCTTCGATTTTTCTACCCTGGCCGGGGACGGCAAGCTGCGGGTGGTCGGCAATCTCCCCTACAACATCTCGACGCCGCTGCTATTCCATCTTTTAGAACAGAAGGCAGTCATCGCCGACATGCACTTCATGTTGCAGCGGGAGGTGGTGGAGCGCATGGCGGCCGACCCCGGCGGCAAGGATTATGGCCGGCTCTCGGTAATGCTTCAGGCCTGGTGCCGGGTGACCCATCTATTCGACATCGGCCCTGGCGCCTTCAACCCGCCGCCGAAGGTCCATTCAGCCTTTGTGCGGCTGACCCCTTACCTGGAACAACCCCATCCGATCCAGGACCGCGGCCGCTTCGCCCAGGTGGTGACCACCGCCTTCGGCCAGCGGCGCAAGACCCTGCGCAACGCCCTGAAACTTATCCTCAGGGCAGAACAGATCGCAGCCTGCGGCATCGACCCCGGCGCCCGGGCGGAGACCCTGTCGGTGGCTGATTTCGTGCGGCTGGCCAATCTAGCCCCTTAACAGCCCTTGCCAATTCGCCGATTGCTGCCATATAGGATGGAACAACCCCGCATGAGAAAGGAAAGGGCATGACCGAAGAGACCCCCGCTATCCCCGAAGCCACCCTGGAGACACCCATCGCCCGTCCGGATGATCTGCTGCCCGGGCTGATCACGCTGCTACCGGTCGCCACGCGGCCCTTTTTCCCCGGCCAGATGATCCCCCTGCTCATGGAGGAGGTCCATTGGGGCGAAACCATCAAGACCGTGGCCGATAGCGCCCAGCATGTCATTGGCCTCGTGCTGGTCAGAAACGAAGACGCAACGGACGCGCGACCCGAGGACTTTGCCGCCGTGGGCGCGGTCGGCCGGATTCGGCGGGTGCAGACCGCAGGTCCCCACCTCCAGGTACTGATCGAGTGCGTGCAGCGCTTTCGTATCGAAAGCTTCGTCAAAACAAAACGGCCCTTTTCGGCCCAGGTCAGCTACCTCACAGAGCAGAAGGGGCGGGGCGATGAGCAGCTCAAGGCCTATTCCCTGGCCGTCATCAATACCATCAAGGAGCTGCTACCGCTTAATCCTCTCTACGCCGAGGAGCTGCGAATGTTCCTCGACCGCTTCGGTCCCGAGGAACCTTCCCACCTGGCCGACTTCGCCGCCAGCCTGACCAGTTCCAGCGGTGAGCAACTCCAGCCTGTGCTGGAGGCTGTCGATCTGATGCCGCGCATGGAGATCGTGCTCGAACTGCTGCACAGGGAGCTGGAGCTGGCCAAGGCCCAGAGCAAGATCCGCCAGGCGGTGGAAGAGCGCATGGAGACGCAGCAGCGGGAGTTCTTCCTGCGGGAGCAGCTCAAGGCCATTCAACAGGAATTGGGCATCGCCAAGGACGACCGCACCGCCGATCTGGACCGATTCAAGGAACGGCTGGCGGCGCTGACCCTGCCGCCGGAGGCGGCCAAGCGCATCGACGACGAGATGGAGAAGCTGGCGATCCTGGAGCAGGGCTCGCCGGAATACGCCGTCACCCGCAACTACCTGGACTGGTTGAGCCTGCTGCCCTGGGGCCAGTATTCGAAAGACAACCTGGATATCGCCCGCGGTCGCAAGGTCCTGGAGCGCGGCCACTACGGCCTGGAGGATGTGAAGAAGCGCATCCTGGAGTTCCTGGCCGTGGGCATCATGAAGGGCGAGGTGGCGGGCTCCATCATTCTACTGGCGGGACCGCCTGGCGTGGGCAAGACATCCCTGGGGAAATCGATCGCCGACACCCTGGGGCGCAAGTTCTACCGCTTCTCCGTCGGCGGCATCCGCGACGAGGCCGAGATCAAGGGCCACCGCCGCACCTACATCGGCGCCATGCCGGGCAAGTTCGTCCAGGCCATGAAGGATGCGGGTACCCAGAACCCGGTCATTATGCTGGACGAGGTAGATAAAATCGGCGCCTCCTATCAGGGCGACCCGGCCTCGGCCCTACTGGAGGTGCTGGACCCGGAGCAGAACAGCGACTTCCTCGACCACTACCTGGACGTGCGCTTCGACCTCTCCAAGACACTTTTTATTTGCACCGCCAACCAGCTCGACAGCATCCCCGGACCGTTGCTCGACCGCATGGAGCTGATCCAGCTCTCCGGCTACATCTCCAGCGAGAAGCGGGAGATCGCTCGCAAGTACCTGCTGCCACGCCAATTGAAGCGGGCCGGCCTGAAACGGGGTCAATTGAAGCTCAAGTCCGCAGCCCTCGATGCCATTATCGAGGACTACGCCCGCGATGCCGGGGTTCGCCGGCTGGAGAAGAGCCTGGGCAGCATCGCCCGCAAGGTGGTGGTTAAGCTCCTGGACGGGGCAGAGCCGCCCATCGCCGTAGGACCCAAGGAACTGCGCGACTACCTGGGTCCGCCCCTGTTCCGGGACGAGCGCAACCTGCGCGGGGTCGGGGTGGTCACCGGCCTGGCCTGGACCGCCATGGGCGGCGCCACACTCAGCATCGAGGCGGTCCGGGTCCACGGCTTCAACCGGGGTTTCAAACTCACCGGGCAATTGGGTGAAGTCATGCGCGAATCGGCGGAGATTGCCTACAGCTACATCCTCGGCCACCTCCAGGAACTGGGTGCCGATCCCGATTATCTTAAGGAGGCCTTCATCCACCTCCACGTTCCCGCCGGGGCGACCCCCAAGGATGGCCCCAGCGCCGGCATCACCATGGCCAGCGCGTTACTGTCACTGGCCCGCAACGAACCCGTCGCCCGGCCCATTGCCATGACCGGTGAACTGACCCTCACCGGCCAGGTATTCCCGGTCGGCGGCATCCGGGAAAAACTCATGGCCGCCCGCCGCGCCGGGCTGCGCGAGATCATCCTCCCCGGCGACAACAGGGGGGAATTCGAGGAAGTGCCGGAGCACATCCGCAAGGGGATGCAGGTCCATTTCGCCAACCACTACAGCGAGGTGGCACCCCTGTTGTTCGAGTTCGGGTAGGGCGGGCGGCACCCGGCATCGGGATGCGCCGAGGTTTCGACTGGCGGACTCGAAATCATCCGCGCAACCGCCGCAATACCGCTTCCAGGTTTTCATCCAGCGGAGCGGTAAAGAGCCGATCCTCGTTCTCGCCCGGCCAGCGGAAGCGCAATTCCGCCGCATGGAGGAACAGCCGGTTCAACCCCTTCTTGCGCAGTTCGGCGTTGATGTTCTGGTTCCCGTACTTGGTATCGCCGCAAATCGGTGTTTCCAGATGGGCGGCATGGACGCGGATCTGGTGGGTCCTCCCTGTTTCGAGCAGGGCATTGACCAGGCTGTAGGCCCCCAGTCGCTCCACCACGCTGAAGCGGGTCCGGGCCGCCTTACCTGCGGGATCGACCCGCACAACTCGCTCTCCCCCTTGCAGGGTGTTTTTTCGCAACGGGGCGTCCACATTTACCTTGTCGCGCCGCCACTTGCCCGCCAGCAGGGCCAGATAGCGCTTTTCGACCGCTCCTGCTCGCATGCGTTCATGCAAGACCCGCAGGGCGCTCCGCTTCTTTGCCACCAGCAGGCAGCCCGAGGTCTCACGGTCGAGGCGATGGACCAGTTCCAGTTCACGCTGCTCCGGCCGCATGGCCCTGAGTGCCTCGATCAGACCATAGTCAAGACCGCTGCCGCCATGTACCGCCAGCCCGGTCGGCTTATTGATGACCAACAGGCGCTCGTCCTCGAACAGGATGCAGTGACCCAAGCGTTCAAGAAGCCCGGCAGCGGGCCTGGGCGCGGGCTCCGAATCGACGGAGAGCCTGATGGGGGGGATGCGGATGGCGTCGCCCACAGCGATGCGATAGCTTGGCGCGACCCGGCCCTTGTTCACCCGCACCTCGCCCTTGCGCAATATCCGGTAGATACGGCTGCGAGGGACGCCCTTCAATCGGGTGAAGAGAAAATTATCCAGCCGCTGCCCCTCTTCCGCCTCGGTGGCACTGATGATCTGGGGGATGGAATGGTCTGTTGTCTGATCCAGCATGGGCGGCATTCTAGCCCGAATATTTCATAAATTCGCAGTTCCCTCGCTTGGCGAGTCATTGTGGGGCCGTTTCGCCTTGCTGCTGGCGTTCCTGGATCAGGATGGGAAGCTCGATCCGTTGTTCGCCCCGCCAACCCTGGACGATAGCCTTGGCGCCGGGCTGGATTTCGGCGATGCCCTGCATCATGACCACTGAATCGCGCATTTCAAGGCCATTCAAATGGGTGAGGATGTCTCCCGGCTGGAGCCCGGCCGCGTCGGCGGGGCTGTCCTTGATGATGCCGGTGATGACCACGCCCTTGATCTCTTTGGTCTTCAGGATTTCGGCCAGTTCGGGCGTCATGTTCTGGGCCGAGACACCGATCCAGCCGCGCACCACCCGCCCGAAACGGACGATCTGATCGACCACGCCCAGGGCCATGTCGGCCGGGATGGCGAATCCGAGGCCCTGGGAACCGCCAGATTTTGAGAGGATGAAGGTGTTGATGCCGATCAGCTCGCCCTGGGCATTGACCAGGGCGCCGCCGGAGTTGCCGGGGTTTATGGCGGCGTCGGTCTGGATGAAGTTCTCGTAGCTGTTGATGCCGAGCTTATTGCGGCCGGTGGCGCTGATGATGCCCTGGGTGACGGTCTGGCCGACGCCGAGGGGGTTGCCGATGGCCAGGACCACGTCGCCGATGCGGAGCCCGTCCATGGCGCCGATGGAGATGACCGGCAGATCCTTTTGGTCGGTCTTGAGTACAGCCAGGTCGGTCTCGGGATCGGCGCCGATCACCTGAGCCTCAAGGGTGCGGCCGCTGGGCAGCACGGCCTGGATGAGGGACGCTCCCTGGATGACATGGTTATTGGTGAGGATGTAGCCGCCCGGCACCACGACCCCGGAGCCGAGGCTGGTCTCGACCCGCTTGTGGGGCTCCACCAGGTAACGATTGCCGAACAGGCGCTGTAGCAGCGGATTGGGGAAGAGGGGGCGTGCCTCCTGCTGGATACGCACCTTGGCGACGAAGAGGTTGGCCACCGACGGCAGTGCCCGGTTCACGGCATCCGCATAGGAAAGGACGGGGGCGGTATGATGAACGGGTTGAGCCGGTTGCGGCTGGGGCCGATGTTCCGGTTGCCCGGTTTGTAACAGTTCGGGCCTGGCGAGGACGATGAGAAAGGCAAGCGCCAGGCCGACGATGACTGACTTGAGGAAAAATGAGATGAGGGATCGGATGTTCATGACGGAGGGCTGCGATGGCGGATCTGAGTGAAATTGAGACCTATTGTAACAGCTTGCTGAATGCGGATCGTTTCCGTGACTATTGTCCCAATGGCCTCCAGGTGGATGGGGGCAGGGTAGAGGTCAAACATTTGGCCACCGCCGTCACCGCCTCCCTGGCCGTGATCGAGGCGGCGGCGGCCTGGGGGGCGGACCTGCTGCTGGTACACCACGGTTATTTCTGGAAGGGGGAGCCGGAGCGCCTGACCGGGGTAAAGGGGAGACGGATCAGGGCCTTGATGCAGAATGGCCTGAGTCTCATGGCCTATCATCTGCCCCTGGATGTCCATCCCGAACTCGGCAATAACCGCGGCCTGGGTGAGGCCCTTGGTCTGCGGGGCGAGCCGGTGGACGAGGAGGGACTACTCTGGTCGGCGGCCCTGCCCAAGCCCATGGGAGGCGAAGCGGTCGCCGGACTTATCGAACGGGCGCTCGGCCGACCGCCGCTGCATCTGACGGCTTGCCGCAATATCGAGCGGCTTTTCTGGTGCAGCGGCGCAGCCCAGGGGCAGATGGAACGGGTAGCCGAGAGGGGAGGGCATGCCTACCTCAGCGGGGAGGTCTCGGAGCAGAGCTACCACCTGGCTCAGGAACTGGACCTGCACTATTTCGCTTGCGGGCATCATGCCACCGAGCGCTTCGGCGTCCGTTCCCTGGGCAGCCATTTGGCGGGACGGTTCGGGGTCGAGCATCGATTCATCGATCAGGACAACCCGGTCTGAGAGGTTTTTTCACAACCTCTTGCGGTTCAGGGATGAACCGCCATTTTCAATGGCCTAAGCCATTGAAAATGAAGAAAACGGAAAATCGCATTTTTCGTTTTCGCCTTGCAAAATGGCCAGGATGGCCATTTTGCAAGCTCCTCCTCTGAGAAATCACCCAAAAAAGCATTAGCACCCTTTTGCACCCTGAAGAACGCGAAGGGCACGGGGATGACGATTTCTCCTCACCGCATCATTGCCTTCGTGGCGAACCGCTTTTTCCGGGGTCCTGCGAATCGCCATTCCCTTGACCGGAAGGGGGGCATATAAGAGAATGCCGAATCTTTTGATCAGGTTCGGCAATTCCTTATATACCACCATTCAGTAGGGAGTCCAGCGTATGAGCGCAGACGAGGTAGATCTGAAAAAGCGGCGGTTCCTCACCGCCGCGACTTCCGTGGTTGGCGCTATTGGCGCGGTCTATGCGGCCGTGCCCTTCGTGGCGTCGATGAATCCCAGCGCCAGGGCAAAAGCGTCCGGTGCCCCCGTCGAGGCAGACATCGGCAAGCTCGAGCCGGGCCAGATTATTCGCATCAAATGGCGCGGCAAGCCGGTCTGGGTCGTGCGTCGCACCGAGCAGAATCTGCAGGATATGGCATCCCTGAACGACCGGCTGGCGGACCCCATGTCGGAGACGCAGCAGCAGCCAGACTACTGCAAGAACGAAGGTCGCTCCATCAAGCCAGAGTACCTGGTGGCCGTCGGCATCTGCACCCATCTGGGATGCTCGCCGACCTTCCGCCCGGAGGTTGCGCCAGCGGATCTGGGGCCAGAATGGAAGGGCGGCTTCTTCTGTCCCTGCCACGGTTCCTTTTTCGATCTGGCCGGGCGCGTCTACAAGGGTGTTCCGGCGCCCACCAACCTGGTCATTCCGCCGCACCACTACGTGTCCGACACGAAGATCCTGGTCGGCCTTGATGGAGGAGCAGCCTGATGAGCTTCATTAACTGGATCGACGAGCGCTACCCCCTCACCAAGGTGTGGAAGGAGCATTTGGCTGAATACTACGCGCCAAAGAACTTCAACTTCTGGTACTACTTCGGCTCCCTGGCCATGCTGATTCTGGTGATGCAGATTCTCACCGGCCTCTGGCTTGCGATGAGCTACAAGCCCGATGCGCAGTTGGCCTTTGGTTCCGTCGAGTACATCATGCGTGATGTCGACTGGGGCTGGCTGATCCGCTATATGCATTCCACCGGGGCCTCGTTCTTCTTTATCGCGATCTATCTGCACATGTACCGCGGCCTGATCTACGGCTCATACCGCAAGCCGCGCGAACTGCTCTGGATCATCGGCGTGATCCTTTATGTGGCAATGATGGCGACCGCCTTTACCGGCTATCTGCTCCCCTGGGGTCAGATGTCCTACTGGGGCGCGCAGGTCATCGTCAATCTGTTCGCTGCCGTACCCTACGTGGGAACCGAGCTGTCCGAATGGGTGCGCGGCGACTACGTCATCTCCGACGCCACGCTTAATCGGTTTTTTGCCTTCCATTTCATGCTGCCCTTCGTCCTGGCTGCCCTGGTCTTCGTCCACATCGTGGCCCTGCACAAGGTAGGCTCCAACAATCCGGATGGCGTCGAGATCAAGAAGGGTCCCAAGGGCAACCGCTGGAGCGAGACCGCCCCCGCCGATGGCATCCCCTTCCATCCCTATTACTCGGTCAAGGATATCGTCGGTATCGGCGTATTCCTGATGCTTTTCGCCGCAGTCGTGTTCTTTTCGCCGGAGATGGGCGGCTACTTCATCGAGGCGCCGAACTTTGAGCCGGCCAACCCGCTGAAGACTCCGGACCACATCGCCCCGGTCTGGTACTTCACCCCCTTCTACGCCATGCTGCGCGCCGTTCCACCCATGTTCGGCTCCCAGTTCCCCGGCGTGGTGGTGATGTTCGGCGCCATCATCATGTTCTTCCTCCTGCCTTGGCTGGACAGGAGTCCGGTGAAGTCGATCCGCTACAAGGGCATGCTGACCAAAATCTGGATCGCCATCTTTGTGGTCTCTTTCGTGGTGCTGGGCTGGTTGGGCGTCCAGGCGTCCACGCCGGCCAAGACACTGATGGCGCAGATATTTACCGGGTTGTACTTCCTGTTCTTCTTCTTGATGCCTTGGTACAGCAAGATCGACAAGACCAAGCCCGTTCCGGAGAGGGTGACAAAATGAAAAAGCTGATTGTTGCATTCCTGATGGCGATGGCCACCTCCACGACCATGGCCGGCGGCGGAGGGGTCCATCTGGACAAGGCCAATGTCGACCTGACCGACCAGGCGTCCTTGCAGCGTGGTGCCAAGCTGTTCGTCAACTACTGCCAGGGCTGTCACTCGCTCCAGTTCCAGCGCTATCAGCGCATGGCGGACGACATCGGCCTGACCTATGAAGAGGTGCAGAAGAACCTGATGTTCGCTGGCGGCAAGATTGCCGACCACATGACCTCCTCCCTTGATGTGCAGGCGGCGGGAAACTGGTTCGGCACAGCGCCACCCGATCTGTCCGTCATCACCCGTGCCCGTGGCGTGGATTGGATCTACACCTATCTGCGAAGCTTCTACGCCGATGAGAAGCGTCCCTTCGGTGTCAACAACAGGGTCTTCCCTGACGTGGGCATGCCCCATGTCATGGCGGAACTGCAAGGGGTTCAGAAGGCCAAGTTCAGCGGGGAGGGCAGTCACAAGGTCTTCGAAGGCTTCGAACTGGCCAAGGCCGGTTCCATGTCCGCCGAGGAATTCGACGGCGCCATGCGCGATCTGACCGCCTTTCTGACCTATGTGGGCGAGCCGATCCAGGTCAAGCGCCAGAGCATGGGTCTCTATGTGATCCTGTTCCTGTTGGTGTTTACGGTTCTGGCCTATCTGATGAAGAAGGAATACTGGAAAGACGTCCACTGATTTCCAGTCAGTACGAACATAGGGGCGCACGGTTTGTTATACTGTGCGCCCTTTTTCATGTGGATAGATAACGAAAATGACCGGGGTGACGAATGGCACTGGCTGCTAGCAGAAGATCTGTAATGACCCTTTTCTCCAATCCGCAAAGCGCGCAGAGTCATCGCGTGCGCATGGTGCTGATGGAGAAGAACATTACTGTTGAGATCCTGGATGCCGATCCCCAGGCACTGCCCGAGGACGTTATCGACCTCAATCCCTACGGCACCCTGCCGACCCTGGTCGACCGCGACCTGGTGCTGTACGAGTCGCGTATCATCATGGAGTATCTGGATGAACGCTTTCCCCATCCGCCCCTGCTGCCGGTCGATCCCGTCAGCCGCGCCACGACCCGTCTCTACCTCTGGCGCATCGATTACGACTGGTATCGTTTGATGGGCATCATCCTGGCGGAGGGCAAGGAGGCTCCCAAGGCGCGCAAGCAGCTCAGGGAGCGCCTGATCGCCAGTGCCCCCGTCTTTGCCAACAAGCCCTTTTTCATGAGCGATGAGTTCACCCTGGTGGATTGCAGCATCGGCCCGCTCCTCTGGCGGCTGCCCCAGCTCGACATCGAACTGCCGCCCCAGGCCAAATCCATCTCGGACTATGCCGATCGTCTCTTCCGGCGCGAAGGCTTCAGGCAGGGCCTGAGCGAATTCGAGCGAGAACTCCGTGGCTGAGGAGGGGGATGACATGACCTCCAGCCGCCCCTATTTCATCCGGGCGCTGTACGACTGGCTGGTGGATAACGGAACGACCCCCTACCTGCTGGTCAAGGCCCAGATGCCGGGTGTGCAGGTCCCCGCGCAATTCGTTGAGAACGGCCAGATCGTGCTCAATCTGAGCCCGACGGCGGTGCAAGCCCTCGACCTGGGTAACGAGCTGATCCGTTTCAGCGCACGCTTCGGCGGCGTCCCCATGGAGGTCCGGGTGCCGCCCGGAGCTGTGCTGGGGATCTACGCACGGGAGAATGGCCGTGGCATGCTCTTCCCGGAATCCGAGGGGACTGGCGTCCTTGATGCGGAGTCCGGGGGGGATGAGCCAAATCCGCCCCCGACGGGGGGAAGGCCCAGCCTGCGGGTCGTCAAATAGCCCTCAGGAGGGTTCCCTGGGTTTGAAAGGGACGACGTTCGATCCCGTCGGGTCGATTGGGTTTGTTTCCTTTTCGGCCTCTGCCTCCAGCCAATGGGTCCCCTCCAGCTCGAAGTGATGGACCCGGGTCCCGATCAGTATGATCGAGCCCCTGTGTCTCGTCATTCCCTCCTCGGTGTATTCGAAGGCGAATTCCCGCTGTAGCCTGAGCCCTCCGGGTGTCCGGCGTAGGGATGTGGCACGCAGTACGGCTGTCTCTTCCAGAAATTGAAGATTGTGCTGCCGGCAGATCCGGCTGCCCTGGGTCGTCGCAAGTTCCTTGGCGCGGGCGTTGTCGAGCCAGAACCAGAGGATTCCGACGACTATGATGAGGAGCAGAAGTCCGCTGTCATACATGGTGAAAGGGGGGGATTGCACTGGCGGTGATGTGCCGAAGTGAGCTGGAATTCGAACAGGCCATTGCCTGCTGCTACAGCCCGGAAGATGTTGACATTTACCGGCGGCTACAGGATGGGCCGTGCCTTACTCCATGAGGGCGCGGGCACTGCGCAGCAGCTTGAGGACTGCCTCCAGCTTGTCGATGGGGAGCTTTTGCAACCAGATGAGCGTCTCCCTCAGATCGCCGGTGATCGGTCTTCCTGAGAGGTTATCGAGCCCGTTTGGCTCGTTCATATCCCCCTGGTTGTCGGGCTCGATATTGCCCCTGCCGGTCGCGAGCCATTCGAAACTGACCTCAGTCACCTTGGCCAATTCAATCATATGGTTGACACTGGGTGTCGAGACCCCCTGTTCCCACTGACCGCAGGCCCCGCGGCTGACGCCAAGGATGGAAGCCAACTGCGCCTGGGACAGGCCTAACCGCTTGCGGGCGAAAGTGATTCTATCGGAGAACTGTTGCATGCGTGGAGAATAAAGGGAAATTGGTTCTATGCATAGAATAATTTTTCGTTCTGTCCTGTTGTAAATGGTTCCTATCTTGGCGGCATGTTGCGTCCAATTTCTTCCAACAGGTTGCCATTCTAATCCCGGGCCGGTCTCAGGCGGTCGAGACGGAGCCTCTGGCGTTCGTCAAATAACCGCCTCGCACCGACATAGACAGCAAAGATACTACCAAGACCTGTGCCGAAGGCAATCAAAAGCAGGATCAATATTTGATATTTCGCAGCTTCCAGGGGAGGGGTGCCACCCAGGATCTGACCGGTCATCATGCCCGGCAGGCTGACCACGCCGGCAACGGACATGCTGTTGATGATGGGGATCAGCCCGGAACGCAAGGCATCTCGGCGGATCTCGCGGATCGCCTCGCCCGGTTCCGCCCCCAGGATCAGGCGCGCCTCGATCTCACCCCTTTTTGACCAAGCCGTCTGTGAGAGGTTATCCAGACTGAGCGCCACCCCCGACATGGTATTGCCGAGCAGCATCCCGAGCAGGGGAATCAGGTATTGCGGGCTGTACCAGGGCTCCACCCGGATAATGAGCAGCAGACAGAGCAGGGTGACGGAAAAGGAGGAGAGCATCATGGAAAGGGCGCCGATGCCGTAGCCCCAGCCCCCGACGTAGCGGTGTTTCTGCCGAGCCGTAACTTCGCGGCTGGCGACGCTCAGCATCACGAGGGTAATCAGGCCGATCAGCCAGGGGTTGCGCTGGTCGAACAGGATGGTCAGCACCATCCCCAGCAGCAGGAGCTGCACCAGGCTACGCGAGGCGGCAATGATCATGCGTCGGCCAATCCCCAGGTGCAGCAGCTGAGAGAGCAGGCCGAGCAGCAGGACCAGCAAGGCGCTTATTCCAAGGGCGGTGGGCGTGAGGCTGATCAGTTCCATGCCTGTTCCCTCAGGCCATCCGGCCCCAGGACCCAATGGCGATCCCCGATGCGGCGGCATTGCGCCTCGTCGTGGGAGACCCAGATGACCGGAATCCCCTGCAGCCGGCTGTAATTCTTGATCAGGGACGCGACCCGGTTGCCGTTGGCGGCATCGAGATTGGCGGTGGGCTCGTCCAGCAACAGGGCCTGGGGCGATCCGGCCAGTAGCCGGGCCAGAGCCAGCCGTTGCCGCTCCCCGCTGGAGAGGCGGGAGATATTCCAATCGAGGGCCTCCGCCGGCAGGCCCAATTCCGCCAGGGGGAGGCCGTCCCTGCCGGTAAAGTGGTCTCCAACCCTATCCCGCCACCAATGGCTCTCAGCGGGCAGGAAGCCGACCAGGCGCCGCCACTGGGGCGCGGGCATACGGTTTCTGGTCTGCTCCCCCAGGGCGGCATCGCCCTCGTTGGGGTCCAGATCAACGATGGCGCGCAGGAGCAGGGTCTTGCCGATCCCGGAGGGGCCGCTGAGGGTACTGATGGTGCCGGTGGGCACATCCAGGTCGATGGGGAAAAGGGTAGGGGGACTGAGGGCCTGGAGCCGGAGCGCGGTCATTTCAGCGGCGGCGGAAAAGTAGGTCCCAGACCCCGTGCCCCAGGCGCCGGCCCCGTTGCTCGAACTTGGTCAGGGGCCGCGTGGGGGGGCGGGGGGCGTATTGACCGGCCCCCGCCAGGTTCTCGAAGGCATCGGAAGCGCCTGTGACAGCCAGCATCTGGCGGGCGTAGTCCTCCCAATCCGTGGCCATGTGCAGGATGCCGCCGGGCTTCAGCAGCCGGGCGCAGAGCGCGATGAAACCCGGCTGGACGATACGCCGCTTCTGGTGTTTCCGCTTGTGCCAGGGATCGGGGAAGAAGAGCCTGATGCCGTCCAGGCAGTGCTCCGGGAGTCCCTGCATGACCTCCAGGGCATCCTGGCGAATGAGGCGCAGATTTCCGATGTCCTGTTCCTCCAGCTTGAGCAGCAGGTATCCGACGCCGGGGCGGTGGACCTCGACGCCAAGATAACCGATGCCGGGATTCTGTCGGGCCGCCTCCAGCAGCGCCTCGCCATTGCCGAAGCCGATTTCGAGATGGACCGGCCGGTCAGGGCCGAAGAGCCGGGCCGGGTCGATCGGTGCATCGGCCGGATCGATTCCAAACTTTGGCCAAAGCAGCTCGAAGGCACGTTCCTGCCCCTCGGTCATCCGGCCAGAGCGCAATACGAAGCTACGGATGGGGCGGTGATGCTGTTGTGTCTCGTCCATGTTGGGGTTCAGTTGTTACAAAAAATGGTTCATCCAACAAACCGGGGTGCTGCTCACTGTCCCTGATAGAGGCCTTCGTACAGGCGCTGCTCGAACTGTACTATGGACTTTTTACTGCCGTCCGCCTTGCTGGGGAAGTAATTGGTCACGAATTGGGTGACCAGGAGACGGTTGCCCTTGGCGGTGGTCAGGATGCCTGCCAGATTCTTGGTGCCGAAGAGGGTGCCGGTCTTGGCGACGAGCTTGCCTTTGAGGGGGGGCTTGGTGAGGCCGCGATGGTACGTGAGGGTGCCGCTCACGCCGGAGACAGGGAACAGGGCAAGGAGTTGCAAGTCCTTGTCGTTTAGACCGATATAGCGAATCACCTCGGTCAGTTGCCGGGCACTTACCCGATTGTCGCGCGAAAGACCGGAGCCGTCCCTCAGAATGGCCCGCGACAGGTCGATCCCCGCCTTCTCCTTGAGGACCTCCTTGACGGCGGCGCTGGCGTTGGCGAAGGAACCGGGCTGGTTATAGTAGTGTCCGCCCAGGGTCTTGAAGAGGTTGTCGGCGATCAGGTTGTCCGAGCGTTTCAGCATCTGGTCCATCAGGTTCGGCAGGGGGGCGGAGAGGTGGCTCGCGATGGACTTGGCCGCGCCGTCTTCCGGCTTGCCGATCTTGATCTCGCCCGCCGGCTTGATGCCGAGCTGCTTGAGTTGATTCTCCAACACCTCCAGGGTGAATAGCGTCGGATTCTGCACGGCGAATTTCAGGGGCAGGGGCTCCTTGCGCTTACCCAGGCAACCGGAGAGGAGGTATTGGTTGTCGGGGTACGGGCTCAGCGCCAGATAACAGCGGGTGGCCTTGATCTCTTCGACGGTGACGACGGGTGCGGTGGTCCTGACGCGGATGGGCTGGTTGGCGGGGACATTGACGCGGGTCGGTTTGCCTGGCTCGCCGTCGCTGTAGATGGCGCCATACACACAGTTTCTATCCAGGGTGACCGCCGCGTTCGGTGCGCTGTAACAGGAGCCCATGTTGTCCCAGGGCAGACCCTGGGTGTGCTCGACGCCGGTAAAGGCGCTGTCGTCCAGCCAGACATTTCGTGGCTGTTCCTTGCCTTGCTGTTGTTTGTACTGGGTCAGGAGCTTCTGTAGGTCCTCGCGGGTCAGGGTGGGATCGCCGCTGAAGCGGATCACCAGGTCCTCGCCGACCTGCTCCAGGCTGGTGGTGAAGCGGAAGTCCTGCGGCAGGATGAGCCTCGCAGCCAGGGCGGTGATGACCTTCTGGGTGCTGGCGGGCGGCAGCAGCAGATCGCTGTCGTGTTCGTACAGGGGCGCGGCGTTCCCGGCCAGGGGTTGCACCAGGACCGCGTACTGGCTCCCCTCGGGCAGCAGGCCGTTCAGATCGAGGGATGCGGCCACTGCAGGTCCGGAAGCGAGACCGATCAGTACAAGGCTGAGGTGAAGCCGGGAGAAGTTCTCGAATAACCTTGAGGTGCGAAACACCATCTGTTTTTCCCTATGACAAAATTCGGAGAACTATACGCATCTGTCCTCGAATACCGCAACTGGCCCGGCTTATCAAATAAAGGGTTCAGAATGGAGGTTCTTGCAAAACTGCAAGAACCTCTTGCGGTTCAGGGATGAGTCGCCATTTTCAATGGCCTAAGCCATTGAAAATGAAGAAAACGAAAAATCGCATTTATCGTTTTCGCCTTGCAAAATGGCCAGGATGGCCATTTTGCAAGTTCCTCAATGGGTTCAGATCCTTGACCTGCCATTGGTATATGGGTACGTTGTGCGATTCTGATTTTTGACTTCTTTAAGCCTGATCCCAAGGGGAGGTATGACGTGGAGTTGAGTGGCGCCGAGATCCTCGTGCAATGTTTGCAGGACGAGGGTGTCGACTATGTTTTCGGTTACCCCGGCGGGTCCGTGTTGCACATCTATGACGCCCTGTTCCAGCAGGACAGGGTGCGTCACATCCTGGTGCGTCATGAACAGGGTGCCGTCCATGCCGCCGATGGCTACGCCCGTGCGACGGGCCGCCCCGGCGTCGCCCTGGTGACCTCCGGTCCCGGCGCGACCAATGCCGTGACCGGTATTGCGACGGCCTATATGGATTCGATTCCCCTGGTGGTACTGACCGGGCAGGTCCCGACCCCCTTCATCGGCAGCGATGCCTTTCAGGAGGTGGATGCCGTGGGCATTACCCGCCCCTGCGTAAAGCACAACTTCCTGGTGAAGCGGGTGGAGGACCTGGCGGAGACCCTCAAGAAGGCCTTCTATATCGCTACCACGGGCCGGCCTGGCCCGGTGGTGGTTGATGTTCCCAAGGACGTGACCGACCCCAACATCAAGATTCCCTACCTCTACCCGAAAAAGGTCGAGATGCGTTCCTACAACCCCGTCACCAAGGGGCATCCGGGACAGATCAAGCGCGCGGTGGACTTGCTGCTCCAGGCCAAGCGGCCGGTCATCTATTCCGGCGGCGGGGTCGTCATAGGCGAGGGCTCGGAGTCCTTGCGGGAATTGGTGCGCGAGACCGGGTTTCCCATCACCAGCACCCTCATGGGGCTGGGGGCCTTTCCGGGGCAGGACCGGCAATTTCTGGGCATGCTGGGGATGCACGGCACCTACGAGGCCAACATGGCCATGCACGAGACCGACGTGCTGCTGGCCGTGGGCGCCCGCTTCGATGACCGGGTCACCGGCAAGATCGCCCACTTTTGCCCTAACGCCAAGATTATCCACATCGATATCGACCCGGCCTCCATCTCCAAGAATGTCAAGGTGGATGTCCCTATCGTCGGGCCTGTCCGGCAGGTGCTTCAGGATATGGTCAAGGTGATCCAGGAGCGGAAGAAGGAGATCGACCGTCCGGCCATCGAGCAGTGGTGGCAGCAGATCGAGAAGTGGCGCGGGATCGACTGTCTGCACTATGAGCAGAGCGACGAGGTGATCAAGCCCCAGTTCGCGGTCCAGACCCTGTATAAGGTGACGGGAGGTAATATCTACCTGACCTCCGATGTGGGCCAGCACCAGATGTTCGCAGCCCAGTTCTTTCCCTTCGACAAGCCGCGCCGCTGGATCAATTCGGGCGGACTGGGAACCATGGGCTTCGGCCTGCCAGCCGCCGTGGGAGTCAAGATGGCCTTTCCGGACGAGGATGTGGCCGTGGTCACGGGTGAGGCCAGCATTCAGATGTGCATCCAGGAACTGGCCACCTGCAAGCAGCACGACCTGCCGCTCAAAATCATCCTGCTCAACAACGGCTACATGGGCATGGTGCGCCAGTGGCAGGAGTTCTTCTACGACGGCCGCTACTCCCACTCCTACGTCGATTCCCTGCCCGATTTCGTCAAGCTGGCCGAGAGCTTCGGCCATGTGGGGATGCAGGTGACCAAGCCCGGCGACCTGGAGTCGGCCTGCCGGGAGGCCTTCGCCATGAAGGACCGGCTGGTGTTCCTGGACGTGATCGTAGACCCATCCGAGAACGTCTATCCCATGATCGAGGCGGGCAAGGGACATCATGAGATGTATCTTTCGCCCCATCTATCCTCGGAAAGGGAGCTGGCCTGATGCGACACATTATCTCCATTCTGATCGAGAACGAATCCGGCGCCCTGTCGCGTGTGGCGGGCCTCTTCTCCGCGCGCGGCTACAATATCGAATCCCTGACCGTGGCGCCAACCCAGGACGAGACCCTGTCCCGCATGACCCTGGTGACCCGCGGCAGCGAGGCCATCATCGAGCAGATCACCAAGCAGCTCAACAAGTTGGTGGACGTGGTCAAGCTGGTGGACCTCTTCGAGGTGCCACACCTGGAGCGGGAACTAATGCTCATCAAGGTTCGCGCCGAGAAGGACGACCGCGAGGAGATCAAGCGCCTGGCGGACATTTTCCGCGCCAGTATCATCGATGTGACCGACAGCAGTTACATCATCGAGATGACCGGTAGCGGCAATAAGCTTGATAACTTCATCAGTGTCTTGAAGCCGGAGCAGATCCTTGAGCTGGTTCGTACCGGTCCCTGCGGCATCGCCCGCGGGGATAAGGGGTTGGTTCTGTAATCTTTCAACTCCCCCTCCCTCGGGGAGGGGGTGGGGGGAGGGCGTTCCGACCGATGCGGTTCGTTCCTCACCGCATCCTACCTGTTCCGATTTGATCGTTCCCAGGCACCGGCGTGGGAACGATCAAGATCGAAAATAATCTGTCAATTCAACGAAGGATTTCCCATGGCCATCAGCATCTATTACGACAAAGACTGCGACCTCTCCCTCATCAAAAGCAAAAAGGTCGCCATCGTCGGCTACGGCTCCCAGGGCCATGCCCATGCCAACAACCTCAAGGACTCGGGTGTCGATGTGACCGTCGCCCTGCGCGAGGGCTCCGCCTCTGCCGCCAAGGCCCAGGCCGCCGGCCTGACCGTCAAGTCTGTGGAAGAGGCGGTCAAGGGCGCCGACCTGGTCATGGTCCTGACCCCGGACGAGTTCCAGTCCGTCCTCTATCGCCAGCAGCTCCTGCCCAACCTCAAGCAGGGCGCCACCCTGGCCTTTGCCCACGGCTTCGCCATCCATTACAACCAAGTCGTCCCGCGCGAAGACCTGGACGTGATCATGATCGCCCCCAAGGCCCCCGGCCACACCGTCCGTAGCGAATTCGTGCGCGGCGGCGGCATCCCCGACCTGATCGCTATCCACCAGGACGCCAGCGGCCGGGCCAAGGCCCTGGCCCTCTCCTACGCCTCCGCTATCGGCGGCGGCCGCACCGGCATCATCGAGACCAGCTTCAAGGACGAGACCGAGACCGACCTCTTCGGCGAACAGGCTGTCCTCTGCGGCGGTTGCGTCGAGCTGGTCAAGGCCGGCTTCGAGACCCTGGTGGACGCCGGCTACGCCCCCGAGATGGCCTATTTCGAGTGCCTGCACGAACTCAAGTTGATCGTCGATCTCATGTATGAGGGCGGCATCGCCAACATGAACTATTCCATCTCCAACAACGCCGAGTATGGGGAGTACGTTACCGGCCCAAAGGTCATCAACGACGAGTCCCGCAAGGCCATGAAACAGGCCCTGCGCAACATCCAGACGGGCGAATACGCCAAGCAATTCGTCGCCGAAGGCCAGCTCGGTTACCCCTCCATGACCGCCTACCGCCGCCTCAACGCCGCCCACCCCATCGAGCAGACCGGCGAGCACCTGCGCGCCATGATGCCCTGGATCAAGAAGATCGTGGACAAGTCCAAGAACTGATCTTCGGTTCCATAGAGGAACTTGCAAAATGGCCTTCCTGGCCATTTTGCAAGACGAAAACGAAAAATGCGATTTTTCGTTTTCGTCATATTCAATGGCTTAGGCCATTGAATATGACGGTTCATCCCTGAACCGCAAGA
Source organism: Gammaproteobacteria bacterium (assembly GCA_018812525.1). Lineage (GTDB taxonomy): Bacteria > Pseudomonadota > Gammaproteobacteria > Chromatiales > Chromatiaceae > YD12-FULL-61-37. The sequence continues at coordinate 51,010 of JAHJDE010000112.1, forward strand.
GGCTCTTGCAGTTTTGCAAGAACCTCAATAGATCTCTTTTCGCGGCAGAGCCGCTCCCACGGCGGTGGGAGCGGCTCTGCCGCGAAAATAGGCGGTTTCGCTCAATCAGATCGACCAAATCTGAGCGCGATATTGTCCAACTTATTTTCCGGACAGCTTCTTAGAAAGGCATGCCGTGGGCGAAGGCAGTCATGCCCAGCAGCATGGGGATGGAGAGCATGCTGTTGGTGCGCGAGGCGAGGAAGGCGATGCGCTTGGCGCTGGCCTTTTGCTCATCGGTGGCCGGGGTCATGCCCAGGAGTTTCTTCTGGTTGGGCCAGATCAGGACCCAGACATTGAACAACATGATGGTGCCGAGCCAGGCACCCATGCCGATGACCTCGAAGCCCGGCTGGAAGCTAAATGCAGCCATAACGCCGGAACCGGGGGCAGAGTGGAGTGCTTCCAGGGCCATGCTGCCGCTCAGCCAGGTGGCGACGGCGGCCCAGCGGAACCAAAACAGGGCGCGAGGGGCGATGTACTTATTGATGGCGGCGGGGCCGGGTTCCTTGTCGGCTATGGCCTGGGCCACGGCGGGGATCTGTACGAAGTTGAAGTAGTAGAGCAGGCCGACCCAGGCAATGCCGACAATCACATGGAACCAGACCCAGACCTCCCAGAGATTGATGGCGCCCTTGGGACCGAGCAGGAAGATGAAGATAACGGCCAGGACGATGCCGGCGATGATTGTGCCGCCACGGGTTTCTAAGGGATTCATGGAAATTGCCTCCGGTGAATGATATGGATCAAGTCTAAACTCAAGTCATGGCCGAGGACTTTACTTGGTTATTGCCAAGGTTTCAATGTCGCCTGTGGCGATTCATCTCCCTTGTGGATGCCGGCCTCCTCTGGCAGATTGCCTGTGAACAGTTTTTTGTGCAGGGGGACTGAAGCATGTGCGGCATCTGCGGTGAATTGAGATTCGACGGCCGGCCGGCCGGCATGGGGGCCGTTGGCCGGATGATGGAACGGTTGGAGCAGCGCGGGCCGGACCATGGCGGCAGTTACAGTGACGGGCCGTTGGGCTTCGGTCACAGGCGGTTGGCCATCATCGACCTGTCGGAACAGTCGAACCAGCCCATGGTGGATGCGGAGCTGGGGCTGGCCCTGGTCTTCAACGGCACCCTCTACAACTACCGGGAGCTGCGCGAGGAGCTGCGCGGCCGGGGCTATCACTTTTTCTCCGGCGGCGATACGGAGGTCATCCTCAAGGCCTACCGGGAGTGGGGTGACGGCTGCGTGGGGCGGCTGCACGGCATGTTCGCTTTCGCCCTCTGGGACATGCGGGCGAAACGGCTGTTCCTGGGCCGGGACCGCTTCGGCATCAAGCCGCTCTATTTCACGAGCGACGGGCAGCGGTTCCGCTTCGCCTCCAATACCCAGGCGCTGCTGGCGGGGGGCGGTGTGGATACAGCCATCGACCCGGTGGCGCTCCACTTCCAGTTCAGCCTGCACGGGGTGGTGCCCGCCCCGCGCACCATCTTCCAGGGTGTACGCAAGCTGCCCCCGGCCCATGTGATGGCGGTGGAGTCCGGCGCTGTGCAGCCCGCCAGGCCCTATTGGCGGCTCGAAGCCACCCGGCCAGAACGTCCCCTGAGCGAGGGCGAATGGATCGAGACCATTCACGCCGGGCTGCGTTCGGCGGTACAGAAGCGCAATAAGGTGGCCGACGTGCCCGTGGGGGTGCTGCTCTCCGGCGGGCTCGATTCCAGCCTGCTGGTGGCCCTGTTGGCCGAGGGCGGTGTCTCCGATCTGCGCACCTTCTCCATCGGTTTCGAGGACCATCCCGACGAGAAGGGGAGCGAGTTCGAGTTTTCCGATCCGGTGGCGGAACGTTACCGGACTCGCCATCGCAAGTTCCTGGTCCCCAACGATCAGGTCCTGCGACGCCTGCCCGAGGCGGTGGATGCCATGGCCGAGCCCATGTTCGGCCAGGATGCGGTGGCCTTCTATCTGTTGGGCGAGCAGGTCTCGCAGGAGGTCAAGGTGGTGCAGTCGGGGCAGGGGGCGGACGAGGTCTTCGGCGGCTATTTCTGGTATCCGCGCATGGCAGCCGAGACCGGGGGCAGCCGGCTGGAGCGCTTCCGCAAGCACTACTTCGACCGCGACCATTCGGAGTTTCTGACCCTGGTCCGGCCCGCCTACCGGGGCGAGGACCACACCGGAGAATATATTGCCGGGCGGCTCGGCGAGCCGGGGGCGGGGACCTTCATGGATGCGGTCCTGCGTCTGGATGCCACCACCCTGATCGTCGATGACCCGGTCAAGCGGGTGGACAACATGACCATGGCCTGGGGCCTGGAGGCGCGCGTCCCCTTCCTCGATCACCACCTGGTGGAGCTGGCCGCCCGTTGCCCGCCGGAGCTGAAACTTAGGGACAACGGAAAATACCCCCTCAAGGCCATCGCCCGCGGGCTGTTGCCCGATAGCGTCATCGATCGCCCCAAGGGCTATTTCCCCATGCCCGCGCTGAAATACGTGCGTGGCGAATTTCTGCACTTCATGCGGGATATCCTCGACTCCAGGGCCTGCCGTGAGCGCGGCGTTTTCGAGCGCGGCACTATCGAATTGCTGCTCTCGGCCCCGGAGATGCATCACACCCGCATCCACGGCAGCAAGCTCTGGCATTGCGCCCTGTTCGAGTTCTGGCTGCAACGCCATATCGACCGGGGTTGAAATGCTGGCCCGCAGGCTCCACCTATGCGAATTGTCAAAATAAACGAGGCAAGCGCAATGGACGTAATGGAACGAATCAAACAACAGGTCGAAAACAACCCCGTCATCATCTTCATGAAGGGCACTCCGCAATTCCCCCTGTGCGGTTTCTCATCTCGCGCGGCGGCGGCGCTCAAGGAATGCGGCGAACCCTTCGCCCACGTCAATGTACTGCAAGACCCTGAGATCTTCGAAAACCTCCCCCGCTTCGCCGACTGGCCGACCTTTCCCCAGGTCTATATCAAGGGCGAGTTGATCGGCGGCTGCGACATCACCCTGGAGATGCAGGCCAGCGGGGAGTTGCAGCGGATGGTCAAAGAGGCGGTCGGCAAGGTCTGAAATCGCTTCTTGGGGCGGAAGCCCGCCTCACAACTCCCAGGGCTTCTCCACGCAGAGCCGGTCCCACTGGTTGAGGATGTGACAGAAGAGCCCCGCCGTGCCTTCGGCATCATAGATGGCGGAGTGGGCCTCGTGGCCGTTCCAGTTCATGCCGGCGGCCTTGGCGGCCTTGGCCAGGACGGTCTGGCCGAAGGCGAGGCCGGCGAGGGTGACGGTGTCGAAGGTGCTGAAGGGGTGGAAGGGGTTGCGTTTGATCTGTGCCCGCTGCACGGCGGCGTTGAGAAAGCCCAGATCGAAGAAGGCGTTGTGTCCTACCAGGATGGCCCGGGTGCAGCCGCTGGCCTTGACCGCCTTGCGGATGGGTTCGAAGATTTTTTTCAGGGCTGCCGCCTCGGGCAGTGCGTCCCGGAAGGGGTGTTCGGGATCGATGCCGTTGAACTCCAGGGCCTTGGGGTCGAGGCGCGCGCCGGGGAATGCCTCTACATGGCAGGCCAGGGTCTCGCCGGGATGGAGCAGCCCCGCATCGTCCATGTAGAGGGTCACCGCCGCGATCTCCAGCAGGGCATCGGTGGCGGCGTTGAAGCCGCCCGTCTCCACATCGACGACGACTGGCAGATAGCCGCGAAAACGCTTGGCGATGGCGTGGTTGTAAGGGACTTCTGCCTTCATGGACGGGGGGCTCGGTGTTGTATTCGGAATAAAGGGGCATGCACAAGGGTCCCTGTCATTTGTTTTTATGTTACAGGCTGTTGCGGAATATATCTAAGACGGTTTTTGCTGGATCGGTAATCCCCGAATTTCTGTTTCCCAATTAAGGGCTTGCCGCGAACTGGGACGACCGCTATTCTACGCTGCAGTATTGGGCTAAGGCGCCAAAATAGCCAAATCGTTGTATTGAGGGGACACCGATTCTATCTCCGTGGCCAGGAGAGGGCCGGTGAAAAAGATTTTCCTGCCTGGAAACCGACCGATGACAACAAAACTAAGAGTGCAGACGATTTTGCTTGTCGGCTTGCTGGCCATACTGGCCGGTTGTGCCACCAACGGCGAGCGGGACCCGCGCGATCCCTGGGAAGGCTACAATCGCGGCATGTACAATTTCAACGACAAGCTGGACAGGGCCATCCTCAAGCCCCTGGCAAAGGGATATCAGGCCATCACGCCCGATCCGGTTGACCGCGGCGTCACCAACTTCTTCTCCAACCTCGCCGATGTCAATTCCGCCGTCAACAATATCTTGCAGTTTAAGCTGGCGCGGGCCTCGTCGGATGTCTGGCGTGTGATCATCAACTCCACCATCGGCCTCTTCGGGGTGGTGGACGTGGCCAGCAAGCTGCACCTCGATAAGTATGGCGAGGACTTCGGGCAGACCTTCGGCTACTGGGGTGTCGGCCCTGGACCTTATTTCGTTTGGCCCCTCCTGGGTCCCAGCACCGTGCGCGACTCGGTGGGCATGGTCGGGGACTGGTATATGGACCCGGTCAACTATGTCGATCCGGATGCCCTGCGCTACGGCTTGAAGGGTTTGCGCATCATCGACAAGCGCGCCGATCTCCTGAGTGCTTCCAATGTCCTGGAAGAGGCGGCGCTGGACCCCTACGCCTTCGTGCGCGATGCCTACTTGCAGAAGCGTGAGGATCAGGTCGAAGACGGTGCCTCGGATGAGCCCGCACCGGGCGAGGCTGGTACTGGCGAGATCCCGGAAAAGTGGTGACCCCGGTTTCTTCCGCCTGAAGCCATCCTCAAAAATAGCCCCCCGTCAGGGGGCTTTTTTTTTTGCTGAAAAACAAGGTTTTCTCTGTCTATATCCGGTTTCTCCGGCCTGATATCCTCCAGTGATAAGAAGTTGACTGCCACGCTCATGCATTAGGCTGGCAGACGAATCCTGACAAGCGAGGATGGCACTGCATGACCTTGAACCCCGACACAGACCCCTTGGAGACCCAGGATTGGCTCGATGCCCTCGACTCCGTACTGGAGAACGAAGGCGTCGACCGGGCCCATTATCTGATCGAGCGCCTGATCGACAAGGCGCGCCGGTCCGGCGCCTATCTCCCCTACAGCCCGAATACGGCCTATGTGAACAGCATCCCGGTGGCCCAGCAGGAGCCGTATCCCGGCGATAAGGCCATGGAACGGCGCATCCGTTCCTTTATCCGCTGGAACGCCATGGCCATGGTGGTGCAGGCCAATCGTCTCTCCACCGAGCTGGGTGGCCATATCTCCAGCTTCGCCTCGGTGGCGACCCTGTTCGATGTGGGATTCAACCATTTCTTCCATGCCCGCGATAAGGACCATGATGGGGACCTGATCTTCTTCCAGGGTCATTCTGCCCCCGGCATCTATGCCCGCGCCTTCCTGGAGGGCCGCATCAGCGAGGAACAACTCTACAATTTCCGCCAGGAGGTGGACGGGGCCGGTCTTTCCTCCTATCCACATCCCTGGCTGATGCCCGGTTTCTGGCAATTTCCCACCGTCTCCATGGGCCTGGGGCCGCTCATGGCCATTTACCAGGCCCGTTTCATGCGCTATCTGCACGACCGGGGTCTGATCGACGGCGATGGGCGCAAGGTCTGGGCCTTTTGTGGCGACGGGGAGATGGACGAGCCTGAATCCCTCGGCGCCATCTCTCTGGCGGCCCGCGAGCGCCTGGATAACCTGGTCTTTGTGGTCAACTGCAACCTGCAACGTCTGGACGGTCCGGTGCGCGGCAACGGCAAGATCGTTCAGGAGCTGGAGGCGGTCTTCCGGGGTGCGGGTTGGAACGTCATCAAGGTGATCTGGGGGGGGTACTGGGACCCCCTCTTCACCCGGGACAAGAAGGGCATCCTGCTCAAACGTATGGAGGAGGCTGTGGATGGCGACTATCAGGCCTACAAGGCCCATGGCGGCGCCTATACCCGCAAGCATTTTTTCGGCAAATACCGGGAATTGGCGGACATGGTCGCCAATATGTCGGACGAGGACATCTGGCGCCTCAACCGCGGCGGCCACGATCCGATCAAGGTCTTTAACGCCTACGCCGCAGCCATGCGCCACCAGGGCCAGCCAACCGTGATCCTGGCCAAGACGGTCAAGGGCTATGGTATGGGCGTGGCCGGGGAGGGACAGAACATCACCCACTCCCAGAAAAAAATGGGCGAGGTCCATCTGCGTTCCTTCCGCGACCGATTCAATATCCCCATCCCGGACGAGATCATCGGTTCGGCCCCCTTCTTCAAGCCGGCCGAGGACAGTCCGGAGATCCAGTATTTGCACGAACGCCGTCGGAAACTGGGCGGCTATCTGCCCCGGCGCACGACCGATGTCCCGCCCCTGCGGGTCCCCGATCTCTCATTCTTCAAGGCACTGACCGAGGGTAGCGGCGAGCGGGAGATGTCCACCACCATGGCCTTCGTCCGGCTGCTGACCGCCCTGACTCGCGACAAGGCGCTGGGCCCTCTGGTGGTGCCCATCATCCCCGACGAGGCCCGCACCTTCGGCATGGAGGGTATGTTCCGCCAGCTCGGCATCTACTCCTCGGTCGGCCAGCTCTACGAGCCGGTCGATTCCGATCAGGTGATGTACTACCGCGAGGACAAGCAGGGACAGATCCTGGAGGAGGGGATCAACGAGGCCGGGGCCATGTCCTCCTGGATCGCCGCCGCCACGGCCTACAGCAACCACGGGGTCAGCATGATCCCCTTCTACATCTTCTACTCCATGTTCGGCTTTCAGCGCATCGGCGACCTGGCCTGGGCCGCCGGCGACATGCGGGCGCGCGGGTTTCTCATCGGCGCCACCGCCGGCCGCACCACCCTGGCGGGCGAGGGGCTGCAACATCAGGATGGCCACAGCCCTCTGGTTGCGGCCACCATCCCCAATTGCGTTGTGTACGACCCCTGTTTCGCCTACGAGCTGGCGGTCATCGTCCAGAATGGCCTCTACCGTATGTTCGAGCGGCAGGACGATGTTTTCTACTACATCACGGCCATGAACGAGAACTACCTCCAGCCGGCCCTGCCCCAGGGCGTGGAGGAGGGGATTGTCAAGGGGATCTACCTCTTCCGCAAGGGGGGCAGGCACAGGGTCCGCGTGCAATTGCTGGGCAGCGGGGCCATTCTGCGTGAGGCCCTGGCCGCCGCCGAGCTGCTGGAGAAGGACTTCAAGATCGCCGCCGATGTCTGGAGCCTCACCAGCTTCAGCGAGCTGCAACGGGAGGGGGCGGCGGTGGCGCGCTGGAACATGCTCCATCCAGACCAGCCCCAGCGGGCCAGCTACCTGGAGACCCAACTGGCGGCCAGCCGGGGGCCGGTCATCGCCCTGACCGACTACATCCGCAACCACGCCGAGCAGATACGGCCCTACATCAAGGATCGCAGCTATTTCACCCTGGGTACCGACGGCTTCGGCCGTTCGGACATGCGGGCGCAGTTGCGCAAGCATTTCGAGGTCGACCGCCACTATGCGGTGGTGGCGGCCCTCAAGGCCCTGGCGGCTGAGGGTCTGGTCGAGGCCGGGCTCGTCCGGGAGGCAATCGGAAAATACAAGATCGACCCCGAAAAGCCGAACCCCATGAAGGTGTAGGCAGACCGGCAGCGATTTGGGAGGAAGCATGGCGAACGAGATAACAGTAGTATTGCCGGACATCGGCGATTTCCATGACGTGGCGGTGATCGAGATCCTGGTCGCCCCCGGTGACCGAATAGAGCGGGACGCCTCGCTCATCACTCTGGAGAGCGACAAGGCATCCCTGGATATCCCCGCGCCCCAGGCCGGGACCCTGAAGGAACTCAAGATCAAGCTGGGCGACCGGCTGAACCGGGGCGATCCGATCCTGACCCTGGTGCCCGATGAGCGGGACGAGGCGGAACCGGCCGAGACCGCGGAACCGGGCGAGGACATCCCCCCCTTGCCGGCCCGTCCTGTCGGCGAGAAGGAGCCGCAGCGGCCGCCGATAATGCCCAGGCCAGCGGACATGGCAGCCATTGCCAAGGGACGATCCGCCCATGCCAGCCCCGCAGTGCGCCGCTTTGCCCGCGAGTTGGGGGTGGACCTCTCCCTGGTGACGGGCAGGGGTCCCAAGGGCAGGGCATTGAAAGAAGATGTGCAACACTTCGTCAGGCAATCCTTGCAAGGGGAGCACCAGCCCGCCGCCGCCAGTTGCCCCTTGCAGTTACCTGCGGCGCCGGAGGTCGATTTCGGCAGGTTTGGCGAGATCGAACGGGTGCCGCTCGGTCGCATCAAGAAGATCGCCGGTGCCCACCTGCACAAATGCTGGCTTAGCCTGCCCCATGTCACTCAGTTCGACGAGGCCGACATCACCGACCTGGAGGCATTCAGAAAGGGCCTCAAGGCCGAGGCCGACAGGAAGGGTCTCAAGCTGACCTTCATGCCCTTCCTCATGAAGGCATGCGCCACCGCCCTGAAGACGATGCCCGAGTTCAACAGCTCCCTGGCCCCGGACGGCGAGGCCCTGGTACTGAAGAAGTACATCCACATCGGCGTTGCCGTGGACACCCCCGATGGCCTGCTGGTCCCGGTGATCCGCGATGTGGACCGCAAGCCGCTGTTCGACCTGGGGGCCGAACTGATGACCCTCAGCGGCCGGGCGCGGGACGGCAAGCTCTCCCCCGCCGACCTGCAAGGGGGGACCTTCTCCATCTCCAGCCTGGGCGGTATCGGCGGCACGGCCTTCACCCCCATCGTCAACGCGCCGGAGGTGGCCATTCTCGGCGTCTCGCGCTCGACGATGAGGCCCGTATGGAACGGGGGCGCGTTCGAGCCGCGACTGATGCTGCCCCTCTCGCTCTCCTACGACCACCGCGTCATCGACGGCGCCCAGGGGGCGCGCTTCACCGGCCTGCTGGGGACCCTGCTGGGTGACATCCGCCGGTTGCTGCTTTAGCATGAAAATACGCGAAGCATCCTTGCCCCCTCTCCCTCCGGGGGAGGGTTGGGGAGGGGGAGCGATCAGGGGCGAGGTGACATTTTTCCATCCTTTGGTCCATAACCGGTGCATCCCCGCACCATTTCTCATCTTACGGGGCGGCTCGCCTCGTCCCATGATCATTAACCTGAAAGCCGAATCGATTGAATGGAGAAGATAGATGACTGAGAAGAGCCTGGAAGCAGCGGTATCCACCGGGGGGATCGATATCCAGGCCCAGGTGGTAGTCCTGGGTGCCGGTCCCGGCGGCTACACGGCGGCCTTTCGCGCCGCCGATCTGGGTCTCAAGACGGTCCTGATCGAGCGCTACGCCCACCTCGGCGGGGTCTGTCTCAATGTGGGCTGCATCCCCTCCAAGGCCCTGCTCCATGCCGCCGCCGTCATCAATGAGGCGGCCGAAATCGGCCGTATGGGCATCGGCTTCGGTTTGCCCCAGGTCGATCTCGAAGCCATGCGCGCAGGCAAGGACAGGGTGGTGAAGAAGCTGACGGCTGGCCTCAAGGCCATGGCCAGGCAGCGCCAGGTCGAGGTCCTGACCGGTGTCGGCCGCTTCGAGAGCCCCAACCGCCTCTCGGTCGAGACGGGCGAAGGGACAAAAAGGGTGGGGTTCGATCACTGCATCATCGCCTGCGGCTCCAGCCCCGTGCGCATCCCCGGCTTCCCCTACGAGGACCCGCGCCTGATGGATTCCACGGGCGCCCTGGAACTGCGCGACATCCCCGGCAGGATGCTGGTCATCGGCGGCGGCATCATCGGCCTGGAGATGGCGACGGTCTACAGCGCCCTGGGCACGGTGATCGACATCGTCGAGCTCCAGCCAGGCCTGATCCCCGGCTGCGACCGGGATCTGGTCAAGCCTCTGGAAAAGCGCCTCAGGCAGCGGGTGAAAAATATCCTGCTGGAGACCCGCGTCACCGCGATCCACCCCCGCACGGAGGGGCTTGAAGTCCATTTCGAGGGCAAGAACGCGCCCGAACAGGCCCAGCTCTATGACCGCGTCTTGGTGGCGGTGGGGCGTGCGCCCAACGGCAGGCTCATCAATGCCGAGGCGGCGGGGGTGCGGGTGGACGAACGCGGCTTCATTCCCGTGGATACGCATATGCGCACCAACCTGCCGCACATCTTCGCCATCGGCGATCTGGTCGGGAATCCCATGTTGGCCCACAAGGCAACCCGTGAGGCCAAGGTGGCGGCCGAGGTGATCGCCGGCCTGCCGGGCCTGTTCGATCCCTTGACCATTCCCTCGGTGGCCTACACAGATCCCGAGATCGCCTGGATGGGTCTGACCGAGACCCAGGCCAAGGAGAAGGGCATCGCCTATGAGAAAGGGGCCTTTCCCTGGGCCGCCAGCGGCCGCGCCCTGGGGATAGGCCGAGACGAGGGCATGACCAAGCTGCTGTTCGACCCCGAGACCAAGCGCATCCTGGGTGCCGGCATCGTCGGCGTCAACGCCGGGGAACTGATCGGCGAGGCGGTTCTGGCCCTGGAGCTGGGGGCGGATATGGAGGACATCGGCCTCAGCGTCCACCCCCATCCCAGCCTCTGCGAGACCCTCGGCCTCGCCGCCGAGATGGCCGAGGGGACCATCACCGATCTGATGCCGCCGAGGAAACGCAAGTGACCCAACGGTAGGACGCAATAGCGAAGCCGATTCATCTTTACAGGGACGGATCGTTCGGCCTCATGATCGCCTATTGACAACCCGCGTTGACACTCCCCATGGAGAATCAAGACGCGGCATGGCCAGATTCATTAACCTGCCAATCAGGTAGGCCAACGTCATGATGGGGGGGGGAGATGAAGTGAGGTGGGGTCAGGTCTTGCTCCGTGCCTTCTGTTCGAGTTTAATGATCCGGCTAATCCTTGAGTAATGTAGTCTGACATGGTCGCCGATCTCACGCATGCTATAGCCGCCACTGCGGAAGGCTGCGATGATTGCTGAGGTGGGGTCAGGTCTTGATCCGTGCCTTCTATTCGAGTTTAATGATCCGGCTAATCCTTGAGTAATGTAGTCTGACATGGTCGCCGATCTCACGCATGCTATAGCCGCCATTGCGGAAGGCTGCGATGATCGCGCTATTCCTGTCCCGGTATTCCTGGAAATATCAGCCCAATGGTCGGGCCATTGGTCGGCGCTGAGTCATTGGTATCTCGCTTAAGGGGGTAGTCGGTTAGCGCCTCCTGGAACAAGCCGTTGTCACCGAGCCCGTCACCGAAGCCGCGGTGACGCATGGCTATGAATGGTGACCACAACATGTAGGGGGTGGAGGCGCTAACCGACTACCCCCTCTCGCTTAAATGTCGTCCGGCCTCGACCTTGTCCTGCATCTGCTCCACAAAGGCATCTGAACCCAGGTAAATCTGATTTTTCAGTGATTGCCAGGGGGAGG